>NZ_KI421424.1:124441-165211 GCF_000472285.1 Desulfuromonas sp. TF
GCAGCTCCTGAAGGACATGACGCTGCCCGTCCTGATGTCGCACTGACGTCCCTGGTCGGTTGACCCGACGGGTGGTTTTTACATTTATCCACTTGACAAAATAACAGCGTTATATAAGACTGTATGCAGCATCGAATTCATTGGTGAATTCACGGTAGAATTCAAAGAATCATCATCGACTCCAGGGTGCTGTCGATAGGGATTGGGTAAGCCGATGAGAAGTGTGCGTCACTGGTCGGTTCGTCATGCACGGAGCATGGAGCTCTTCTACAAGGGCTTTTGCCGGATCTTGCCGTTGCTGCGGGCCGGTCTCTCATTGCTGGGCCGGAAACGCTCAGACCGCTTATTGGCAGCCGTAGAAAGCAGGTTGAAGGGGATCCTTTTCGATTGCCGGATGTGCGGACAGTGTGTGCTCTCCGCGACCGGCATGGCGTGTCCCATGAACTGCGCAAAGCGGCTGCGCAACGGCCCCTGCGGCGGCGTGACTGCCGAGGGTTGCTGCGAGGTCCACACGGACATGCCTTGTGTCTGGCTGGAAGCGTTCAAAGGTGCCGGGCAGATGGCCATGCATACGGAGATCGCCAGGATACAGCCTCCCGTCGATTACAGCAGGGAGGGTTCTTCCAGTTGGCTCGAGATTGTACTGGGCGAAAAATGTACCCCTGCCGAAAATCAACCTCCAGCACCCTCACCGCCGGAACGGCAGCCGGCGGCCTTCGAGCAGGCCTGCCGGTCGGGGCGTTTCCTGGTGACGGCGGAAATTTCCCCTCCCGATTCCGTGGATCCCCAGGACCTGTTGATAAGGGCCGGACACTTTCGCGGGCTGGTCGATGCCGTCAATGTGACCGACAGTGCCGGCGCCAATTGCCACATGTCGAGTCTGGCCGCCTCGACAATCCTTGCCGCCGGCGGATATGCCTCCGTTTTCCAGACCGGTTGCCGTGACCGCAATCGGATTGCCATCCAGGCCGATCTCGTGGGAGCGGCTGCGCTTGGAGTCCGCAACCTGCTTTGCCTGACGGGCGACGACGTCAAATCCGGTGATCACCCCCAGGCCCGTCCGGTGTTTGACCTCGACGCCGTCTCCCTCCTGGAGATCGCCAGCGGCATGCGCGATCGTGGCGAATATGCTTCGGGACGACGCTTGTCCTCGATCCCGAACCTGTTCCTTGGCTCTACGATCAGTCCTTTCGTACCGACACTCGAATCCCGTCTCGTGAACCTGGAGAAGAAGATCGAGGCGGGCGCACAGTTTATCCAGACCCAGTTCTGTTTCGATCTCGAAATGTTCAAGAAATTCATGGTCGAAGTGCGGGCGCGCGGGCTCGAGCAGCGCTGTCGGATCCTGGTCGGGGTCGGGCCGCTGGCTTCGGTGCGCGTCGCCCGCTGGCTGAACGGCAATGTGCCGGGCGTGGTGATTCCTGACGGAGTGATCCGGCGTATTGAACAGGCAAATGATCCGAAGCTGGAAGGAAAGAAGATCTGCATCGAGACCATCCAGGCCCTTCGGGAGATTGCCGGAGTTGCCGGTGTCCACTTGATGGGTCACCGCAACGAACATGTTCTCGCTGAAATTATTGTTGAATCGGGTGCCGCGCAGCGTGTTCAAACGGCCGCCGATCCCTCCCGGCGCCTCCGTGTCGGATAAGCAGTGGGCCTTGTTTTACCCAGTATCAGGAACCGAGGTGAATGATGAGCGACAAGGAAAAGCTGGTCGAACTGATTGCCGAGATGGAAGAAGAAGACGCCCTCGTCCTGGCGCAAGAGATGCTGGATGGCGGAGTCGATCCTCTGGTTGTGCTCGATCTCTGCCGCGAAGCCATGGATATCGTAGGAAAGCGTTTTGAGGAAGGGGAATATTTCCTTCCCGAGTTGATCCTGGCCGGGGAGGTGCTCGACCAGATCGGCGCCATGACGAAGCCGTTGATCCAGCAATCGCCGGACAGCCCGTCGCGGAAGCTTGGACGGGTGTTGATCGGGACTGTGCATGGCGACCTGCACGACATCGGTAAAAACATCGTCACCTTCATGCTCGACATCAACGGTTTCGAGGTGAAGGACATCGGGATCGATGTCCCGGTGGCCAGATTCATCGAAGAAATCAAGGCGTTTCAGCCGAATGTCGTCTGCTTGAGCGGCTTCCTGACGCTGGCCTTCGATTCGATGAAAGAGACGATCGAGGCGATCGAGGCTGCCGGCATGCGTGACAAGCTGAAGATTCAGATCGGCGGCGGCCAGATCGATGAGACAATCCGCGCCTACACCGGCGCCGATGCTTTCGGATTGAATGCGGTGGATGCCGTGACCTACAGCCGCAAATGCATGGGGGAGTGATGTCATGACTGACCAGACCGGGCCCGCACGTTATGCAGAGAAAATGCAGCGCATCCTGGATGCGGTCGCGCTGCGCCAGACGGATCGCGTTCCGACCGCGTTTCAAGCCTCGTTCTGGCTCGCCCGCTATGGCGGCATTACCAATCGCGAGCTGATGTACGACTACGACAAGGCCTGCGAGATCTTGCAGCGGGTTCTGCTCGAACTCGATCCGGACCTGTACTACCCGGTCCATGTCACGACCCTCGGCCCGGTTTGCGAGAAGATCGGTTTCAAGCAGATCGAGTGGCCCGGGCACGGAGTCGGCGACAACCAGCCCTTTCAATACATCGACCGCGAGTACATGACGGCCGACGAATACGACGACTATATCTTCGACCCGACCGGTTATTACCTGGGCAAGTATCTGCCGAGGATCGCCTCGGCCTTCGAAGGAATCGAGGAGTTGCCGAAGTTCGCCGGACTCTACTATCACCAGCTGGTGGTCAATATGCGTCATTTCGGCAATCCCGGAGCCGTCCGGGCTCTGGCCGCCCTGCAGGAAACGGCGGCGGAAGCGCAGCGCCTGGCCGAACACCGGGCGGCTTTCACCAGGAAGATGGCGGATCTGGGCTATCCGGCCTCGCATGCGGTCGGCACCAATGCTCCCTTCGATTACTTCGGTGATTTCTTCCGGGGCGCCAAGGGGATCCTCACAGACATGCGACGCCGCCCGGACAAGCTGCTCGAAGCCATGGACAAGGCGCTGGTGCTGCTCCTGCGCCATGCGATCGCCGGCGCCAAGGCGAGCGGCAACAACTTCGTGTTCATCCCCATCCACTGGGCGCCCGATTCCTTCATGTCCCAGGATCAGTTCAAGAAGTTCTGGTGGCCGCAGTTCAGGCAGATGCTGCTCGGCCTGATTGAAAACGACCTGATCCCCGTCTGCCTCTGGGAGTCGGTCTGTACCAAGCGTATGGAAGTGATCGGCGACATCCCGGCAAAAAAAGCGATTTACTGGTTCGAGCGCAGCGACCTGGTCGAAGCCAAGGAGGTGCTGGGCGATGTCGTCTGCCTGCGCGGCAACGTCTCTCCATCCTTGATGGCCACGGGAAACCCGGAAGAGGTGGATGCGGCCTGCCGTCGCCTGATTGAGAATGTCGGCAAGGACGGGGGCTTTATCCTGGACTGCGCCTTCGGCGTCCCCGATGAAAGTCCGTTGGAGAATGTAAGGGCGCTGTACCGGTCGGTGCATAAGTATTCGGCCTGAGGAAGACCATGGCAGTTGTTGCCGACATCGATCTGTCCAGGGCTTTTGCCGCCGCGATGAAGCGGCCGCGGGCCGCGGGGCCCGCGCTGAAGGCCCGGCAGGAGTCCCTGTCATTGATCGTATCCGAGTCACTGGTTGCGCCGAAGTGCAGCTTTCGGAACATCGCATCGAGGGAGCTCCTCGGCACCCCTGCAGAGCTCCTTCTAGGGGATGGGGCCTTGCAGGCGCCGGGAGTTGAAGCCGTTGGCGGGTTGAACGGAGTCACGGCCGTGGCCTGCACCCTGGGTCCCGCCCTTGAACAGCGGGTTTCCACTCTATGTGTCGAGCGCAAGTTGTCCCTGGCGCTTGCCCTGGATGAACTGGGCAATGAACTGCTGATTTACACCGTGCGCCTTGCCGCACGGAAAGTGCGGGGCGAGGCCCGGCGGCTGGGCTTATCGACGGGCGACATGCTGACGCCGGGCGGTCGGGGCCTTTCCCTTGATCAGCAGGCCAAGGTTGTCGGGCTGGCCGGGGGTGAACAGATCGGGATTACCGTCACGCAAAAGGGGATGCTCTGGCCCGTGAAGTCGCGGTCCATTCTGGTGAACGTCGGCAAAGGACTTACAGCGAAGCCTTGGCGCAGGCGCTGTGACACCTGTTCTTCGAGGGAACAATGCAGGTATCGGACGCGTTGACAAAAGAGCCGACCCGACGGGTGGTCCATTTCGCCGGCCTGGACCTGGTCATCGAAGTCGTCGGGGGGGAGACCCTTCTGCAATGTGCTCGGCGGACCGGTATGCGCATGGTCGGCGCCTGCGGCGGGGAGGGCGCCTGCGGCAGTTGCGCGTTCCGGATTATTTCCGGAAAGGTTGAATTCCTGGATGGAGATGTCGATGATCGGCTTTCTTTCGAGCAGGGCAACCAGTGGATGCGTGCCTGCCGGATTCGGCCGGTCACGGACTGTGTCGTGGAGGTGGCGCCCCGAGCTTTCGCCCAGGTCGTCCGAACCGATGCCGAAGCGGACGATGACGACGCGGCATTTCCATTCTCCCCTCTCGTCTCCTCCTTTGATGTCGAGATGGCTCACCCAGCCTTGGCGGAGAACGGTGGCGACTTTGAACGCCTCCTGAACACTCTCGGCAAGGAACGGATCCGGTGCTGCGACCTCGGCGCCCTGCAGCAACTGCCGCCCATGCTGCGTGAGAACGACTGGCGGCTGCGTGCCTGTGAACGCGATGGTGAGCTGCTCGGCGTGATTCCGGTCGGGAAGCGGCTGCTTGGGCTTGCCGTTGATCTCGGCACCACCAATGTGGCGGCATACCTTATCGACCTGGAAACGGGAGCACGCCTGGCGAGCCTCGGCCTTGAAAATCCCCAGGTGGCTTATGGCGCCGACCTGATCAGCCGGATGAACCATGCAATCCGCCTGAGTGGAGGTCAGCGCGAGCTGCAAAGGGCCGCGGTCGAGGCGATCACCACTCTGGCCACGGACCTTTGCAGCGCCGTTTCGGCAAGCCCCGACGAAATCGCCGATATCACCCTCTGCGGCAATACGGCCATGCATCATCTCCTGCTGGGTCTGCCGGTGTCGCAGCTGGGACGCGCCCCCTTTGTTCCGGCGGCCTGCACGGCCCTCGACATCAAGACCCGCGACCTCGGAATCTCCGTCCTTCCGGGAGCCTATCTGCATGTCCTGCCCAACATCGGCGGCTTTGTCGGCGGAGACCATGTCGCAACGCTGCTCGCCACGGAAAAGCACTGGACGGAGGGGACGAGCCTTATTGTCGATGTCGGAACAAACACGGAAATTTCACTGATTCATCATGGCACGATCGTCACTGCCTCCACGCCCTCGGGGCCGGCGCTCGAAGGCGGAAACATTTCTTCGGGGATGCGTGCCGCCCATGGCGCGATCGAGCGGGTCCGATTTTCCTCCGGCGACCTGCAGTTGGAAGTGATCGGAGGCGGCATCCCGGTGGGAATCTGCGGCTCGGGTGTGGTCGATGCGCTGGCGGCACTGAGCAGGGCGCAAATCATCGACCGGCGCGGGCGCATCTGCCTGGGCCATCCCGCCGTCAGGGAGGCCGGCGACAGACGCGAATGCCTGCTGGCCCCGCAGGTGGCCTTCACCCAGGAGGACGTGCGTGCAGTCCAGCTGGCCAAGGCGGCGATTCGCGCTGGGATCGATCTGCTCATCCGGGAATACGGACTGGTCGAGTCGGATATAGATCGGGTGGTGATCGCCGGAGCGTTCGGTGTTTACCTCGACGTGCGGAGTTGTATCCGGATCGGGATGTTCCCCGACATCCCCCGGGAGCGGTTTACGCAGGTCGGCAACGCCGCCGGCGCCGGGGTGCGGATGACGCTGACTTCACGGGACGCCCGTGAAAAGGCCGGGGAGCTGGCGGTGCGCTGCCGTCATTTCGATCTGAGCACCCAGCCGGACTTCCAGAAGGTTTTCATGAAACGGATTGGTCTATAAATTCGAGGAGTAATCATGCAGAAATTTAAGCTCAACGTCCTGGGCGAAAGAATCAACCCGGGTTTCAAGAGTACCCGTGCCCTCTTTGAAAATGAGGACTTTGCCGGCATCCAGGCTCTCGCTGTCAGGCAGGTGGAAGCCGGCGCCTTTGCCCTGAACGTCAACGCGGGCACCCGGGCCATGAAAGATCCGCAGTTCATGGCGGAAGTGATCCGGGCGATCCAGGCGGCGGTTTCCGTGCCGCTCTCCTTTGATTTTCCAAACGCCGAGGTCCAGGAAGTCTGCCTCAAGGCTTACGACCAGGAAAAGGCGGGCGGGGAGCTGCCGATCATCAACTCCATTGCCGAAACCCGCTGGGAGCTGATGGACCTTTTGAAAATCCGCCCGTTCCGGGTCATTCTCATGGGGACCGAGCGCCTCGAGGACGGCGTCGGCACGCCGAATAAAACCGGCGAGGAAATAGCCGCCACGGCCAGGCGGTCAAGCCTTCGCCTGGTGCGCGACCACGGCCTGCGCCTCAGCGACGTGTTTGTCGATATTTCCGTCAGCGCCCTGATCGCCGATACGACGGGGATGACCCGTGCCACCCTCGAAGGGATCCGTCTGATCGGCAGCGACCCTGATCTGGCCGGCATCAATATCTCCGGCGGACTCAGCAATATCGGCCAGCAGCTGCCGAGCAAGGCCGCCGATGGTTCAGCTCTCAAGGAGCAGCTCGAATGCGCTTTTCTGACCGTTGCCGTTCCGGCCGGCATGAATACGGTGCTGGGCACGCCCTGGAAAGAATACGGACCGTTGCCGGAAGACAACTACGTGATGCAGACCTTCCGCGACTTTATCGAACTCACCGGGGGCAAGGCGCTCCGCCAGGTGCGGAGGTTTTACCGGTCATGAGCCGCCATTATGCCATTGTCGCCGTCAGCTACTTCGACGGCGAAAAATATTTTCCGGACGGTCCCTATACAATGGTCGTTGAAAACGGCAACATCACCGATGTTGCGGCAGGCGATTTCACGGACGCACTGGAGAAACGGAAGATCCCGGTTCGGCGCGCCCCCTTCCTGATGCCGGGGTTGGTGGAAGCCCATTGTCATCTTTTCCTCGATGGCGGGCAGCTCGAGTTCCAGGCACGCAGCGAATACCTGAACGCAACGAACGATGAAATGCAGGAAGTGGCCCGGGCCAATGTCGCGGCAAACCTGGCGGCCGGAGTGACCCTGGTCGTGGATGCCGGTGACCGCTACGGAATCAACCACGCCATTCGCAGCGAGTCCCGAACCGTGACGGTGCGTTCGGCCGGGCTGGGACTGCGGCGGCCCGGCCGCTACGGCAGTTTCATGGCACGGGAAGTGGCCGGCCATACCGAAATCGAAGCGGCCGTGCGCGAGATCGGCAAGACGGCGGACGAACTCAAGGTGATCCTGACCGGCATCATCGATTTCGAAGCAGGGGGTGTGAAGGGAAAACCCCAATTCAACGAGGAGGAATTGCGTCTTATCGTGAGCCTGGCGCGCCGACAGGGGCTGCGCACCTTTGTCCATTGCAGCGGAATCGATGGCCTCGAAACCGCAGTGGCCGCAGGCGTGGACTCCATCGAACACGGCTTTTTCATGACCCGTGAGGTGCTGCAGGGGATGGCTGAGCAGGGGATCGCCTGGGTGCCCACCTTTTCGCCGGTCCACTTCCAGTGGCAGCATCCTGAAATTGCGGGATGGAACGGACAGACGGTCGCTAACCTGCGTCGGATTCTCGATTCCCATCTTGAGCATGTCGGGCTGGCCGCGGAGCTGGGAGTTCCGCTGATTGCCGGCTCGGATGCCGGCAGCCATGGGGTGCGGCACGGAGCGGCTCTGATCGACGAGCTCGATTTTTTTGCCCGGGCGGGCCTTCCCATGGAAGACATCCTGCGCGCGGCAACATCGCTGCCGCGCCAGCGTTGGGGAGTCGCCCCGGCTAGGTTGGCGGCCGGGCAACAGGCAGAGTGCGTGGCTCTTGCAGGCAGCCCGTTTGATGATCCTGTTCACCTCCACCATCTTGTGGAGGTTTTCAGGGAAGAAATCGTCTCAAAGGAACATTGTGCAGGGAATCCCGAAAAGAAGCTCCTGCGCAGTGCTGCCGGCTGAATGATTCGCCGCGGTCGGGAACAGCTCTACAACGGTGCTACATCGTCTGGGGGGGCATTTTCCTCCCCGGATTTTCCCCTAGGGGCCCCTAGGAGTCACAAAAGGAGATTGCCATGAAAGGAAGAACGCCCGTAATGACACGAATTCGCAGCAGGATGAAAAGCCGTTTACTGGTCATTGTCTGTGGGGTGCTTATGCTTTGGGCCGGCCAGGCTGCTGCAGCCTCAGACACGGTCAAGATCGGCCTGGTCCTCCAGCTGACCGGGCCCTTTGCGGATTCCGGGCGCCAGATGACCAACGCCATCAAGGCCTACATGGCTCAGCATGGCGATACCGTCGCCGGAAAGAAAATAGAGCTGATCTTCAAGGATGTCACCGGCCCGGTACCGGCGGTAGCGAAGCGGCTCTGCCAGGAGCTCGTGGTGCAGGACAAGGTGGATTTCATCGCCGGCTTCGGCCTCACCCCCGATGCGCTCGCCTGTGCGCCGGTCGCCACCGAAGCGAAGACTCCCCTGATCGACATGCTGGCCGCGACCTCGATCATCACCACCAAGTCCCCCTACATCGTGCGAACCTCCCTCACCCTTCCCCAGGTCTCGGCGCCGATGGCGCAGTGGGCGTACGACAACGGCTACCGGAAGGCCTACACCCTGGTGGCCGATTACGGCCCGGGGCACGACGCCGAGAAGGCGTTCCAGAAGGCCTTCAAGGCCAAGGGAGGCGAGATCGTCGGCGAAGTGCGCGTCCCGCTGAAGAACCTGGAGTTCGCACCCTACATGCAGCGCATCAAGGACAGCACTCCCCAAGGCCTCTTCGTGTTCCTCCCGACCGGGCAGATGGGGATGGCCTTCATGAGGTCCTTCGAGGAGCGCGGTCTGAAGGAGGCGGGAGTGACCCTGCTCGCCACCGGTGACCTTCTCGACGACGGTGCCATGGATTCGATGGGGGATGCCACTTTGGGGGTGATTTCGACCTATCATTACTCGGCCGCCCATGAATCCCCCGAAAATGCCGCCTATCTGGAGGCCTATCGGAAAATCGATCCGAACACGCGTCCTAACGGTCATGCCATCGGCGCCTACGACGGCATGTCGGCCATCTATACCGTAATCAGGGAGCTGAACGGGAAGATCGACGGGGACAAGGCCATGGAGATCCTCAAGGGGCTGAAAATAGCGAGTCCCCGCGGCCCGATCTACATCGACCCCGAGACGCGCGACATCGTCCAGAACGTCTACGTGCGTGAAGCCAAGAAGGTGGGGGACAAGGTGTACAACATCGAATTCGCTACCATCGAGAACGTCAAGGATCCGGGGAAGGAGCTCTGATACCGCTCAAGATGATGATTTAAGAGGAATGTTTCACCACGGAGTCACGGAGGAAATCAAAAGATTCAGGTTTTCTCCGTGTCTCCGTGTCTCCAGTGAGCGGAGCGAACGGGTGGTAAAAAGATAGGTCAGAAGTAGATGGAGTCGACGAACTCCTTGGTCGCCGCGGCATGGGTGCAGATGGCCCGCTTCGCCCGCTCCGCGTCGCGCTGCCGGAAGGCCTCGAGAATCTCTTCATGTTCCGCAAAGGCATGGGTATACCGGTCGCCGAAGAAATTGCTGATTCTGCGGCGCATGAAAAAGCGCTGATACACTTCCCTGTAAGCTTCGGATAGATAAGGACTCCCCGCCAGGTCGACAAAACAAGAGTGGAAGCTCAGGTCAAGCATGAATCGCAGCTCCCGCTTGTCAATGTCCCCCGCCCGCTTGAAATCCTGCGCTTTTTTTTCCAGTTCCTTCATTTTCGCCGGAGTCAGATTCTCGATCGATTTCGGCAGCGCGCCCAGTTCGAGAAGCACCCTGAAGTCGTGAAGGCTGTCCAGCTCTTCCTTTGAATACTGGTGTATCGTATAGCAGCTCTGGCGGGGCGCATAGTCCACGAACCCCTCTTTCGACAGCATGATGAGGGCCATCTTGACCGGAGTCCGGCTCACCCCGAGTTTCTCGGCCAGCTCGGTGATAACTATCCGTTGGCCAGGAACGATGTCAAAATTCAGCATCATGTCCTTGATCTGCTGATAAACTTTGTACTCAAGACTCTGATCGGGCATCCGTGGACCTCTTTATGTCGGTTCCGCAGGTCTAACTGCTTATAATAAGACGCTGTTACTATACGGTTTCTCCACCGCCGATGCAAGGAAGTTTGCCTGAACCAACCACCCATTTGTAAACAGAGAATAACGGAGCGTCTATTGAGGTCCTTTTAGAGGCCGCAAGCGTGCCCGTCGCGATTTTTCCAATCAGCGTGTCTTCCGATCCAGGCTCCGATACTGAATCGCCTCGGCCAGGTGCGCCTGTTTGATCTGCTCCTCCCCGACCAGGTCGGCGATAGTCCTCGCCACCTTGAGGATGCGGGTGTACGTTCGGGCGGAGAGCCCGAGGCGGTCGGTGACCATCTCGAGGAGCTTCTGTCCCTCTTCGTCCACCGGACAGAAGCGGCGGATGTGGCGGGCCTGCATCTGGGCGTTGGCGTGGAGACTGAACTTCGCGAGGCGCTCGCGCTGGATCTGGCGGGCCCGGCCTACCCGCCCCCGGATTTCGGTGCTCGGCTCGCCGTCGCGGGGGTCGGCGAGCTCTCGGTGACGGATGCGGGGGACCTCGACTTGCAGGTCGATGCGGTCGAGGAGCGGCCCGGAGAGGCGGGAGCGGTAGCGCTGGATCATCGGCGGGGTGCAGGTGCAGTCGTGCTTCGTGTCTCCGAGAAAGCCGCAGGGGCAGGGGTTCATGGCCGCCACCAGCATGAAGGAGGCGGGGTAGGTGAGGCTCTGCACGGCGCGGCTGATGGTCACATGTCCATCCTCCAGGGGCTGCCGCAGCATTTCGAGAATGTTTTTCTTGAACTCGGGGAGCTCGTCGAGGAACAGGACCCCGTTGTGGGCCAGGGAGACCTCGCCGGGCCTGGGAACGGTGCCGCCGCCGATGAGCCCGGCGTCGGAGACGGTGTGATGGGGGCTGCGGAAGGGGCGAACGGCGACGAGGGCGTCTTGGCGCGGCAGCAGGCCGACGATGGAGTGGATCTTGGTCGTCTCAAGGGATTCGGGAAAGGACAGGGGAGGGAGGATGGTGGGGAGCCGCCTGGCCAACATCGTCTTGCCGCTCCCGGGAGGGCCGACCATCAGGAGATTATGCCCTCCGGCCGCGGCGACTTCGAGGGCGCGCTTGACGTTTTCCTGGCCGCGCACTTCGGCGAAATCCTCGACGTGGACGGCAGCTCGGGCGAACAGGTCGAGGGCGTCGACCCGGCAGGGGGCCAGCTCTTTTTCGCCGGTTAGAAAGGCGACCACTTCGCCGAGATCGCGAACTCCGTAGACCGGCAGGGAGTCGACGATCGCCCCTTCGGGGGCATTCTCTTCGGGCAGGATGAGGGCGGTGACGCCCCAGTCCTTGGCTGCCACGGCAACCGGCAGGGCGCCCTTGACCGGTTTGATGCGGCCGTCAAGGGAGAGCTCCCCCATGAAGACGAAGCGGCCTTCGCGGGCGGGCTTGAGGGCGCCGGTGGCCGTGAGCAGGCCGACTGCCATGGGAAGGTCGAAGGCGGCGCCATCCTTGCGGATGTCGGCCGGCGCCAGGTTGATGGTGATGCGCCGGGCGGGAAATTCGTAACCCGAGTTCTTGATCGCCGACTTGACCCGGTCCTTGCTCTCCTTGACCGCCCCCTCGGGCAAGCCGACGGTGGAAAACTGCGGCAGCCCCTGGGCGATATCGACTTCCACTTCCACCGGATAGGCGTTGATCCCGATCAACGCTCCGGAAAGTACCTTGGCCAGCATAATCCCCCTCCTGATTGTCTTTTACGAGTATTTCTTACAGCCCCTCCAGGTATTTCTCCGCCATAATGGCGGCCACGGCGCCGTCTCCGACGGCGGTAGCGATCTGTTTGAGGATCTTCTTGCGTACGTCGCCGGCGGCGAAAACGCCCGGCATGGAGGTGCGGCATTCGGCATCCGTCAGGATATAGCCATCCTCATCGAGATCGAGAACCTCTGCGATAAAATGGGCCTTGGGGGTGACGCCGATGGCAACGAAGAGGCCCTGCAGATCAAGGCAGCGTTTTTCGCCGCTGACCGTATCCTTCAGTTCCACCGCCTGAAGACCCGAGGCGTTCCCTTCGGCCCTCACGACGGTAGTGTTCCAGAGAATCTCTATCTTGTCATGGGCAAACAGGCGCTCCTGGAGGATCTTTGTCGCCCGGAGCTCGTTCCGGCGGTGAATGACATAGACCTTGCTGGCGAAGCGGGTGAGGAACAAGGCCTCCTCGGCGGCCGTGTCGCCTCCACCGGCGATGGCCACGGGCACTTCGCGGAAGAAGGCGCCGTCGCAGGTGGCGCAGTAGGAGACGCCGCGGCCGGTGAGTTCGGTTTCGCCCGGAACGCCGAGCTTGCGCGGTTCGGCTCCGGTGGTGATGATCACGGTGCGGGCGCGGACTTCCTTGCCGTCGACGGTCAGGACTTTCTCCCGGCCTCGGTCTGAAAGGCTTTCCACCTCACCATATTCAATTTCCAGCCCGAATTCCTGACAATGTTCCTGAAAGCGCACCATCAAGTCGGGGCCGTCAATGCCCCCGGGAAAACCCGGGTAGTTTTCTACCTTGGTGGTGGTCATCACCTGACCGCCCATGATCATACGCTCCACCAGAAGAGTCCTGAGCTGGGCGCGGGAGGTATAGAGACCGGCGGTGAGGCCTGCCGGACCGCCGCCGATGATGACGACGTCATAAAGGGACTGGGACATGGTTGCTGCTCCTTGAGGAAATTAAGGCCAAACCATAGCACAGGCTGATTCAAATGGGAACCGGTTGCGGCTGGACGAAAAGAAAGGGAGCGGGACGAACATACACCCTTGATTCGGCGGAGGGCACGGTCTAGAATAGGCACAGACCGGGAGGCCGCGCATGACCGAATCAGAACATCTTGACCGGAGCATCAGCCGCGGTTTCGGCATAGCCATCGCGCTGACTGCCATCACCCTGGTGGCGGAGACGATCGGCGGCTTCTGGACCAACTCCCTGGCCCTGCTCTCCGATGCGGCCCATGTCTTCATGGACCTCTTCGCCCTGATCCTGTCCCTGATGGCCATTAAACTGGCCACCCGGCCGGCCACCGACCGGCGCACCTACGGATGGCATCGGGCGGAGATCTTCGCCTCGCTCATCAACGGCCTGACCCTGATTTTCATCGCCTTCGGCATCCTCCATGAAGCATGGGGCCGCTTCCAGCATCCCGAGGCGGTCAAAAGCAAGGAGATGTTCATCATCGCCACAGTCGGGCTGGTGATGAACCTGGTCGCCGCCGGGCGTCTGCACGGCCATGCCCACGACGACCTCAACGTCCGCAGCGCCTTCCTCCACGTCCTCGGCGATGCCGCGGCCTCGGTGGGCGTGATCATCGGCGGCGTGATCATGCTCTTTACGGGATGGTATGTGCTCGATGCCCTGATTTCCGTAGGGATCGTTCTCATCATCGCCTGGGGATCCGTCCGCCTCATCCGGGAGGCGGCCCACATCCTTCTGGAGGGAGTCCCGGCGGGAGTGGATATCAGCGAAGTCGCTGAGAAGATGCGGGCGGTGGAAGGGGTGAACGATGTGCACCACCTCCATGCCTGGTCGATCTGCTCCCACATCTCCGCCCTGTCGGCCCATATCGACATCCTTCCCGAGTACCGGCTGCGTCAGGGGGAGATTATCGGCGAGATCGAAACCATGCTGGACGATGATTATCACATCACCCACTCCACCCTGCAGGGGGAGTGTTCTCGATGCGTCACCGGGCCGGTGATCCAGCAGTTGAAGCATCGTCCTCGCCGCTCCAGCCTCTGCTCCCACGGCCACGGCGGACATGATCACGGCCACAGCCCCTGATCAACGGGGAAGGTATTCCATAGGTTATCGCATTCTCCTCACCATCGCTCGAGCCTGAACCGTTATGAAGCGTATTGTCCCAGCACTGATCTGGACCTCTCTTTTCCTCGTACTTTTAGCGGGAGTGGACCAGTTTTTTCTCCGCGTTCCAACCACCGTGCCGATCCTGACAGAGGTGCGCGCTTTCTATCTCGATTTCCGCAGCCGCCTTGCCCTTCTTGGCGGATGGAGGCAGGAACTCACCCTCGAGTCGGTGATCGAGGAGACCGCCGCCGAGCCCCTCCTCCGTTCTCCCCGCTCCGGTGGGAGCGCTCCCCGTTACCTTTATGCCGACCGCCGGGGCGAACTGCATTTTGCGGACACTCTGAAAGAGATTCCCCCGGAATATCGCAAGGAAGCCCAATCTCTGGAAAATTAGGGCAGTTTTCCGTATACTTCCGGCCGCCGGTCCTTGAAGCAGGGGATCTGAAAACGGTAGGTGGCCATCTCCTCGAAATCGAAAATGGCGAAGAGTTCGGTCTCGGTTTCGCCTCCCTCGGCCAGAATTACCCCGCGCGACGAGAGGAGCAGACTCGTTCCGAAGAAGTCGAGCTTCCCCTGGATGCCGCAGCAGTTTGCCGCCGCCACGAACAGCTGGTTTTCAATGGCTCGGGCGAGCAGCAGGGTGCGCCAGTGATCCTGCCGGGGTTTCGGCCATTCGGCGGGAAGACAGACGATCTCGGCTCCTTCCAGGGCCATCTTGCGGAACAGCTCGGGAAACCTCAAATCGTAGCAAATAGCCACACCGAGGCGACCGACTGAAGTGGAAATCACCAGCGACTCGTCCCCGGCACCGAGGAAGCGGTCTTCCCCCATCATGGAGAAGAGGTGCATCTTGCGATAGCCGGCGAGCACTTCTCCTTTGTCCACGACGTAGGCGGTGTTGTAGATGACGCCGTTTTCCTTCTCCGCCAGGCTCCCGACGACGACCATGCCGAGTTCGGCGCTGGCTTTCTGCAGGGCCGTCAAAACCCGCGGGGTCTCTTCAGCAAGTTTGGCAAGGTGTTTGTATGCATAGCCCGTGCTCCACATCTCGGGCAGGACGGCCAGTCGGGCATCGCGCTGACGAACCCGTTTCAACGCGGCGAGGACATGGTTCAGATTGGCATCGACATCCCCCATGGTGATGTTGAACTGGATGGTTGCGGCGCAAACTTTTCGGAACATGATGAAATCCTTCCTCTTTGAAAATATAAAAAAACGTTCTATTTTATGCGAAGCTAGGATCAAGGCTCATGCAAAACATGTAATTATACGTCAAGCATCTCCGTCCTGCAAGCTGACCGCAGTCGGATTTTCTTGACCCAGGGCCGGAGTCATGTTAAAAAACGGCTTATTTTAATGTTCTCCCGGGTCGTTGTTCAGCAATATCGGATTTACAGCGGAAAGCGCTCCTGATGAGGACTTGCCGTCTTCTGCCGAGAGGGTGCGTTCAGGAGACAAAAACCTGTTTTTTTTCTGACTTGTTTTGCAGGGGTTGCCGATCATGGCCAAAATAGCCGCTTTTTTTGTCATGCTTGCCTTCTGGGTGATCATGTCGGGGATGTTCGATCCCTTCCATCTGACCCTTGGCGTTATCTCCTGCCTGCTGGTCGCCTGGTTCAGCCATTCCCTGCTTTTCTACGGAGACAGCCGGGGCTGGGGAGGCGGTATTCTCGGCGTGATCCTCTATCTGCCCTGGCTCTTCTGGCAGATCGTGCTGGCCGATCTGCAGGTGACCTACCTTGTTTTGCACCCCCGCATGCTCGACCTCATCGATCCCCAGCTGGTCCGGTTCCGAACCACCCTCAAAAGGCCGATTTCCAAGGTGACCCTGGCCCAGTCGATCACCCTGACCCCCGGAACGATTACCGTCAGCATTCACGAGGACGAATTCACCGTCTATGCCCTGACCCGGAGCACCGCCGAAGGCTTACCCGGCGAGATGGAGCGGCGCGTGGCGGCGGCCCTGGAAGGGGGTGCATGATGGAACAGCTCTTTCTGGCCGGAGGCATCGCCCTGGTGCTTCTCATGATGCTGTCGCTGATCCGGGTGATCGCCGGACCTACGATCCTCGACCGGATCCTCGGCGGCAGCGTCATCGGCACCAAGACCACCGTGCTGCTGCTTTTTATCGGCGTCCTTTATGACAATGTCGGCATGTTCGTCGACATTGCCATCGCCTATGCCATGCTCAACTTCATCGCCACCCTGGCGGCGACCAAGTTTTTCCTGCGCCGCAAGAGCGTTAACCTTGAAGACCTGGAGTCGTAAGGAGGCTGTATGTCCGTTGTCGCCGCCCTGCTGATCGTTGCCGGCCTCTTCTTCTTCGCCATCGGAGTCCTCGGCATCCTGCGCTTCCCCGATTTCTACACCCGCCTGCACGCCGCCGGCAAATGCGACTCGCTGGCCGCGGTGCTGGTGGTGCTGGGCATCGCCCTGTTCAATCTGCAGGAGTTTTCCGGCGCCAACCTGCTGGTCAGCATCAAGATCATGTTCGTTGCCGCCTTCGTCTTCGTGGCCAGCCCCACAGCCACCCACGCGATCACCGAGGCGGCCCTGGTGATCGGCGTCGAGCCCTGGACAAAGGAGAAGAAACAGCGATGATCTGGCAGCTCGATCTGCTCATACTCGCCCTGGTGGTGATCTGCGCCCTGGCGGTCATCAGCGTCCGGGATCTGCTTTCGGCGACCGTCATCTTCGGCGTCTACAGCTTCCTCATGTGCCTGCTCTGGGCGGAGATGGGAGCCGTCGACGTGGCCTTCACAGAAGCGACGGTCGGCGCCGGCATCAGCACCGTCCTCTTTATCGCCGCGATTCTGCGGACCAGCCGAAGGAGCAAGGATTGAAAGCGCTCGCACTGTTGGCCACCGCGATTACCGGTGCCATTCTGCTCTACGGCACCAAAGATTTCGCCGCCTGGGGAGACCCCGCCTCGCCTGCGAGCACCCATCTCTCGCCGGTCTACATCGAACGGGCGGTGGAGGAAACCCACGTGCCCAACATCGTGACGGCGGTGCTCGGCGATTACCGGGGATACGACACCATGTTCGAAACGGTGGTCATCTACTGCGCCGGCCTGGCGGTGGTCAGCGTGCTGCGGAGGACCAAGGAATGAAGCTGCTGCAGGAGCGGGCGCGGACCCGGGCGGTGGGCGAGAGCCTGATTATCCAGACCGCGGTGCGGGTGATGGTTCCCTTCGTCCAGATCTTCGGTCTCTACATCGTCGTGCACGGCCATTACAGCCCGGGCGGCGGCTTCCAGGGCGGAGTTGTTCTCGGCGCCTCTTTCATCCTCCTGGCGCTGGCTTTCGATCTGAAGACCTCGATCCGCCACTTCTCCGAGCGGATCAACAACCGGCTCGGCAATGCCGGAGCCCTGATTTATACAGGGACGGCAGCCCTGTGCGCCATTATGGGCGGGCTCTTTCTCGATTACAGCGCCCTGGACGCGATCATTCCCCTGGGCCCGATCGAGTGGCGCTCCTTCGGCATCTTTCTGGTCGAGGTCGGCGTCGGACTGGCGGTGATGAGCATCATGGTATCGCTGTACTGGGATCTCGGCTCAGGCGGCGAACTCGACGAGGGGCTTTGACATGGAAGGACTGCTGGCGGAGATCGTCGCCAAATACAATTACTGGCTCTACGTCGTGCTGATGATGATCGGCTTCTACGCCATGATCGGCAAGCGCAACCTGGTCAAGAAACTGCTCGGCATGAACATCTTTCAGACCGCGATCATCCTCTTCTTCGTTTCGACCGGTGTCAAGCGCGGCGGCGGGATTCCGATTCTCGACAAATACGAGGTGCTCAAGCACGGCATCGATCCGGCAACCGTGGTCAATCCGCTGCCCCACGTGCTGATGCTGACGGCGATCGTCGTTTCGGTCAGCGTGACCGGTGTCGCTCTGGCCATCCTGCAGCGCATCTATCGGGAGTACGGCACTCTCGAAGAAGACGAAATCCTGGAGAAGATCGGAAAATGACGGCCACCAACCTGCATGTCTACGTGCTCGCCGCGCCCCTGCTGATGGCCTTTGTGGTGAACCTGCTGGGCCGGACCAACCGCGGCTGGATCGCACCGCTGACCCTCGGCGCGCTGGCCTTTTCCACCGCGGGTTCGATCGCGGTGCTGGCGCGGGTTCTGCGTGAGGGGACGATCCGTTACACGGTCGGAAACTGGAGGCCCCCCTTCGGCATCGAGCTGGTGGTCGATCCGCTGAGCGCCCTGATGATGCTGCTGGTAGCGGCCGTTGCCCTTGTCGCGACCTTCTCCGCACTGAAAAGCGTGGAGCGGGAGCTGGCCGGGCGCGAATACCTCTTTTTTACTCTGTACCTGATCCTGATCGCCGGCCTCTTCGGCCTGATCCTCACCGGCGACGCTTTCAACCTGTATGTGCTGCTGGAGATCACCTCCATCACCAGCTACGGGCTGATCGCCATGGGACGGGGACGAGCCGCGCTGGCGAGCTTCAACTACGTCATCATGGGATCGATCGGCGCCTGTTTCTACCTTTTGGGGGTCGGTTATCTCTACATCCTGACCGGTTCTCTGAATATGGCCGACATCGCCCGAATCCTCCCCGGACTCGGCCAGCCGGCGGCCCTGGCGACCTCTTTCGCTTTCATCATGGTCGGTCTCTGGGTCAAGATGGCTCTCTTTCCCCTGCACAACTGGCTGCCCAACGCCTATTCACTGGCTCCAACCGGCGCCGGCGTCATGGTTGCACCGTTGATGACCAAGGTGACCGTCTATCTGATGATCCGCGTCATCTTTTCAATTTTTACTCCCGATTATGCCTTCTTTCATCACCCCGGCGTGGCATCGGCCATTGTCTGGGTGGCGGCCCTGGCGATCGTCTGTGCCTCGGCTCTGGCCCTCGCCCAGCGCGACCTGCGCCGGATGCTGACCTACATTATCATCGCCGAGGTCGGCTATATGGTCGGCGGCGTCTGGCTGGCCAACGGCCAGGGACTGACCGGCGCCATCCTGCACATCGTCAATGACGCGCTGATGACCCTGTGCCTTTTCCTGGTGGCCGCGGCGATCCTTCACCGCACCGGCAGTCTCGCCTTCGATTCGCTGCAGGGCCTCTATCGCAGAATGCCTGTCACGATGGCGGCCTTTACCGTGGGGGCCTTCTCGATGATCGGTGTTCCCCCGACCTGCGGATTCTTCAGCAAATGGTATCTGATCCTCGGGGGGATCGAAGCGGGCCAGTGGGGCTACGTCGCGGCGCTGATCTTCAGCAGCCTTGTCAACGCGGTGCTCTTTTTCCGCATTATCGAAATCGCCTATTTCCGCAAGGAGGAAGGCGGGCATGGCATGCTGACGGTGCAGGAGGCGCCGATGATGATGCTCAACCCGCTGATCGTGACCGCTATCGCCCTGCTGCTGGTCGGCTTCGGCTCGGGACAGCTCGTCGGAGTGATCCGCCTGGCGATTCCCGCAGGGTTTTAACAGAAGAGGCGGGCGGCGCCGCGGGCCCGTTCGCCACTCCCCTTTACCGAACAAGAGAGATCATGGCGTACCAACATTCCATCTGGCCACTGGCCGCGATTCTCGTCTCGCTGCTCGGCACCGTTCCGATCATGGTGTCGGCCCGCCGTCCCAATCTGCGGGAGAGCTGGACGGTTCTGATCGCCGTCGCCAAGTTCGGCATCATCGCATTGATGCTGCCGGCCGTGCTGGCCGGGGGCGGGTTCGTCTTCACTCTCGCCGAGGTCTTACCGGGGGTGCCGATTCAGCTGAGAGTCGATCCTCTGGGAATGTACTTCGCCCTGATCGCATCCTTCCTCTGGATCTTCACCTCCATCTACTCCATCGGCTACATGCGCTCCCTGAAGGAGCACGATCAGACCCGCTATTTCGCCTCCTTCGCCATAGCCATTTCGGCGACCATCGGCGTCGCCTTCTCGGCCAATCTGCTGACCCTCTATCTCTTCTACGAGATGCTTTCGCTCTCCACCTACCCGCTGGTAACCCACGAGCAGAATGACGAGGCCCGCCGCTCGGGACGCAAGTACCTTACCTATATTCTCGGCACCTCCATCGGATTTGCGCTGCCGGCGATGCTCATCACCTACGCCTCCGCCGGCACCCTCGACTTCACGCCGGGGGGCATCATGACCGGAGCAGCCTCTCCCGCCACCATAGGCCTGCTGCTGGTTCTTTTCGTTTTCGGTTTCGCCAAGGCCGGGATCATGCCCTTTCACGGCTGGCTCCCCGCAGCCATGGTCGCTCCCACGCCGGTCAGCTCCTTTCTGCACGGCGTGGCGGTGGTCAAGGTCGGGGTGTTCTCCATCCTGCGGGTCATTTTGGATATTCTGGGACCCGATCTGCTGCGCCAGCTCGATTACGGCGTCGCCCTGACCTACTTCGTCTCGATCACCATCCTGGTCGCCTCTCTGGTCGCCCTGACCCAGGACAATCTCAAGCGGCGGCTGGCCTATTCGACCATCGGCCAGCTCTCCTACATGGTGCTTGGCGCCGGCATGCTCTCGGCGGCCGGAATGACCGGCGGAGTCATGCATATCGCCATGCACGCCTTCGGCAAGATCACCCTCTTCTTCTGCGCCGGCGCGATCTATGTCGCCAGTCACAAGAAATACATCAGCGAGATGGACGGCCTGGGGCGGCAGATGCCCGTCACCTATATGGCCTTCTTCCTCGGTTCGCTCAGCATCATCGGCATGCCGCCCCTGGGGGGGTTCATCAGCAAATGGAATCTGGTCATCGGCGCGGTGGAAGCCGATCAGCTGGTCCTGGTGGTGGTGCTCCTGGTGAGTTCGCTGCTCAACGCCGCTTATTTTTTTCCGATCGTATACCGGGGTTTTTTCGCCGCTCCGGCCGCAGGGGTGTCGAGCGGCATCAAGGAAGCGCCGATTTTCTGCCTGCTGCCGCTGACCGTGACGGCGCTCTGTTCGGTGGCGCTCTTTTTCTACCCTACAGTTTTTCTGCAGCTGATTCAGAAAGCGCTCTTCCCCTAGACTGATCCCGGCCCCGGAGATTGCACATGAAGCCACATCACGAACAGGAAGAAAAGATGATCCTCGCCCACGATCCGGTGGACGGCTACCGCCCCGTCTTCAATATAATTTTTACCGTGGGCGTGCTCTATCTGGCCTATATCCTCTTTACCACCCTGTAGGGAGAGGACGATGAAGAAAAAATCACAGAAGAAAAAACCGCAAATCCGGGAAAAGGATTTCAAGCACCAGGTCGACATCGATGAAGAACTCGCGATGTTCGACAAGCCGCAGAACGTCAAACGTCTGCTTTATGGGTTTTACACCTGCGTCGTTCTGCTGCTGCTGGTCGATCTCGCTTATCATAAACACGCCATTTTCCCTTGGGAGGGAAAATTCGGCTTCTATTCGGTCTACGGTTTCGTTGCCTGCGTGGTGCTGGTGCTGGTGGCCAAATATATCCTGCGCCCCATGGTGATGCGCAAAGAGGACTACTATGATTAACGCCCTTCCTCCGGCCGTTATCCTGATTCTAGGGGCGCTGGCGGTTCCTTTTCTCAAGGGACGGATCCGGCAGGCCTGGATGCTGCTGCTGCCGGTACTCAGCTTTATCAACCTCCTCGCCATCCCTGAGGGGAGCCATTGGGCCGTTTCCTTCATGGACTATGAACTGGTCTTCGGCAAGATGGACCGGCTCAGTCTGATTTTCGGCTATATCTTCCATCTGGTGGCGTTCATTGCCAATCTGTACGCCCTGCATGTCGAGGATGACGTGCAGAACGTGGCGGCGCTGGTCTATGCCGGCGCGGCGCTGGGGGTGACCTTTGCCGGCGACTTCTTTTCCCTCTTCGCCTTCTGGGAAACCCTGACCATCTCCGCCACCTTCCTGATTCTGGCCCGGCGCACTCCGGGGGCCCTCGGAGCAGGCTTCCGCTACTTCATGGTGCATGTCGCCGGCGGGCTCTGCCTGCTGGCCGGAATCATCATCCACGTCCAGCAGACCGGCAGCGCCGAGTTCGGCTTTATCGGTCTCAATGGACTGGCCTCCCATCTGATTTTTCTCGGCTTCGGCGTCAACTGCGCCTGGCCGCTGCTGCACAACTGGCTGACCGACGCTTATCCCGCGGCGACCATAACCGGGACCATCTTTCTCTCCGCCTTCACCACCAAGACCGCGGTCTATGTGCTGGCCCGCGCCTACCCAGGGACGGAGGCCCTGATCTGGATCGGGGCGATCATGGCCGGATTTCCCATCTTCTACGCCGTGATCGAAAACGACCTGCGCCGTGTGCTCGCTTACAGTCTGATCAACCAGGTCGGCTTCATGGTCGTCGGCATCGGCATCGGCACCGAACTGGCCGTCAACGGAGCGGTGGCACACGCCTTCAACGACATCCTCTTCAAGGGACTGCTCTTCATGACGATGGGGGCGGTGATGTACCGTACCGGAAAGATCAATGCCACCGACCTGGGCGGACTCTACAAATCGATGCCCTGGACCTGCGCTTTCTGCATTGTCGGAGCCGCTTCGATTTCGGCCTTTCCCCTCTTCAGCGGGTTCGTGAGCAAGTCGATGGTCATGGAGGCCGCCGCCCACGGGGATATGCGCTTCATCTGGTTCATCCTGCTTTTCGCCTCGGCCGGGGTGTTCCACCACGCCGGGATCAAGATCCCCTTCTTTGCCTTCTACTCGCACGATTCGGGCCTGCGCTGCAAGGAGGCGCCGAGGCACATGCTGCTGGCCATGGGCCTGACGGCCTTTGCCTGCATCTTTATCGGCTCCTTCCCCCGCTTCCTTTATGACCTGCTCCCCTATGCCACGGACTATCAGCCCTATACCACCTCCCATGTCCTGGCCCAGACCCAGCTCCTCTTCTTCTCCGCCCTGGCGTTCACCCTGCTGCTACTGTCGGGAATCTATCCTGCGGAGATCCGCTCCATCAATATCGATTCCGACTGGGTCTACCGCAAGGGGGGAAGGGGATTCTATGCCTTGGCCGACAAGGCGTTCGGCGGCCTGAACAGCTGGTGCGACCGGATCTTCGTACGACAGGTTCCGGAACTGCTGAGCCGGTTTTTCGCCGAGCCCGGAGGCAACGTCCAGAAGCACGGGCTGCGCCTGATGGCCGGAGCGGCCGGCGGCGACCGCGACCTCAGCGAGGAGGAGGCGATGATCGAGCGGCGCAGCAGAAGCGCGGCCTACCCGGTCGGCATCGGTGTGCTGCTCGCGGTCCTCTTCCTGGCTGTGATATCCTTTCTGTTCTTTGTTTAACCGGCCGGCGTTTTGCCGCAGGCCGGGATTGCGAGGTGAATCATGAAAAAAGCCCTTATCGCCCTCGATGACACCGTCCGCGGCCGGCGGGCCGGTGAATACGCCGCCGGGGTTGTTCCCGCCCTTGGCGACTGCGAGCTCGTTCTGCTGGTTCTGACCACCGGCGTGCCCGGTACGACGGAGCCCGCTGCGCCACCGGAGGTGCACGGCGACGAGGACCATCACCAGGAGCTGGTGCAGGCCGAAACGCTGGTCGGGGAAATCGCCGCCATGCTGCGCGAGCGCGGCGTCGCCCCGGAGCGGCTGCAGATGCGGATCAAACCGGTATGCCGCGGCGTCGCCCAGGATATCGTCGACGAGGCGACGGCGGCGGGCTGCGACACCATCATCATCGGACGCAGCGACGCCTCGCGGATGAAGGAGCTCTTCCACGGAAGCATCTCCGCCGAAGTCCTGCATAAGGTCGAGAACCAGACCGTCTGGGTGGTGGCCTGACCGCGCCCGGATGGCCTCTCTTTACCTGCACGTTCCCTTCTGCCGCAAAAAATGCCCCTACTGCGATTTCTTCTCGGTACCGGGGCATTTGTCGTCTCTGGAGTCCTATCCCGCGTTGCTGATGCGCCACCTCGATCTTGCCGCCGACGGCGGAGAATGGGGCGGACCGATTGAGACCCTATTCTTCGGCGGCGGCACGCCTTCACTGCTTTCGCCGGAATCCATCGGCGAGATTCTTGCGCGGGCCGAAGATCGTTTCGGGTTTGCCGCCGACGTGGAGATATCCCTCGAGGCGAATCCGGGAACCCTCACCGCCGCCTCCCTGGCCGGCTACCGCGCCGCCGGCGTCAACCGTCTCTCCTTGGGAGTTCAATCCCTCGACCCGCGGAAGCTGGAACTCCTGGGGCGCATCCATTCCCCGGAGGAAGCGAAGGACGCCGCCACTTGGGCGAGGCGGGCGGGTTTCGCCAATCTCTCCTGCGACGTGATGTTCGCCCTCCCCGGGCAGACGGCGGGCGCGCTTCAGGCGGAACTCGACCGGTTCCTCGACCTGTCCCCCGACCATGTTTCCGCCTACGGACTGACGGTGGAGGAGGAGACGCCCTTTTACCATCTGCACCGCGCCGGCGGACTCGATCTCCCCGATGAGGACCGCTACGCCGAGCTCTTTTGCCTCGTCGACGAGCGGCTTGGCCGGGAGGGATTCCGTCATTACGAAATCTCCAACTACGCCCGGCCGGGGCGTGAGTGCCGGCACAACCTCCGTTACTGGCGCCGGCGCTCTTATCTGGGGGTCGGCGCCGGCGCTCATTCCTTCTGCGGGCGGGGCTGGGGGGAGCGGCGGGCGGTTCCTGCGGACCTTGCTCCTTATACCGCTGCTCTTTCCAGGGGAGAAGATCCGGCGCAGACGCTGGAGACCTTCGATCGCCGCGGGGCCATGGCCGAGACCCTCTATCTCGGCCTGCGAACCGCCGAGGGCGTCGATGAGGGTGAATTCCGCCGCCGCTTCAGCGCCGGAGTGGAAGAGACATTTCCCGAGGCGCTGCGGAGGGCGGGAGATCGTCTGGTGCTGCGGGATGGCCGCTGGAGGATGGACCTTGAAGGATGGCTTCTTTTCGATCACATTATTACCGCTTTTCTCTGAGAAATTCCGCCATTTTCCTGCCGGGTTTGCCCTTGACAAAGCCCAGGGCCATTGTTATGTTATCTTCCGTTAGCACTCCCTCCCCTGGAGTGCTAAGATTTTTCGACGGCCGGATTTTCCGGCTTGAGTTTTTTGGGGCGGTGAAGCGATGAGCGAAGAGCTCAACGAAAGAAGTCGCCGGATTCTCGAGGCCATCATCGAGGACTACATCGGCACCGCCGAGCCGATCGGTTCACGGGCCGTGACCCGGCGGCATCATCTCAGCCTTTCTCCCGCCACGGTGCGCAACGTCATGGCCGATCTGGAGGAGATGGGATATCTCATCTCACCCCATACTTCGGCCGGACGGGTGCCCACGGAAAAGGGATATCGCTTCTATGTCGATTCGCTTCTACGGGTCGGGCCGCTGACATCCCAGCAGCAGAAGAAGATCGAAGACTATTATTGCCGCAAGGGCATGCAGGCGGAAGAGCGGTTGCGGGAGGCGGGAAAAGTGCTCTCCGCCATCTCCAGATACACGGGGATCGTCATGGCTCCCCGCTTTACCACAACGGTTTTTCGTCAGATCGAATTCATCCGGCTATCCCAGGGGAGAATTCTGGTTGTTTTTGTCTCCCGCTCGGGGTTGGTCCAGAACAAGATCATCGAAATCGACGAAGACATCGCCCCGCGGGAGCTGGAGCAGATTTCCGCTTATCTGAACCACACCCTCGGGGGACTCACCATCCAGCAGGTGAAGGAGCGGATCATTGAGGAGATGGCTAAGGAGAAAGCCCTCTATGACAAGCTTCTTCAGCGGGCTCTCAAACTTTCCCAGGAGGTTTTCCAGGAGGAAGCCGGGGAGCAGGTCTTCATCGAAGGGGCTTCGAACATTCTCGATCAGCCTGAGTTTGCCGATCTGGAACGGATGAAAAGGCTGTTTCGGACCTTCGAACAGAAAAGCCTTCTGGTGGAGCTGCTCGATAAGAGCCAGAGCGCCGAGGGAGTGAATATTTTTATCGGAAGCGACACGGAGTACAGCGGGATTTCCGGCTGCAGTCTGGTAACATCTACCTATTCCAGCAGTCGCGGAACCATCGGTTCCCTGGGCGTCATCGGCCCAACCCGCATGCCCTATTCGGTGGTAATCCCCATCGTCGATTACACGGCGCGGCTGCTCAGTCAGATTCTGGAACACGATTCGGAATAGACCCTAAAAAGACAGGAGATTTGAAGATTGCCTAAAAAGAAGAAGGAACAAGAAAATATCCCCTCGGCAGAAGGGGGAGCGCCGCAAGAGCTGAATGTAAAGGGAACCCGGGAAAAAGAAGGCGTCGAGGGCGAGGCCGGCGAGGGGCCTTCGCTGGAAGAGCAACTGGCCGCCAGCGTGGAAGAGGCGAAGAAGAACTGGGATCTTTACCTGCGCGAAAGGGCCGATCTGGAAAATTTCCGCAAGCGGGCGCAGCGCGACAAGGAAGATCTGGCCCGCTTCGCCAACGAAAAATTTCTCCGGGAGATACTGCCGGTGCTGGACAACCTGGAGCGGGCCGTCGACCATGCCCGTCAGAATCAGGGCGGCGGCGAAGGGCTGCTCGAAGGTGTGGAGATGACCCTCAACCAGCTCCAGCGGGTTCTGGAAAAGTTCGGCGCTACTCCCTTCGAATCGGTGGGGACGGCATTCGATCCTTCGCGGCACGAGGCCATCGGGCATGTGGAAAGCGCGGAACATGCGCCGAATATGGTCGCGCAGGAACTGCAGAAGGGTTATCTTCTCAGCGATCGACTGCTGCGGCCCGCCATGGTGATGGTGGCCAAGCCTGCTGCCGAGCCGAAAAAAGAGGAGCGCGGCTGACCGCTGCTTACGGATAAGTTAAAAAACGAAACCAGGAACAAAGGAGGATATAGATCATGGGTAAAGTCATCGGAATCGACCTCGGCACCACCAATTCCTGCGTCGCCGTGATGGAAGGGGGGGAACCCGTCGTTATCGCCAACGCCGAAGGATCCCGCACCACTCCCTCCATGGTGGCCTTCACCGAGAGCGGTGAACGTCTGGTGGGACAGCAGGCCAAGCGCCAGGGGGTAACTAATCCCGAGAACACTCTCTACGCGATCAAGCGCCTGATCGGCCGCAAGTTCGATTCGGACGCCGTGCGCAAGGACATCCAGATCAGCCCCTTCAAGATCATCAAGGCCGACAACGGGGATGCCTGGGTCGAGACGCGAGGGAAGAAGTTCAGCCCCTCCGAAATCTCGGCCATGATCCTGCAGAAGATGAAGCAGACCGCCGAGGACTACCTGGGTGAGGAAGTCACCGACGCCGTGATCACGGTGCCGGCCTACTTCAACGATTCCCAACGCCAGGCGACCAAGGACGCCGGCAAGATCTCCGGCCTCAATGTGCTGCGGATCATCAATGAGCCTACCGCCGCATCCCTGGCCTACGGCCTGGATAAGAAAAAAGAGGAAAAAGTTGCCGTATTCGACCTCGGCGGAGGCACTTTCGACATTTCCATCCTGGAGCTCGGTGAGGGGGTGTTCGAGGTCAAGTCGACCAACGGCGACACCTTCCTGGGCGGCGAGGACTTCGACCAGCGCATCATCGACTATGTCGCCGACGAGTTCAAGAAGGAGCAGGGAATCGACCTGAGAAGCGACAAGATGGCTCTGCAGCGTTTGAAGGAGACGGCGGAGAAGGCCAAGTGCGAGCTTTCCTCCTCCATGGAGACCGACATCAACCTCCCCTTCATCACCGCCGATCAGACTGGGCCCAAACATCTCAACATCAAGCTGACCCGGGCCAAGCTCGAGAGCCTTTGCGCCGATCTGCTCGACCAACTGGTCCAGCCCTGCAAGACCGCACTCAAGGACGCCGGGCTCTCCCCTTCCGACGTCGACGAGGTCATCCTGGTCGGCGGGATGACCCGCATGCCGGCCGTGCAGAAGAGGGTGCAGGACATCTTCGGCAAGGTTCCCCACAAAGGGGTGAACCCCGATGAAGTGGTGGCCATCGGCGCCGCCATCCAGGCCGGCGTCCTCAAGGGGGAAGTCAAGGATGTGCTTCTCCTCGACGTCACCCCGCTGTCTCTGGGGATCGAGACCCTGGGCGGTGTAATGACCAAGCTGATCGAAAAAAATACCACCATCCCCTGCAAGAAGAGCCAGGTCTTCTCCACCGCCGCCGACAACCAGCCGGCCGTGTCGGTCCACGTTCTGCAGGGAGAGCGAGAAATGGCGCCCGACAACAAGACCATCGGCCGCTTCGAGCTGGTGGGCATACCGTCAGCGCCCCGGGGCGTGCCGCAGATCGAGGTCACCTTCGATATCGACGCCAACGGCATTCTCCATGTCTCGGCCAAGGATCTCGGCACCGGCAAGGAGCAGTCGATCCGCATTACCGCCTCTTCCGGCCTCTCCGAGGAGGAGATCGAGAAGATGGTCAAGGACGCCGAGGCCCATGCCGTCGAGGACAAGAAGAAGCGCGAACTGATCGAGGTCCGAAACCAGGCCGACGGCCTAGTCTACACCACTGAGAAGTCCCTCTCCGAACACGGCGGGCAGGTCGATGAGGAAACCAGGAAAAATATCCAGGCCGCTATGGAAGACCTGAAAAAAGCCATGGAAGGAGACAGCGCCGAGGAGATCAAGGCCAAGACCGAGGAACTCGCCAAAGCCTCTCACAAGCTGGCCGAAGCCATTTACGCCAAGGCCCAGACGGCCGAAAGTGAAGCTGGTGCCCAGCCGGAAGGAGCGGCCAAGAGTGAAGACGTAGTCGAGGCCGAATTCGAGGAAGTCGATGAGGATAAGAAGTAATTCATACAGGCAAAAGGCCTGAGGGCTGAAAAACCGGCTGAGGGCGAAAGGCTAAGGGGAATAAAACCCTTTAGCCTTTTGCCTATTGCCCCGAGTCCATTTTTTACCCTGTTTATTGAAGGAAATTTATTTTGGCAAACGGCAGCAAGCGGGACTATTATGAAGTGCTGGAGGTCAACCGGAACGCCAGCGAAACGGAAATAAAGAAGGCCTACCGGCGCAAGGCCCTGCAGTTTCATCCGGACAAAAATCCAGGGGACAAGGAAGCCGAAGAAAAGTTCAAAGAGCTCTCCGAAGCCTACGCTGTACTCTCCGACGGGCAGAAGCGGGCCACTTACGACCAGTTCGGGCATGCGGGACTGGGCGGAGGCGGGTTCACTTCCGAGGGCTTCGGTTTCGGCGGCAGTCCATTCGAGGATATCTTCGGAGACATTTTCGGCGATATTTTCGGGGGCGGCGGAGCCCGCAGGGGACGGGGGAGACGCGGGGACGACCTGCGGTACAACCTTAATATCTCCTTCGAAGAGGCAGCCTTCGGTCTGGAAACCAAGGTCCAGATCCCCCGCCACCACCCTTGCGAGGCATGCGCCGGTTCCGGGGCGAAGAAGGGAACGAGTCCGAAGACCTGTCCCACTTGCAGGGGGGCCGGTCAGGTTCGCTACCAGCAGGGGTTCTTCTCACTGACCCGGCCCTGTCCGGACTGTGCCGGCGAAGGCAGGGTGATTGAAAACCCCTGTCCGGAGTGCCGTGGGACCGGAAGGGTGCGGAGCAAGAAATCAATCTCCCTTAAAATCCCGGCAGGGGTCGAAACGGGGAACCGCCTCAAGCTCTCCGGCGAAGGAGAAGCGGGAACCCAAGGGGGGCCTCCTGGCGACCTCTATGTCGTCATCAGTGTAAAGGAACACCCTCTTTTTCAGCGGGAAGGCCAGGACGTGATCTGCGAGATTCCCGTCTCCTTTCCCCAGGCCGCCCTCGGGTGCGAATTCGAGGTTCCCACCCTGGAAGGGAAGGTCAAGCTGAAGGTTCCGGCCGGCACCCAGTCCGGCAAGGTGCTGAAGCTCTCCGGCAAAGGAATTCCCAACCTCCAGGGTTACGGACGCGGCGATCAACTGGTGGTGATCCGTGTGGAAACTCCCACGCGGCTCACTTCCCGTCAGAAGGAGCTTCTTGAGGAATTCGCGCAGGAAGGTGGGGATACCCATCCACTGGGCAAGAGCTTCTTCGACAAGGTCAAGGAAATGTTCGGATAAGCCGATCAATCCCTTGAAGCGGGAGAAATAATGAAGCGCTTTGTTTGTTTTTGGCTGTTGTTTTTGTCTGCCGGGTTCTGTTTTTCGGCCCCGGCGCTTTCGGCTGCCGAATTCAGCTTCGGTCGCCAAAGTGGAGCGCTCGCTCAGGAGTCGGCCCTGCAGGAGGGCATCGACCTGCATGCGGCCGGCGAATTCGAGGAGGCGATTTCCCGGCTGCACAGCTTTCTTGTCCGTTTCCCCGAGTCCCCCCTTCTTCCCCGAGCCTATCTCTATCTCGCCCGCATCTTCCATGAACAGGGACAGCCCGAAAAGGCGCTCCTTTACCTGGACCGTATTCAGCCCGCGCAGCGGGGACCGGAGGCACAGCTGATCAGAGGCGTATCCCTGGTGCAGACCGGTTCGGCCGGCGAGGGAATGGCCATTCTTCGTTCTCTGGAAGAAAAAACATTGGGTGGGGACGATCAGGTGACGCGCCTTGTCGCCCTGGCCAAGGGGGCCGTTCAACTGGACCTTCCCCTGCAGGCGCTGGTTTTTCTCCATCAGGGGTACTCCCTGGGATACGGCGTGGAGGGAGAAGCGATTCAGCAGCAGGCCCATTCGATTCTGGTTGAAAAGCTGACCGATCTGGAACTCGCCGAGGCCGGATTCATGTTCCAAGGAACCTCCTTTGGCGCCGATGCGGTACTGCAGCAGGCGCAGCGCGCCTTGGCCAGAAACGAGGAGGCGGCGGCCCTGCGGCTGGTCGAGTCGGCCCTCGCAACTACGGCTCCCTTCTTCTATCGTGATCAGGCCGTTGCTCTCTGGGAGCGTCTTACCGGCGAGACATGGCTGCGGCGCGCCATCGGTGTGGTTCTCCCCCAATCCGGCCGTTTTGCCGCCTTTGGTGAGCTGGTCCGCCGCGGGATGGAGCTGGCGCAGCAGATCTATAATGCCAACAATCCCCCCGTCCGGTTTCTGTTCCGGGACAGCGGCGCCGATCCTGAAACGTGCGCCCGCACGGTTTCCGAATTGGCCAACCGGGACCGAGTCATGGCGATAGCCGGTCCTCTCACCGGAGGCGCCGCCGTTGCCGCCGCCGAGCGAGCCCAGCAGGAACGCGTTCCCCTTCTGACCATCTCTCCGCGGGAGGGTCTGCCTTTGATGGGAGAATTCGTCTTTCGCAACAGCCTGACCAGTCGTTTGCAGGCCAGGGCTCTGGCCCGCTATGCAGTTGAGGAAAAGGGGATGACCGGCTTCGGCGTACTTTATCCCGACAACAAACTCGGACGGGAGTTGACCGAGCTGTTCGCCGCCGAAGTCCTGAAGCGGGGTGGGCTGGTGGTGGCTCGGCAGAAGTATGCCGAAGATGCCACCGATTTCCGCCGCCAGATCAGGCTGCTCAAGGGCGAGGACCCTGATGCGCCTTTGGAGGAGAACACTCCGAAAACCGAGGAGGAACAACAGAAAGAGCTGACCCGACCCGATGTGCAGGCTTTACCGTCTGTGAATTTCGATGCCCTGTTTATTCCCGATTACGCCGAGCGGGTCGGACTCATCGCCCCGCAGCTGGCTTATTACGGCATCGAGGATCTCCCTCTGCTGGGGATCAACGGCTGGAATTCGCCCGAACTCGTCCGCGTCGCCGGGCGATTCGTTGAGGGAGCCGTCTTCGTGGACGGATTTTTCCGCTACAGTCCCTATCCCTTCGTGGAGGAGTTCGTCAACCGTTATTTCGAAAAATACGGCGAAGAGCCCTCCATCCTCGAAGCTCAGGGTTTCGACGCGGCCAACATCCTTCTCACCCTGCTGAACCGCCCCGAGGTCCGGTCCCGAGAGGCCCTGCGCCTCTCCCTGGCCCAACTCAAGAACTACCCCGGCGTCACCGGCGGCACGACGTTCAACCTGCAGGGGGACGCAGATAAGGTCCTCTTTCTCCTGCAGATCCAGAACGGGAACGTTGTCCAGATCAATTGAATTGGGTCACAATGGACAGAACGCCTCCGGACCTTATGCAGTCGGAGGCGTTCTAATGGGATTATTGCCGGAGGCAATGCGATCACCGGTTCTCCCACGCCTCCAGCAGAGCATGCAGCATTCTCACCCGTACCATCTCCACCCCCTTTTCCTCCGCCATCCGCAGTGGAATCCCGTAGATCGACTCCAGTTCCAGCGGTCGTCCCTCGAGCCGGTCGAGCATCATGCTGGGGCGGTAATCGCCCATAGGCTCGGTCAGCTCGAACATGCGGGAGATGAAGGAGACGGCGTCGATCGGCTCGGAGAGCCCCTGGGCATTGGCTGCCCGGATCACTTCGGCCATGATTTCGGTTGCTTGGCGGCGTGTGGGCGGATGGGCCAGGAGGCGGTCGGTAGTCAGGCCCGTGAGGGCGCTCAGGCCGTTGAAGGGAATGTTCCACACCAGCTTTTCCCAGCGGGCCTTCATGAGGTCGGCAACCGCTTCGCATGGAACTCCGGCTGAATTGAACAGCCCCGCGACGATACCGGCCCGTCCGGAAAGGCCTCTGCCGAATTCGCCCAGGCGGATCGCTCCCTGTCCCAGATGATGGACCGTTCCCGGCTCCCCCCGGTTGGCGCAGAGAAACGCCACGCCTCCCATCACGCGACCGGTGCCGAAGGCCGCAGCCAGGACCTCCTCGTTCCCCAGCCCGTTCTGCAGGGTGAGCAGAGCTGTCTTCTTGCCCACCAGGGGCCGGACGAGATCCACCATCCGGCTGTTATCGAAGGTCTTGAGGCCGATCAGAACCAAGTCGGCCTCTCCCATATCCGCTGAATCCTGAAAGCACGAAACCGCGTCGAGGTGAAAATCTCCGCCTGGGGAGGTGACGTGCAGGCCTCCGGCGGAAACGGCCTGGAAATCGCGGCGAAGGAGGAATTCTACTTCCTGGCCGGAACGGCGCAGCATGGCGCCGTAGTACAGCCCCAGAGCGCCGGCACCGATAACGGCGATATGCATCTTCATCTTCCCAACCACTCCTCGATTTCTTCTTGTCTGAGAGGGAGGATTCAATTCACTTCGGGCCGCAGTCGCAAACGGCGTTGATAATGGAGGACATGGCGATTCCTTTCAGCCGGTTAAGCGGACGGTTAAGCGAAAAATAATAACATAAGGCTTTTCGGCAAGTCAGGTGAAAAAAGCATCTCGATGGCTAAGTCCTTGTAAAATGGGCTATTGACCTTGACGAAAGGCCGATGACGTGATATTCTATATTAATGCAAAAGGAGGCAAAACCCATGTATAAAATTGGCGACATGGCTGTATACCCGACCCAAGGCGTTGGAATAATCGAGGCTATCGAAGCCAAAGAGTTCTCCGGTGAAAAGCATGAGTTCTACATCCTGCGCATTGTTGACAGCGACATGACCATTATGATTCCGGTGGACAATGCCTTGCAGGTCGGAATGCGCAACCTGATCGACAAGGATCGGGTGGCAGCGATTTACGATATCCTTGAGGAAAAACAGGAAAACGGCAACGCCATAGCTTCCTGGAGCCGGAGGCAGCGAGAGTACAACGAAAAGATCAGATCCGGCGACCTGTTCGAAGTTGCCGAGGTTCTCAGGGAATTGTACCTCATCAAGGAAGGCAAAGACCTTTCCTATGGTGAGAAAAAAGTTCTGGATCTGGCCCGCAAGCTTCTGGTGAAGGAAGTTGCCTTGGCCGAAGGGGCAGAAGAGGAACAAGTGGTGAAACGGGTCGAGCGTATTTTCAACTAGACTCCACACCTCAGTTTTCGTGGCCGGGCTATTTCGCCCGGTCTTTTCCGTCTTGTCGCACTAGATTTATCCCCTTGTTTTCAACTGATTCGCGCCGCCCGGGCCGCGTCTGTTTTCGTGGGGGTCCCTCCCGCTCGGAGTCTCATGAGTGTCACCGTTCTGATCCCCGCCGCCGGCATGGGGGCCCGCATGGGCGCCTCTGTCAACAAACAGTACCTCCTCCTGGCCGATCGCCCCGTTCTGGCTCATACCCTCGGACTGTTCGACCATCACCCGTCCATCGATCATATCTTTATCGTTTCTCCTGAAGAGGAAATCGACTACTGTCGTGCCGAGGTGGTGGAGCGTTTCGGTTTCACCAAGATCAGGGATCTCATCCCAGGTGGCGCCGAGCGGCAGGATTCAGTGTACAATGGTCTTTCCGCCTGTGCCGCCTCCAACAGCGACATCGTCCTGATCCACGACGGGGTCCGCCCCTTTTTCCCTTACCATCGCATCAAAGACGTCGTGACCGCCGCCGGGCTAAACGGCGCCTGCGTTGTAGGGGTTCCGGTGAAAGATACCATCAAGGAGGTGGCGGAGGGGTTGATCCGAAACACGCCCGACAGGCGGCGCCTCTGGCAGGCACAGACTCCGCAGGCTTTTGTCTTCGGCCTCATCCGCGACGCTCACGAGCGGGCCAGGCAGGAGGGGTTCCGCGGAACCGACGACGCCTCTCTGGTCGAGCGTAATGGCCATCCCGTGGCGATGATTGAAGGCAGCTATCGCAACATCAAGATCACCACGCCCGAGGACCTGATTCTGGCGGAGGCATTCATCAGGATGCAGATTGAGAATGAAGGGCACGTTTCCGACACCGCTCCCCTCGGGGGCTTTTGAAAGGACGCTTTCATGCGCATCGGCCACGGCTATGACGTGCACCGCCTGGTGACAGGACGGAAGCTTGTTCTGGGGGGAGTGGAGATCTCCCATGAATTGGGCCTGCTGGGGCACTCGGACGCCGACGTGCTCCTTCACGCCATCTGCGACGCCGTCCTCGGTGCGCTTGCCGAGGGGGACATCGGCCGGCATTTTCCCGATACCGATCCCGCTTACCGTGGGATATCCAGCCTTAAACTGCTGCGAGAGGTGATGGCTCTGGCGGAGGGGAAGGGATTCGGAATCGGTAATCTCGATGCCACGATCATCGCCCAGCAACCCAGGATGGCTCCGCATATCCGGTCGATGGTGGAGAATGTCGCCGAAGCCTGCCGCTGCGACATTGAGAGGGTGAACATCAAGGCCACAACTACGGAAGAGCTGGGCTTCGAGGGGCGCGGCGAGGGGATTTCCTCCCATGCCGTGGTGCTGCTGCGCCCAATCCGGGTCGACGCAGAACTGGAAGTCAGGGCTTAATTAATAAATCAACCACAGAGACACCGAGACACAGAGTTAAGATTCTAAATCTTTTAGATTTTTTCTGTGGCTCTGTGGTGAATGGATAATCTTTAAATAACCGATAAAACCGACAAGGAAAACTCCATGTCCACCACTGATTCGATGTCATCCTCCAATTTCATCCGCAACATCATTGCCGCCGACCTCAGTGCCGGGAAGAACGACGGCCGCATCATGACCCGCTTCCCTCCGGAGCCGAACGGCTTTCTCCATATCGGCCATGCAAAAAGCATTTGTCTTAATTTCGGCCTCGCTGCCGAGTACGGGGGCGTCTGCAACCTGCGCTTCGACGACACCAATCCGGTCAAGGAGGAGGACAAGTATGTCGAGGCCATCCAGGAGGATGTGCGCTGGCTCGGCTTTGACTGGGAGGACCGGATTTTTTACGCCTCCGACTATTTCGAGCGGCTGTACGATTTCGCCGTTCGCCTGATCAGGGATGGGAAGGCCTACGTCGACGAACTCACCGCCGAGGAAATCCGCGCATATCGCGGCACGCTGACGGAGCCTGGGAAGAACAGCCCCTACCGCGGCAGGCCCGTGGAGGAGAATCTGGAGCTTCTGGAGCGGATGCGAACCGGAGAGTTCCCGGACGGCAGCCGGGTTCTGCGGGCCAAAATCGATATGGCGTCTCCGAACATGAACCTGCGCGATCCTGTCATGTACCGCATTCTCCACGCGGAGCATCATCGCACCGGCCGCAAATGGTGCATCTATCCGATGTACGATTTCGCCCACGGCCAGTCCGACTCCATTGAGGGGGTCACCCACTCCATCTGCACCCTGGAGTTCGAAGATCATCGACCTCTCTACGACTGGTTCATCGACCAGCTCGGCATCCATCATCCCCAGCAGATCGAATTCGCCCGCCTCAATCTCAGCTATACGGTGATGAGCAAGCGCAGGCTGCTCGAACTGGTTACGGAGGGACGAGTCGAAGGCTGGGACGATCCGAGGATGCCGACCATCGCCGGGATGCGCCGTCGCGGCTACACTCCCGCGGCCATCCGCAATTTCTGCGAGCGCATCGGCGTCGGCAGAAGCGACAGCTGGATCGATATGGGGGTGCTCGAGGACTGCGTACGCGAGGACCTCAACGAATCGGCCCCGAGGGCCATGGCGGTGCTGCGCCCGCTGAAGGTGGTGATCGAGAACTATCCCGAGGGGGAGGTCGAGGTCTTCGAGGTGCCCAATCACCCGCAGAATCCCGAAATGGGGACGCGCAAGGTTCCCTTCTGCCGCGAGATCTTTATCGAAGCCGACGATTTCATGGAGGAGCCGCCGAAGAAATTTTTCCGTCTGGCGCCCGGCCGGGAGGTGCGCCTGCGCAGCGCCTACTTCATCCGGTGCGAAGAGGTGATCAGGGACGAACAGGGGGAGATCGTTGAGCTGCGCTGCACGTACGATCCTGCGACCCGGGGCGGCGGCGCCCCGGACGGGCGGAAGGTCAAGGGGACGATCCACTGGGTTTCATCCAGGCATGCCCTGGAAGCCGAGGTGCGCCTCTATGACCGTCTTTTCGTCCGGGCCAACCCCACCGGCGATAAAGAGACCGATTACCGGGACCATATCAATCCCGAGTCCCTGAAGCGATTAACGTCCTGCCGGCTGGAGCCGGGGCTGGCGCAGACGGCGCCGGGAACCCGCTATCAGTTTGAGCGGCTGGGCTACTTCTGTGTCGATACCGTCGACTCGGCGCCCGGAGCGCCGGTATTCAACCGCACCGCCACTCTGCGAGATTCCTGGAGCGAAAACGGGAAGGGATAAAGCAGCCGCGAGAAGCCGCAGAGTTGATCACAGGATGCTGCAGCAGAAATGAAGGCCGGGATGAAAGAACCATTACACGTACTGATCGTCGATGAGGACCGGGAGCTGTGCTGCGCTCTTTCGGATATCATCGCCAGAGGCGGATACCGGGTCGAGTGCCTCTCGGGGAGAGACCATCCGTATCAGGCCATCCGTGAAATGGCCCCCGACGTCGTCATCCTGGACATTTCCATGCCTGAGGCAAAAGGGATGGAGACACTGCGCCGTCTCGATACCCTTCGCGGGCTCCGGAAAATTCCGGTGATCGTCACATCCCGCCAGGCGGAACTCGAATACGAGCTCCTGGATGCCTTCGACTTCCTGCCCAAGCCGGTGGAGGAACAGCGGCTTCTTGAAGATCTTTCTCTGCTCGCCTCCGGATCGCGTTCCGGGGCGCCGGCTTCCTCGCCTCTCCTGACTTCCGCTGAACGGTCCCTCTTCGAAGATTTCCTGGTCGTTCACAGCGGCCTGCATTTCGACCAGCGCAACAGCAAAATCCTGGAGCGAGGGCTGGTCCGCCGCATGCGGGCCGTGCATATCGATAATTTTCGCGACTACTTCGTTTATCTGGAAAAATATCAGGAGAGCCGACAGGAACTGAAAAAGCTTCTCGGACTTCTGACCGTCGGCGAGACCTATTTCTTTCGCTACCTGCCCCATTACGAAGCCCTGATCGCAAGCGTTCTGCCTGAATTCATCGAACGAAACCGTCATGCTCGGAGCCTGCGCATCTGGTCGGCCGGCTGTTCTTCCGGCGAGGAGCCCTATTCCATCGCCATGGTGCTGCTGGAGCATTTTCCCCAGTTGGCCGACTGGGATGTGCACATCCTTGCCACCGATATCAACAAGCGAGCCCTTCGGCAGGCGCGCGAAGGGGTTTATCGGCCCCGGGCTCTGCGGGTGACCGAATCCCGCTATCGCGACAAGTATTTCCGCGACCTCGGCGGTGCTTTCGCGATCGACCGGCGGGTCAAGGAGATGGTTGATTTCTCTTTTCTCAACCTCCAGACCGGAGTTTTCCCCTCCGAAGTCAACGACACGGCCGCGGTGGACATCCTGCTGTGCCGCAATGTCATGATCTATTTTCGCCTTCCCACGATAAAGCACATCGTGGAGAAGTTTTCCCAGTGTCTTCGTCCGGGGGGATATCTTTTCCTCGGACACGCCGAGACGCTGGCCTATATTTCCGACCGTTTTCAGCGGGTGCAGAATGCGGGGGGATTTTACTATCGGCTAAAGACAGGTGAGGCATCGCAAAAGCTTTCACCGCCCGGGATGAGCATGCCCGCCATCGCCCCTGTTTTATCGAAGGGCGCGCCTGAAGCTCCTCCGGCTCCGCTGCCTCTCTCTGAGCCCCGGCCAATACCTCCGGAACCCGCTCCTGCCAAGCCGGACCTTCAGTCCATTTATCAAAAAGCCGTGCAGGCTTTCAATCGCGATGATTTCAAAACGGCCTCCCGGAATTACGACGAAATACTCCGGCACGATCCGCTTCACGTCGACGCCATGGTGGGGAAAGGCTTCATTCTGGCCAACCAGGGCTTGTACGATGAAGCGGTGGAATTTTTCGACCGGGCGGTGGCGGTGGATGACCTGCGTCCGGAGGCGTACTATCTGCGGGGACTGATTTTTGAAATGGCGGAGGATTACAGCGGAGCGGTATCGGAATACCGAAAGGCGCTTTTGCTGGACATGGAATTTGTCATGCCTCATTATAGCCTGAGCAAAATTTTCTGGCGTCAGGGGCGGATTCGGGATGCCCGTCGCGAATTGAACAATACCCGGCTCCTGCTGGAACAGACGGCCGACGAAGAGATCATTCCCTTTTCGTCGGGACTCACCCGAGCTGTTTTTCTGGAGGTCTGTCTTGAGGATGCGGCCAGGCTCGAAAGTATATAGAGAGGCCACCCTTAAGCGGCCGGACAGATAATGAAGAAAGAGTCGGACGATGAAAGACCATACCTACCAGATCCAGGACGTTCTCAGGGAAATGCGGGAGGAATACTGGAGGGGAATCGAGGAGGCCGAAGAGGCCACGGCGTCTGAAACCCGCGATTTCGTGGTGATCCGCCTGGCCGGCGAACGCTATGGCCTTTCCGCCTCGGCAGCCCGCGAAGTTCTGCGGATGCCCCGCCTCATCCGCGTGCCGAGGATGGCCGACCATATCCGGGGGGTCATCAACCTGCGCGGAGAGATCGTTGCGGTCACCGACCTGCGTCCGATGCTGGGGTTGCCCGGAGAGGACCTCCCTGCCGGTGGGAGGCTGGTGGTGGTGGAGGCTGCCGGGCTGGTCACCGCCCTTCTGGCGGAACGGGTGGAAGGAATCCAAAGCATCGCCGTCGATTCGATCGAACCGTGCACGGAAGGGCTGGCCGGATTTCCCCGGGAGGCGGTTACGGGACAGATGGTGGGGGAGGAAGGTCTGCTGGTCCTGCTCGATCTGGAGCATATCTTGTCGCGGTCGGAATTCGTGATCGATCAGAAGAGAGGTAGCGAGTGACGAATGGCGTTCAAGACGCCCTTGTCACTCGCCATCCGTCTCGGTTTTTCAGCAGGCACTACTGAGTAAGGGGTTGTCATGTTCGGGTGGGTTACAGATCGGATATCCAAGAAAATTGTCGTCTCCCTGGTCATCGTCCTGGCGGTGATCATGGGGGTGTTTACCATTCTGCTGGTGAAAAAACGCGGAGAGGTTCTGCGGGAGCAGCTCCTGACCAAGGCCCGGGTGATGGCTCTGGTGGGGGCGAGAACCATGGAACAGATCCTCGAGGATGCCATCGCCAGCGGGCGGTTTACCAAGGAGCAGATCTTCGATACCGATTACCGGAAGATCACTGAGGGTCCGCTTGCCGGGGCGACCATCCCCAAATACCACACTGCCTACGATACCTTTCTGGATCAGACCATCCAGAAAATAGAAGATACCATGGTCGAGGAGGACAGCATGGTCGTATTCGCCGCTCTGCTGGACCGAAACGGCTATGCGCCGACCCACAACAGCAAATTTTCCATGCCGCTCACCGGGAATCCGGAAATCGATCAGGCGCAGAACCGGACCAAACGCATCTTCAATGATCCGGTGGGGCTGGCTGCTGCCCGGTATACAGGCGAGGACGGGAACAAGATCCTGCGCCAGGTCTATCAGAAGGATACCGGAGAGACGGTCTGGGACATTTCGGCCCCGGTATTCGTGCGCGGGGATCACTGGGGCGCTTTCCGCGTCGGCATTTCCATGAAGGAGATCGACGGTGAGATCGCGAAGCTGCGCAACACTGTCGGCCTCTCCATGCTGGCAGTACTGTTGGTCGCCTCCATCACCATCTATTTTGTCGTGGCGCGGATCACGACCCCGTTGAAGAGATTGACGGAGGTGGCGGACCGTATCGCCGGGGGGCAGCTCGACGAAACTATCGAAATCGACTCCAACGACGAGATCGGCCGGCTGGCCAGCGCCTTCAACAAGATGACCCAGGTCATCGTCAAGAACCTCAAAAGTGAAATAGAAAGAAGCGATCGCCTTATACAGAGCGTCAAGGAGGCCATACAGCAGCTTTCCTCCAGCGCCAACGAGATCATGGCCATCTCCGCCCAGCAATCCTCAGGCGCCACCCAGCAGGCCTCGGCGGTGCAGGAGGCGACCACCACCAGCGAGGAGATCGCGGTGACGGCCAAGCAGGTGGCCGAAAACGCCATGCGGGTGGAAGCCCAGGCCGCCCAGGCCAGCGCCGCCTGCAACAACGGAGTCCAGGTGGTGGACAACGCCATCGCCGGAATGGGGAAGCTCAAGAACCAGGTCCAGAGCG
>NZ_KI421424.1:165221-166278 GCF_000472285.1 Desulfuromonas sp. TF
GCTGGGGGAGAACTCCCAGAAGATCGGCGGCATCGTCGACATCATCGACGAGATTTCCGACCAGACCAATCTGCTCGCCCTCAACGCTGCGATCGAGGCCGCCGGAGCGGGGGAAGCCGGCAAGCGCTTCTCCATCGTCGCCAACGAGGTCAAGCGGCTTGCCGAGCGCACGGTGGACGCCACCCGGCAGATCAAGGGGCTGATCGATCAGATCCAGAAGGCGACCAACTCCACCATCATGCTGACCGAAGAAGGGACCAAGGGGGTGGATTCGGCCAGCACTCTGGTGGCACGGGTTTCAGAGGCGCTGACCAACATCATCGAGATGGTCGAGGAAACGACCACTGCCGCCAGGGAGATCAAACTCTCGACTCAGCAGCAGACCACGGCCAGCGAGCAGATGGCGGAGACCGTGGCCGATGTGCGGGACGTGGCCACCCAGGTTGCGGCGAGCGCCGAAGAGACGACCCAGTCCATCACCGAGCTGACCAGCCTCGCCGAGCGCCTCAAGGAACTGGTGGTGGACGAAGAGGCCTAGGTGAAGTCCAGAAAGTATATCGAGATCTTCGCCCGGGAAGCCGAAGAGCACCTGCATTTGCTGCGGCAGGGGATCCTGGCGTTGGAGAAGGACGGCTTCGGCCGGGATCAGGTGCACGTCATCCTGCGCAGCGCCCACACCCTCAAGGGGTCGGCGCGGATGCTCGATCTGGGCGACCTGGCCCAGGTCGCCCACAAGCTCGAAGACCTGCTCAAGGACCTCGAGGAGGGCGAGCGCTCCCTGACCCCCTCCCTGGTCGATCTGCTGCTGGTGGCCACCGACGCCCTGGAGGCGCTGATCGCCCAGGCGCACAGCGGCGGCGAGATCGAGGTCAATGTCGATCTCGTCCTCGAGGGGCTGGAAACGGGGGTGCTCCCCGAAGTCCCCGCCGCCCGGCCTTCCGCGGCCGAAGAAAAAAAGGGGGGCGCCGACACCGTTCGTGCCAGCGTCGCCCGGCTCGACCAGCTCATCAACCATCTGGGCGAGATGCTCATCGTGCGGCGCATGTTCGAAGAGCGC
>NZ_KI421424.1:166288-167150 GCF_000472285.1 Desulfuromonas sp. TF
GGTCCCCGCCGCCCGGCCTTCCGCGGCCGAAGAAAAAAAGGGGGTCGCCGACACCGTGCGCGCCAGCGTCGCCCGGCTCGACCAGCTCATCAACCATCTGGGCGAGATGCTCATCGTGCGGCGCATGTTCGAAGAGCGCAGCCGCCAGATGAACGCCCTGCGCGGACGCCTCGACGTCTTCCTGCGCCGTCTGCGGCGGGAGGAGAACTACCGCCTGCTCAAGGGGATCCTCGACGACGTCACCCGCTTCAGTCTCGACCTCGAACAGGACACCCTCAGCATGGGCTACCTGACCGAAGAGGTGCATGCCGAAGCCATGGAGCTGCGCATGCTGCCGCTCTCCACCATCACCGACGATCTGCAGCGCACCGTGCGCGGGCTCTCCCGCGATCAGGACAAGGACATTCAGCTCTCCGTCCACGGTGGCGACGTGGAGCTCGACCGGATGATGCTCGAGGCGATCAAGCCGATGCTGCTGCACATGCTGCGCAACTCCGTCGACCACGGCATCGAGACGCCCGCCGAGAGGAAAAAGGCGGGCAAGCCCGCCGGAGGCCGCATCGAACTCAGCGCCCGCTACGAAGGCGGCTTCGTGCGGCTGACCCTCAAGGACGACGGCCGCGGCATCGATGCGGCGAAGGTCAGACACGCGGCGGTGGAGCGGCGTCTGATCGCGGCCGGGGAGGCCGCCGCCCTCTCCGACGAGGAAGCCGTCTACCTCATCCTTCGCCCCGGCTTCTCCACCCGCGACTTCATCACCGACGTCTCCGGCCGCGGCGTCGGCATGGACGTGGTCAAGACCAACCTCGACCAGGTCAAGGGGAATCTGGTGATCCATTCCGCCGTCGGGCAGGGGACCGAA
>NZ_KI421424.1:167160-202777 GCF_000472285.1 Desulfuromonas sp. TF
TCCCGGCTTCTCCACCCGCGACTTCATCACCGACGTCTCCGGCCGGGGCGTGGGGATGGACGTGGTCAAGACCAACCTCGACCAGGTCAAGGGGAATCTGGTGATCCATTCCGCCGTCGGGCAGGGGACCGAAATGCTTCTTCATTTCCCCCTCACCCTGGCCGTGATCACCGGTCTGCTCATCGACTGCGAGGCAGAGACCTACGCCCTGCCGCTGCACTACGTCAGCGAGGTCCTGCGCCTCTCCGAGGGGGACATCCTCACCGAAGGGGGCCGGGAGGTGATCCGGGTGCGCGGGACCACCCTCCCCCTGGTGTCGCTGCGCGAGATCCTGGGGCTGCCGGCGCGGGCGGCGGTCTCGGCAGGGCGGGTGACCGCCCTGGTTCTGCATTTTCGCGAGCAGCGGATCGCCTGTATCGTCACTCGCTCCTTCGGCACGCAGGAGCTGGTGGTCAAGGCGATGGGCAGACAGCTCAGGAGCGTCGATTACTTCTCCGGGGCCACCATCCTCGGCGACGGCACCCCGGCCCTGATCCTCTCCGTACCCGACATCTTCAGCGCCGGCCGGACCGGACGTGGAGCGCAGCTGCTCAAGGAGTTCGGCGCCGGCGAGGCCCGGACGAAGAAGGGCACGATCCTGGTGGTGGACGACTCCATCACCACCCGGACCATGGAGAAGAACATCCTCGAGACCCAGGGGTACGAGGTCACGGTGGCCGTCTCCGGCGAAGCGGCCCTGGCCATTGTTGCCGAGGCCGATTTCGACCTCGTGGTGAGCGATGTGGAGATGCCCGGGATCGACGGGTTCGAGCTGACCCGCCGGCTGCGGCAGATGGAGCGCTACGCCGAGGTGCCGGTGATCATCGTCACCTCCCTGGCCTCGGACGAGCACCGGCGCATGGGGATCGAAGTGGGCGCCCAGGCCTACATCGTCAAGGGGAGCTTCGACCAGGGAACCCTCATGAAGACGGTGGAGACGCTTATCGGCTGACGGTCGGTCCTTCAGGAGAAGAAATTTCCTGCAGGAATATTGACAGCGAGTTGGTTCTTGTCATAAAAAGTAACTTTTGAAGCGGCACATGGTGGAGTAAGTCGGAATAATATGGTTAATGTACTGATTGCCGACGATTCGATGCTGACCCGGACGGTCATCAAGGACCTGCTCTCCCGCGACCGGAATATCACCGTGGTGGGAGAGGTATCCGACGGTCAGGAGGCGGTGCGTTCGACGTGCCGGCTCCGCCCAGACCTCATCATCATGGATGTGATGATGCCGCTAATGGACGGGTTGGCGGCGACCGTCGAGATCATGGCCAGCTGTCCGACACCAATTCTGATTCTTTCGGCCAATGTCGATCCCATGGACAGCCGGAGTGCCTTCAACGCCATCAAACACGGGGCGCTCGATGTCATGGAAAAGCCCCAGGGGGTGGTCACGGAGGCCTTTGAGGAGATTGCCGCCCAACTGATCCAGAGGGTCAAATTTCTTTCCAAGGTCCGGGTCATTCACCACTTCCGAAGACCCCGGCAGCGTGTGGCTGCGGCGCAGCCCGCGGATCATCGCCGCAGCGTCCTCGCCATCGGCGCCTCGACCGGCGGCCCCAAGGCGGTGATGCGCCTGATGAAGGAGCTGCCGCGGGAAACCGGCGCCCGGGTTCTGATCGTGCAGCATATCGCCCGGGGGTTTGCCGCCGGATTTGCCGAATGGCTCGATCGCGAAAGTCCTTTGACCGTGCGCCTGGCCCGGGAAGCCGATCTTCTCGAAGAGGGAGTGGCCCTCGTCGCCCCCAACGGCGTCCACATGGAAGTACAGGATGGCCGCATCGTCCTCAGCGACGCCGCTCCCGTCAACAGCTGCCGTCCCTCGGTTGACGTCCTTTTCCATTCGTTGGCCCGCAGCGATCTGGCCACGCGGGCGGTGGGGGTGCTGTTCACCGGCATGGGCCGCGACGGCGCCGAAGGTATGGCGGCTCTCCGTCGGAGCGGGGGCTACAATATCGCCCAGGATGAAGCTTCCAGCGCCGTTTTCGGCATGCCCAGGGCGGCCATCGACTTGGGTGGAGTGCACCAGACTCTCGCTCTGGCGGACATTCCTGCCGCAGTCGTTCGCCTTCTGCAGAAAGAGTCTAATGACCGCCATTGATCGGACGCCCCAAAAATGAGCAACAAGGAGACCACCCCGTCATGACCCTGCGTGTCTACAATACGCTCACCGGCAGCAAGGAGGAGTTTCAACCCCTCCATCCCGGCAAGGTCGGAATGTACGTCTGCGGCGTCACCGTCTACGACTACTGCCACATCGGCCACGCCCGGGCCAACATCGTTTTCGACGTTATCTATCGCTATCTGCGCTACGCCGGCTACGAGGTAAACTTCGTTCGAAACTACACCGATGTCGACGACAAGATCATCAACCGGGCCAACGAGCGCGGGATCGACAGCAGGGAGTTGGCCGAGGAGTTCATCCGCGCCTTCGACGAGGACATGGCCACCCTGGGTCTCGACCTGCCCACCATCCAGCCCAAGGCGACGGAGCACATCCCCCAGATCATCGCGCTGGTCGGACGTCTCATCGACAAGGGGATCGCCTACGAATCGAACGGCGATGTTTACTTTGCCGTCGAACAGTTCCCTTCCTATCTCAAGCTGAGCAAACGCAACATGGAGGAGATGCGGGCCGGAGCGCGCATCGCTCCCGGCGAGCGCAAGAAAAATCCGATGGATTTCGCCCTGTGGAAAGCCGCCAAGCCCGGTGAACCCTCCTGGGATTCCCCCTGGGGGCCCGGACGTCCCGGATGGCACATCGAATGTTCGGCCATGAGCATGGAATATCTCGGGGATTCCTTCGACATCCATGGCGGCGGCAAGGATCTGATCTTTCCCCATCACGAAAACGAGATCGCCCAGAGCGAAGGGGCAACCGGGCAACCCTTCGTCAAGTACTGGCTGCACAACGGCTTCGTCAACGTCAATCAGGAGAAGATGAGCAAATCTCTGGGGAACTTCTTCACCATCCGGGACATCGTCAAAAGCTATGACCCCGAGGTGGTGCGATTCTTCATTCTCACCGCCCATTATCGCTCCCCCATCGATTTCTCCGATCAGAACCTGAAGGATGCCAAGGCGGGACTGAGCCGCTTTTACGAGGCGTTGCAGGCCGCAGCCGAAGCGGTCGAGGGGTGCCCGGACAGCGAAGGAGGCTCGGACGAGGGGACTGCACTCGAAGCGGCCTTCCGCGAAGCCATGGACGACGATTTCAATACCGCCCTGGCCATCGCCCACCTGTTCGAAGGGGCGCGGAACATGAACCGGCTGATCGGCGAAAAGAAATTCCGCAAGAACGCCCACAAAGTCGCCGCCGTCCGGGACCTGCACCGGACCGTATTGACGCTCGGCGGCGTACTCGGCCTCTTCGCTTCCGATCCGTCCGCATGGCTGGAGAAACAGAAGTTCTCGGCCCTGGCCGAACTCGACATCACTTCCGAAGAGATCGAGGAGCTGATTGCAGACCGCAAGCAGGCCCGCGCAGACAAGGACTTCGCCCGCTCCGATCAGATCCGGGACGAACTGGCGGCCAAGGGAATCATACTTCTCGATTCACCGGAGGGGACGACGTGGAAGGTTAAATGACCATGGGGCAGGCCTTGTGCCTGCCCGAGGGCGCCCATAGGGGGTGTCCCTGCAAAGATGGTTGCGATAGAATAGGGGGGGCGACGCATGCGTCGCCCCCGCGTCGTTGATAGAAAAGAAATGGCCCGTTTCGAACTCAAATCCAACTACCGTCCCCGGGGCGACCAGCCTCAGGCCATCGCCGAGCTGACTGCGGGGATCCGGCGCGGCGATCGGCACCAGGTGCTGCTCGGGGTGACCGGCAGCGGCAAAACCTTTACCATGGCCAACGTGGTGGCCGAAGTGCAGAGGCCCACCCTGGTGCTGGCCCACAACAAGACCCTGGCCGCCCAGCTCTACGGCGAGTTCAAGGAGCTCTTCCCCGACAACGCCGTCGAGTACTTCGTCTCCTATTACGACTATTATCAGCCGGAAGCCTACGTCCCGGTCACCGACACCTTCATCGAAAAAGACTCCTCGATCAACGAAGAGATCGACAAGCTGCGCCACAGCGCCACCCGCTCCCTTCTCTCCCGCCGCGACGTGCTGATCGTCGCCTCCGTCTCCTGCATCTACGGCTTGGGCTCCCCGGAGGCGTACTACGGCATGCTGATCCGCCTGGAGGAGGGAATGGAGATGGAGCGAAACGCCCTGCTCTCCCGCCTGGTGGAAATCCAGTACGACCGCAACGACGTCGATTTCCACCGCGGCGCCTTCCGGGTGCGGGGGGACACGGTGGAGGTCTTTCCCGCCTACGAGGAGGACCGCGCCCTGCGCATCGAATTCTTCGGCGACGAGATCGAGTCCATCTCCGAAATCGATCCTCTGCGGGGGCGGGTCCTCGACCGGATTCCCCGCACCGCCATCTTCCCCGCCAGCCACTACGTGGCCACGCGGCCGACCCTGGAGCGGGCGGTCAAGGAGATCCAGGAGGAGCTGTGCGAGCGCATTCAGCATTTCCGTGAGCGCAACATGCTTCTGGAGGCCCAGCGCATTGAGCAGCGCACCCTCTTCGACATCGAAATGATGGAGGAGATGGGGTATTGCCAGGGGATCGAAAACTACTCGCGTTTCCTCGACGGTCGCCGCACGGGAGAGCCCCCCGCCACCCTCTTCGACTACTTTCCCGAGGACGCCCTCCTCTTCATCGACGAGAGCCATGTCAGCGTCAGCCAGGTCGGGGCCATGTACCGCGGCGACCGATCGCGCAAGGAGACACTGGTCAACTACGGATTCCGGCTTCCCTCGGCCCTGGACAACCGGCCCCTGACCTTCGAGGAATTCGAGGCCAGGGGGCTGCAGACCCTCTACGTCTCCGCCACCCCCGCCGACTACGAATTGAAGAAGGCGCAGGGGGTGGTGGTGGAGCAGATCGTCCGTCCCACCGGACTGATCGACCCCCCCATCGAGGTGCGCCCCGCCACGGAACAGGTCGACGATCTGATCCACGAGATCCGCGAGACGGTGCGGAAAGGAACCCGGGTGCTGGTCACCACCCTGACTAAGCGGATGTCCGAGGACCTCACCGGCTATCTCCAGGAGCTGGGGATCAAGGTGCGCTACCTGCACTCGGACATCCATACAATGGAACGGATGGAGATCATCCGCGATCTGCGCCGCGGCGAATTCGACGTGCTGGTGGGGATCAACCTCCTGCGCGAGGGGCTCGACCTCCCCGAGGTCTCCCTGGTCGCGATCCTCGACGCCGACAAGGAAGGGTTCCTGCGCAGCGAGCGCTCCCTCATCCAGACCTGCGGCCGGGCGGCACGCAACGTGGAGGGACGGGTGATCATGTACGCGGACAACGTCACCCGCTCTATGCGCGCCTGCATCGACGAAACCGAACGTCGCCGAGCGGCCCAGCTGGCCTACAACGAGAAGTACGGAATCACTCCGGAGACGGTGAAGAAATCACTGCGTACCATCCTGGAGGACATCGCCGAGAAGGACTACGTTGAGCTGCCGCTGGTGGCGGAGGAGGAAGGGGAATACCGATCGCCGAAGGAGTTGCGGCGGGAGATCGCCCGGGTGAAGAAGGAGATGCTGCAGGCGGCGGCCGAACTCGATTTCGAGAAGGCGGCGGAACTGCGGGACCGGATGCTGGGGTTGGAGAAGAGGGAGCTGGCGGTGATAGGGGAGTAGGCCTGCTCCGATCTTTCTTTAATATTCAACGAAAGAGAAGGCGGGGAATTTCCCCGCCTTCTCTTTTGACGATAGATTAAAAGAAGATCAATATCCGAAAGGCGAGTTTGCGTAAGGCGCGTCGCTTTGTGCGACACCGAGCCTCACTACATGCTTTGCCGTCGAGTGGTCTCCGGAGACAAAGGTTGTAGCCGTAATCTCCACATCCACCCATATGCCATACGCTTTGGCGTACTTGATTTGGAAGGCGGCCAGGCCGTCTTCATCAGTGACGACATTGTTGGGTATGGTGACAACACCGCTGGGGTCCAGTTTACCATTTGCAGGGGTAATGGCAGTCGGAGCGGATGTACGGATGTCGGCTTGTGCATCTTCAGATCCATCGTACCAATAGATATTTGTCGTATCAGTGGGCAGTGCCTCCCAATCGCTCCAGCCCTTGGCACCATCCTCGCCCGGGTCGAGGAGGCCGTTGCGATTGGTATCCTCGTTCTTGAATTTACCCGTAACTGAAACATCGTACAAACCCGTATAGAAATAGAGGGGGTAGATTCCAAGATCGACGGTGGCATTCTGTATGGGATTGCCGTTGTTGTCTACTACAAGGACGGAAAATGGAAGGGCATACCCTATTTCAAGCCCATTCACAGATACTTTTGCTATTTTATTAGTACTCCCGATGATAACCGAGGCGGCCTGCTTCCCGATGGTCAGGGTAGTGTCGGCATAAATATTGGGATTGGAGAGGAGGCTGGCGCGGATGATGACTCCATCTTGAGCGGATACGGAGCTGCCACTGGTAAAGGTGATCGAAGCGGTACCGCCGGCACCGGTAACAGCGGTTCCCGGTGAGAGCGTCTCCCCTCCGCCGGGACCGGCCACCAGGGAAAAGACCACCGTTTCATTGGCGACGGCTTGTCCGGTAAAATCTCGGACGGTTGCCGTAATGGTGCTGGAGGAGTCAACATCACCGACGCTGGGGGACAATATGGAAGGGGAGGCCTGAAGGCTCAACTGGGATGGGTTCGTTGCGGCGCGCTGGAGTCGGAGAGTATCCGATTCTACCCCCGATGTAACCGTTATATCGGCTGGAGTCGCCGTACTGCCAGCGGAAAAACTCACAATAGCCTGACCGGATCCATCAGTCAGAACAGTTGTGGCAATTTTACCGATGATATTGTCAAAATAACCTCCGGTGGTGGTAAAGGTAAGCGTCTCGCCACTCTTGGGAACACCGGAGGCATCGGTCCATGTCGCTATCAGTTCAGTCGACGCACCCAAGGCAATGATTGATCCGTCGGCGGGTGATGTAAAACCGAACTGGGCGCTGGTGATGTTGATAGAGCTTGAGGTCTGGGCACCGAGACCATTGGCGGTGATCGTTTCTACTCCAGCTCCCGAGGTGGCGGTGAGGGTGGCTGTGGCCACTCCGTTTGTGTTCGTTGTGACATTGATCGTGGAACCGAACACTCCTCCGGAGTTGAGGGTGTTCCCGAGCAGGGATGAAAGAGTGACTTGCTTGTTGGGAATGGCCAGATCATTGGCATTTTTAGCGGTTACGGTTATCACTGCAGTGTCACCGGCACCCGCCAGCAGGCTGCTTTTGCTTGATGTCAGCGATAGCGTTGTACCGATCAAGGTAATCGGCAGAGTTTTTTCTAGGGAACCGGCCGTTGCGGTGATAGTAAGCACCTGATTTGCCGTCTCGGGGCCTGGAGAGAAATTGACAGTGGCGATGCCGGTATCCGAATCCGTCACTACTTGAGACTTTGCCAGAAGGCCGGCAGAGGCCACAAGGTCGACTGTTATGTCTCCGACGGCGGCATTGTTTTTATCTCGAGTGATGATGGTCAAGGTGGCTGAATCAGCCCCGTTCGTCTCAAGCACATAACTGTTGGTGGTTATGTCGAGACTCTCTGCCGAAACTGTAGGGGTGTTTGGCGTATCAGGCGTTTCAGATGCTGTGTCGTTGCTTGAACCTCCCCTGCTGCCGCAGCCAAACCCAAAAAGTGTTACCAGTACAAGAGCAGTAAAAATAAATACCTTTTTCACTTTATATCCTCCTTTAGCATGCTCCGGATTTAGATTTTCGGAGCCAAGAGCTTGCCTAGAATTCATGACAAGCAGAAACTGAAAGTTCCTCCACAATGTACTGATAATTAATTCGAATTTTTAGCATGAAAGATTTTAAAAAACAACTTGTTTGAAGCGGGCATTGCCAGCTTAGTAGTTTGAATTCAAGAAAAAGTAAGTATTAAAATTGTGATTGGCGCGATGACTTAGCTCGAATGCATGCTCCCAAATACCTGTTATTATTTTGTAAACAATGATCCCTTTTGGGAGGAGTGACATGGGTGGACAAGGTTCCGACGAAAAACGCTCCCTCGAGCTCGCCGAGGAGGCTAGGGAGACCGAATGGCAGAAGCCGAGTTTTATCAGTGAACTGTTCATGGGCCGGGTTGCGACATCGTTGATATTCCCCTTTCCCGAGCAGGATCCTGCCGACAAGCGGGCGGGGGACGAAGTTCTGGAGAAGCTGCGGATTTTCCTGAAGGAAAAGCTCGACGCCGACCGTATCGACCGGGAGAAGGAGATTCCGCCGGAGGTGATCGCCGGGCTCCGCGATCTGGGGCTCTTCGGGATCAAGATTCCTAAGGAATACGGAGGGCTGGGGCTGTCGCAGACCAATTACAACCGGATCGTGCAACTGGTATCCAGCCACTGCGCCTCCACGGCGGTCATGCTCTCGGCCCATCAGAGCATCGGAGTTCCCCAGCCGTTGCGGATGTTCGGCACCGAGGAGCAGAAGCAGAAGTATCTCCCCCGGTTGGCTGCAGGGGCGATGAGCGCCTTTGCCCTGACCGAACCGGGGGTCGGCTCCGACCCGTCGAAGATGACGACGACCGCCGTTCCCGCCGAAGATGACGAATCGTATCTCATCAACGGCAAAAAGCTCTGGATTACAAACGGTCCGGTGGCGGATCTGATGATCGTCATGGCTCGGACGAACGACCCGAGGGAGGAGAGGCCCGAGATCACCGCCTTTATCGTCGAGGGGAATGCCGAAGGGCTTTCCACAGAGCACCGCTGCGATTTCATGGGACTCAAGGGATTACAGAACGGCCTTCTGAACTTTGACAACGTGCGGGTGTCGAGGGAAGATATCCTGGGAAGCATGGGGGAGGGTTTGAAGCTGGCCCTGCGGACCCTCAACACCGGCCGCCTGACCCTGCCGGCGGCCTGCGGCGGCGCGATGAAGCAGACCCTGGCCATGGCCGTGAAATGGGGGAAAGAGCGGCGGCAATGGGGGGCGCCGGTGGCGCATCACGAGGCGGTGGCGGCCAAGATCGCCTCCATTGCCGCGGACATTTTCGCGGTGGAAAGCCTCACCTGGCTCACCTCGGCCTTGGCCGAGCGGGGGGAAACGGATATCCGTCTCGAGGCGGCCATGGCCAAATTGTACTGCACCGAGGCCCTCTGGCGCGCCGTGGACGAAGGGGTGCAGATCCGAGGCGGCCGCGGCTACGAAACCGCCGATTCTCTCCGGGGACGGGGTGAGGCGCCCATGCCCATGGAACGGGCCTTGCGGGATGCCCGGATCAACCTGATCATCGAAGGAACCAGCGAGATCATGCGACTCTTCATCGCCCGCGAGGCTCTGGATCCCCATCTTCGAATAGCCGGCGCCTCGGCCACCTCCGACAAGGTCAACTTCAAGGAGGCGGCCGGTTTCTATGCCCGCTGGTATCCCGCCTTGTGGCTTCCCCGCTTCAAGGCTCCCGGCGGCGTCGCCCTGCCGGGGCGATTGGGGCGGCACCTGCGCTTCGTTGAGCGCGCGACCCGCCGCCTGGCGCGCGACCTCTTCCACATGATGGTCCGGCACCGGCAGGGGCTGCAAAAAAAACAGATGCTCCTGGGGAGGCTGGTGGACACCGGGGCCGAACTGTTCGCCATGACGGCGGTGCTGTCACGGGCGGCTTCGCCTCAGCGGCCGAAAGGAGCGGAGCAGATGGCGGATCTCTTTTGCCGGCAGGCGCGCCGACGTCTGAACGCCCTGCATAGGGCGATCTACTCCAATGACGATCGGCTAGCCTACAAGACGGCCCGCCAAGTCCTTGACGGCGACTACCCCTGGATCGAGGAGAATATCCTCTGCACCTGGAAAGAGGAGCGGGAAAAGGAATGACCGTTCCCTACGATATCGTCATCCTCGGTTCCGGATCCACTGCTTTCGCCGCTTCGATGAAGGCGGCGGAGCGGGGCGCAAGGGTGCTGATGGTGGAGCAGAGCCGCCTGGGGGGGACCTGCGTCAACTGGGGGTGCATACCGAGCAAGACGCTCATACACAAGGCGCAGTGCCGCTTCGAGGCAATGCGCGGCGAGCCCTACGGCCTGAATATGACAGCCGAACCTCCGGATTGCGGCAGGCTGATGGCGGCCAAGAAGGAGGCCGTGGAGACCCTGCGCCGGGAGCACTACCAGAAGGTCCTGGACGGGAATCCTCTGATCGACGTTCTTCGCGGCCACGGGCGTTTCCGTTCCTCCCGGGAGCTCCAGGTCGGCGCGGAGATACTGATTGCCGACCGCTTCCTGATCGCATGCGGCGGCATCCCCAGGGTACTGAACATCCCCGGCCTGACAGAGGTCGACTACCTGACCAGCTACTCCGCCCTGCACCTGCCCTGCTTTCCCGAATCCCTGGTCATCATCGGCGGCGGCGTCATCGCCCTCGAAATGGGGCAGATGTTCCGGCGCTTCGGAACGGAAGTGACCATACTCGAACATGGACCCCGGCTCCTCAAGGATTTCGACCCCCGTCTCACCGATATTTTCCAGCAGATTCTCGAAGATGAAGGGATTGAGCTGGTTTTGAACGCCAATACTCAGCGGGTTTTCAAGGAAAGCGGAAAGAGCTGCCTGGTCGTCGATGTGGAAGGAAGCGAGCGAATCTTCTGCGCCGAAAGGGTCATGCTGGCGGTGGGGACCGCTCCGGCTACGGAGGGGATAGGCCTGGATGCGGCCGGAGTACGGGTGGATGATTGCGGATTCATCGTCACGGACGAGGAGATGCGCACGACCGCGCCTGGCATCTGGGCCGCGGGCGATGTCACCGGACCTCCCCTCATCGCTCCAGCCGGGGCCTGGGAAGGGGAGGTGGCCGTCGAGAACATGCTCGATCCCGAGACGCACCGGAAAATAGATCATCGCCATACGCCGATGGCTGTTTTCGTCGATCCCGAATTTGCCGTGGTGGGGCTCTCCTTGGAAAGGGCGCGGCGGGAGGGGCGGGAGGTGCTGGAAACCTTTTTCGACCTTGAAGACGTCTCCAAGGCGCATGTCATGGGCGAGCGAAAAGGGGGCATTCTGATTCTGGCCGAACGGGGTTCAGGGCAGGTCCTCGGGGTGCAGATGCTGGCGCCGCGCGCTGCAGATGTCATTCATGAAGCGGCTCTGGCGGTGCGCTTCGGACTGACCGTCCATGATCTGGCACAGACCATCCACATTTATCCCACCATCAGCGAAGGGCTGCGTCTGGCGGCACTGGAGAACATCCGGCAGCAGGAAGGGTGATTCCGGAAAAAGTCTTGCTCATGCGAAGCGCCACGATAATTCCCGGTCTGATCCTATGTCTGCTTTTTGTAGGATGCGAGCCGAGACAGGAACGACGACTCACCTTTGCCGTAGGCGGCGCTCCGGCCGAACTCGAATTCTGGGAGGAGCTCCTCGGGGAATTCCGTCGGGAGAGCGGCATCGAGGTAGAGCTGATGCGGCAGCCTACCGATTCGGACCAGCGACGTCAGGGACTGGTGATTCCTCTCAAAGCGGGGCAGGCGGATCCTGACGTTTTTCTCATGGATGTCGTCTGGCTGGCCCAGTTTGCCGCCTCGAGATGGCTGGAGCCGCTCGGCGCCCGTATGGAGGAATCCGGTCTGCCCGAGGGCGTTTTTTTCTCCCGGGTGATCGAGACAGCCGACCGCCATGAAGGGGAGCTGGTGGCGCTTCCCGTCTATGTGGACGGGGGTCTCCTTTATTACCGCCGGGATCTCTTGGAAAAGTACGGCCTGCCCGGTCCTCCCCAAACCTGGGATCAGCTGATAGATTATTCTCTTGAAGTTCAGGCGGAAGAAAGGAACACCAATCCCGACTTCTTCGGTTTCGTCTGGCAAGGAGCCCAGTATGAGGGGCTGATCTGCAACTTCCAGGAAATTGCCGCCTCCGGTGGCGGTGGCATCCTGGTTCGGGACGGCGAGATCTCCATCGATACGCCGCCGAATCGGAGAGCTCTGGAATTTCAGCGGGATCTCATTCACCGCCACCGGATCTCCCCTCCGAGCACCTACACCACAATGAAGGAGGAGGAAGTGCGGGAGGCCTTTCAGCGGGGCAACTCCCTGTTCGAGCGCAACTGGCCCTACGCCTGGAGGCTCCATCAGGGCGAGGGCTCACCCGTCCGGGACAAGGTCGATCTTGCCCCTCTCCCCCATTTCCCGGCGGGAACAAGTGTTTCCACTCTGGGCGGCTGGCATGTGGGAATCTCCCGCCAATCGGATGCCAAGGAAGAAAGCTGGAAACTGCTCAGGTATGTGGTTTCCTACAAGACGCAGAAAAAACTGGCCCTCCGGCTGGGATGGAATCCGGGACGCCGCGATCTTTACGAGGACTCCGAGATGCTCGCCGAGCTGCCTCATTTCGGCCGCCTGCGCGACGTGTTCGATCATCTTCTGCCGCGGCCGGTCCTTCCCTATTACACCCAGGTCTCCAGCGTGATCCAGAGGCGGCTCAATGCGGCTCTCTCCGGGCAGGCGCCGCCACAGGAGGCATTGGCAGCCGCAGAAGAGCAGGTGCGGCAAATCGCCCGCCGTTATCAGCCCGAATGAGGCAGTCCATGGCCGACACCACCCTCAGGGAATACCGGAAGTCCATAGGATACATCCTCCCTTTGGTCTTTTTGATGGTGACCCTGATCGTGGTTCCTGTTCTGGGAACCGTGCTGAACAGCCTGTATCTGGATGTCACCTACCTTGATCGCCGTTTCATTGGCCTGGAAAACTTTCAGAGCCTGGTCTTCGACAGCGGGTTCTGGCAGGCGGTGCGCTTCACCCTTCTGTTCACCCTGGTTTCGGTCCCCCTGGAGGTCATTCTGGGGCTGGTCTTCGCCCTAGTGCTCAACGAACCGGTTCGCCTGCGCGGGCTGTGGCGGGCTTGCATTCTGATCCCCTGGGCGATTCCCGCGGTCATCTCCGGGCGGATTTTCGAGCTGATTTATAATTATCATTACGGCCTGGCCAATTTCCTGTTCCGGCAGATGGGAATCGTCGATGCCCCGGTCAACTGGCTAGGCTCTCCTCCCGGCGCCTTCTTATCCCTGGTCGCCGCCGACGCCTGGAAAACCACCCCCTTCGCGGCCATTATTCTTCTGGCCGGAATCTCAGGAATTCCCGAGGAACTCTATCGCCAGGCGCGGGTGGACGGTGCGAACATCGTTCAGCGTTTTTTCCACATCACCCTCCCCCTGCTGCGCCCGGTGCTGCTGGTGACGCTGCTGTTCCGGACCATCGACGCCCTGCGCATCTTCGATGTGATCTATGTTCTGACCGGCGGCGGACCGGGCGGTGCCACCACCTCCCTGTCCCTCTATGGCTACGAGTACTTTCTGGCGGGGGATTTCGGTTACGGGTCGGCGGTTTCGGTCGTTCTTTTCCTGATCGCCTTTTCGCTGGCGATCCTTTACGTCCGTCTGAGCGGCTATCAGAAGGAGATCATGTGAACGGGGAACGACTGAGAAGCGTTCTGATCCTGGGAGGGGTATCCGTCATGATTGTCTTTTCCCTCCTCCCTTTCGCCTACATGGTTCTGACAAGCGTCTCCGGCCGCCCCGATCTTCTGGATGTCCGGATTCCCTTCACCTTCACCCTCGACCATCATCTGGCCATTCTCACCAGGGAATCACTGCATTTTCCCGATTATCTGCTCAACAGTCTGGTTGTTTCGGCCCTCAGCGCTTTCTTTGCCGTGTTCATTGGCGCCCTGGCCGCTTACGCCATCACCCGGCTGCCCATGCCCGGCAAGGCGCTCCTCCTTTTTTTCGCCTTGACCGCCTCCATGTTCCCACAAGTCAGCCTGATCAGTTATCTCTTTCAACTGATGTCGTCCCTCGGCTGGGTCAACACGTACGCCGCGCTGGTACTTCCCTATGTCGCCTGGATCCTGCCGCTGGCCCTGTGGATTCTGGTGAGCTATTTCGCTCGGATTCCGCGGGACCTCGACCGCGCCGCCCTGGTCGACGGTTGCAGCCGCTGGCAGATCCTGTGGAAGGTGATATTCCCCGTGGCGGCCCCTGGGATCTTTTCGACCTTCCTGCTGGCCTTCATTTTCGCCTTCAACGAATTTCTCTTCGCCCTCATGCTGACAGCCGATCACCAGGCCCGTACAATCCCGGTGGGGATTGCCCTCTTTCAGGGGCTGCATGGTGAGACGCCGTGGGGGGACATCATGGCCGCCGCGACGGTGACCACCATTCCCGTGGTATTTCTGACGGTGTTGTTCCAGCGCCGGATCATCCAGGGGCTGACCAGAGGGGCGGTAAAGGGATGAAACTCGAGCTGGTTCAGGTAGCCAAGGAGTTCAGCGCCCTGCGGGGGAAGGTAGAAGCAGTCAGGGGGATCGATCTGATCATCGGCGAGGGAGAATTTTTCGTTCTGCTGGGGCCGAGCGGCTGCGGGAAGTCGACTCTTCTCAACCTGATCGCCGGTCTGGAAAAGCCGAGTGCGGGAGAGATCCGCTTCGATGGGCGGCTGGTGGCTTCCCCCCGTGAAAAGGTCTTCGTCCCCCCCCGGGAGCGGGAGGTGGCCATGGTGTTTCAGAGCTATGCCCTCTACCCCCATCTCGACGTGTTTGACAATATCGCCTTTCCCCTGAAGATCGCAAGGATGGAGAGGGCGGAGATCGAAAAGGCGGTGCGCCGCGCGGCCGAGACTCTGGAGATCACAGACATCCTTAGCGCTAAACCGGGAGAAATCTCCGGCGGCCAGCGGCAGCGCGTGGCCATCGCCCGCGCTATCGTCCGCCGGCCGCGGGTCCTGCTGCTGGACGAGCCTCTGTCCAACCTGGACATGCAACTCCGGATCTCGACCCGGGCGGAGCTGAAGAGGCTCCAGCGGGAACTCGGTTTCACCGCCGTCTATGTGACCCATGATCAGACCGAAGCTATGACCCTCGGCGATCGGATTGCCGTTCTGAAGAAAGGCGCGATAGAACAGGTGGGTACCCCCGATGATCTCTACCGGCGGCCGGCGAATCCCTTTGTCGCAGGTTTTGTCGGGGTGCCCCCGATGAACCTGTTCCGGGCTGAAGTGAAGAAGGAAAATAGAGGGATGTCTCTTCTTTTCGGCGGACAGAGGCTTCCGCTAACCTCGGACCAGAGAGGCATTGCCGAACTGACTGTCGGAGAGGTTCTGGTCGGCCTGCGACCGGAGCATATCCGGATTCTAGACAGTGGGGGGAAAGGGGAGGGGATCGAGGGGATGATTGATGCCGTCGAGCCCATGGGCAGAGAGACCCTGCTGCATGTGAGGATAGGGGGCGAAAAGATTCAGGTGCTGACGACCGGAGATGAATTCCATTGCGAGGAGCTGATAGCGCTGATGCCGGATCCGGAGGAAATCCACATCTTTCCTCTTTAAAGCCGGGGACGTCAACTCAGGGGCGATGCAGCATACATCTGCTTTTTCTCGTTCAGGAAAATCCATCCCTTGGCGATGCGGTAGACCAGCCAGATGCCGTCTGCCACGAGGATGAAGTAACCGATGACGAAGACGAAGGTCAGCCCTCCAAGTACGGCCCATAGAAGGGTAAACCAGAAGGTCCGGATCTGCCAGCGGAAATGGGATGCCAGCCATGTTCCCTGCACATCATCCTGCTTGATGTAGTTGACGATGACGGCGGCGACCAGGGAGAAGCCGACGAGCAGGCCGCCCGCCTGCAGGGTGTAAATGATATGGGTCATTTTCTCCAGTGAGGAGATTTCCTGGCCCCTGGAGGGCGCGGGAACCGGCGGATTTTCCATGGCAACTCCTTTTCCTGGTCCCGTACACCTGGCTCGGTTCCTGTTGAGTTCAGCTGTCCGGTCCTGTAGTATACCTGTGGGCGACGGCAAATAAAAGAAAGTTCGAGGAAGTTTCATGGGTTATCGTAATCTTTCCGAGTGCGTGAAGGATCTGGAAGCGGCCGGTCGGCTGCGGCGCATCCACTCCGAGGTGGATGCCGATCTTGAGGCGGGGGCGATTCAGCGGCGAGTTTACGAAGCCGGCGGGCCGGCCCTTCTTTTCACCAATGTGAAGGGATGCGCCTTTCCCCTGCTGGGGAATCTCTTCGGCACTCTGGAGCGGGCCCGGTACATCTTTCGCGACACTCTCAAGGGGATCGAACGTCTGGTGGCGCTAAAACTCGATCCCGCCGCGGCGCTGAAGCACCCTTTGGCCTCCCTGGGCGCTCCCCGATCGGCTCTGCATCTGCTGCCGAAGAAGGTGAAGAACGGCCCCATCCTGGCTCATACCACCACCCTGGACCGCCTTCCACAGCTCAAGTCGTGGCCCATGGACGGCGGCGCGTTCATCACCCTGCCGCAGGTCTACTCGGAAAGCGCCGCCCGACCGGGCCTGCGCCATTCCAACCTGGGGATGTACCGGGTACAGATCTCCGGCGGACGCTATGCGCAGGGGCGGGAGGTCGGGATTCACTACCAGATTCACCGGGGTATCGGCGCGCACCATGCCGAGGCTCTGGAGCGCGGGGTCCCCTTCCGGGTGAATATCTTCGTCGGCGGGCCGCCGAGCCTGACCGTGGCGGCGGTGATGCCGCTGCCCGAGGGGCTGCCGGAGCTCTCCTTCGCCGGACTTCTCGGAGGCCACCGCCTGCCGATGGTCTCTCTTCCGGGACGTCTGCCGATGCCGGCAGATGCCGATTTCGTCATCACCGGCGTTATCGATCCGGAAAGAACCCTCCCCGAGGGCCCCTTCGGCGACCACCTCGGCTATTACAGCCTGGCTCACGATTTTCCTGTTTTGCAGGTGGAGTCGGTCCACCACCGGCCGGGAGCCATCTGGCCCTTCACCACGGTGGGCCGTCCACCCCAGGAGGACACCACCTTCGGCGCCTTTATTCACGAGCTGACCGGACCGCTCATCCCCGACGTTCTGCCTGGAGTCCATGCCGTGCATGCGGTCGATGCCGCCGGTGTCCATCCCCTGCTGCTCGCCCTGGGGAGTGAACGCTACGTTCCCTATGCCGATGACCGCCGGCCGCAGGAGCTTCTGACCCTGGCCAACGCCATACTCGGGCAAGGTCAGCTTTCCCTGGCCAAGTACCTCTTCATCGCTGCCAGGGACGACGCGCCGGCCCTCGACATCCACGAAATTCCCGCTTTTTTCCGGCATGTCCTGGAGCGGGCGGACTGGCGCCGCGATCTGCATTTTCAGACCCGCACCACCGTCGATACCCTGGACTACTCGGGGAGCGGATTCAACGAGGGATCCAAGGTGGTGATCGCGGCCGCCGGCCGCAAGCGCCGCGACCTGCCGACGGAAATTCCCGGCGATCTGCGCCTGCCGCCGGGGTTCAACGCGCCGCGCCTGGCCTTGCCGGGGGTGCTGATCGTCCGAGGGCCGGCCTGCACCGCTCCCCGGGGCAGCCAGGACGAGGTCATGGATGCCTTTTGCCGCTCTTTCGCAGCCGATTCCCCCATCAACGCCTTTCCTCTGGTGGTGATCGTCGACGACAGTGAATTTACGGCCCGCACCCTGAACAACTTCCTCTGGACGACCTTCACCCGCTCCGACCCGGCGTGCGACATCTACGGCATCGAAGCGACGACGTCCTGCAAACATTGGGGGTGCACCGGCGCCCTGGTCGTCGATTCCCGAAGCAAGGGGCATCATGCACCGCCGCTTCTCGACGATCCGGAGGTAGAAAAACGCGTGGATGAATTCGGCGCACCCGGCGGAGAACTGCACGGGATCATTTGAGCCGGTCGGATTTAAAGATGGTCTTTTCTGATCCCTTCTCAGCCTGGATTTTTCGTCAGGCAGTCGTTGCGCCAGCAGCAGCCGAGTTGGGAGCAGTCGAAGCGCCATTCCGCTCCAAAACATTCCATGTTTCCTTCCGTGCGTTGCATTATTCGGATCAGCTCCGCCTTGCGGATCTTGCCTGCAGCTATTCCCGCCGCTCTTGCCCGGTTACGCACTTCGCTCATGTTCATGGTTCTTTTCCCTTCCTATCGTGCTTTTGATATAGGCCGATTTGGCCGAGGATTTGTGTACCGATCAAATCAAGCACATTTTCCGCTTCTGTCAATGGTGGACTAGGAGGGTGTCGGACTATACGGCCCGAATTTGCAGCCGGCTCATGGATAGTCCGACAGCCTCCTAGACGTCGGATTTGATTGCAACCCGGTTTTTATATGGTTTTATTTAATCTGAAGGGAAGTTTGAGCACCAGCCAGATGCATGTATCGGCCTTCTTCCATACCAGCCCATGCATTCTGAAGGCTATTATCTGAATGGACTAACCAAGCGGGACACTAGCGGGGATTTCCAAGGTTACAAATTCCGATATTCCAGAAGGAATGCGGATGCCTTCACAGAGAAACCGCCATGGCTCTGCCAGAACTGGTTCGCAGATCGGCCGAGAAACGATTGGCCCGATACTGCCGGGACAAGGTGCCCGCGTGGGCGCAGGGGCAGGTTCGGCTGGCCTTTGCCTTCAGCGGTGACTGCACAACCCTGTACAAGGAAAAAAGAACGTGGTCCGGCGGATGGGAAGCCGAGGCCGTGGCGCGATTCTGCTATAATCACGATCTTCATCAGTGGGCATTGTATTATCCGGGTCCCGAAGACCGTTGGCGCATTTACCTGAATGTCGGACCGAGCCTTGACCTCGGTAAGCTCCTCAGGCACCTTGATGAAGACCCCATCCGCACATTCTGGACCTGAATATCTTTCAACGAGGGAATTCCCCCGTATAATTTCACCAGCGATTCTTTCCTGAAGCAATTTCTTTGTGAACGAAATACCGAACATGTTGGCAGGTGGGAGGCTTGGCGGCTTTGCTGCGGCGGAGATTTTTCAAGTTGATTCTTTTTGGCGCCGTACTGATCCTGGGCGGCTGTTCGCTGCAGCGGGGTTATCGGGCGCTATTGGTGTTGGCCGATGTTGCCGCAGGAGACCGGCCCAGCCGACTTAAGAAGACCACTCCTCCTCCGGAGAACATTCCAGTCTCCTTCGTCGTCGACGGTCGTAGTTACCGGGCCGATCTGTACCGACCCCGGGAGGAGGCATTGGCCGGACTGCTCCTCATCCCCGGGGCCGCCGAAGAGGGGAAGGATGACCCGCGACTGGCGGCCCTGGCCATGACCCTGGCCCGGGTCCGTTTTGCCGTGCTGGTGCCGGAATTGACAGGGTTGAGAGAACTCAAGGTCGGGCCCGGCAATATCCGGGAGGTCAGGGATGTGTTTGCCTGGCTGGTCTCCCGGCCCGAGCTTTCGCCGCAGGGGCGGGCCGGTATGATGGCATTCAGCTTTGGGGCGGGGCCGGCGATACTGGCCGCTCTGGAGCCGGCAATCCAGGGGAAGGTGCGATTCATCCTGACCGTGGGGGGCTACCATGACCTTGTTGATGTCCTGACTTTTTTCACCACCGGCTATTTTCAGAAGGGCGACAGGCGGCGGTATCTAACGCCGAATGTCTACGGCAAGTGGGTCTTCGTACGCAGTAATGCGGATCGCCTTTCCGATCCAGCTGATCAACGTATTCTCAAGATCATGGCCGAGCGAAGGATGACCGATCCGGGGGCGTCTCTCAACGACCTGGAGGATCGCCTCGGACCGGAAGGGGAGGCGGTTTATACCTTTGTCACCAACCGTGATCCCGGTCGCGTCCGTTCTCTTCTGCAGGATCTCCCTGCCGGAATTCGGGAGGATATCGCGGAACTGAATCCGGCCATCCGGGATCTTTCCAGCCTGAGGGCCAGACTTCTTCTGGTCCACGGCTACGATGACAACATCATTCCCTATACCCAGAGTATTGCACTGGCACGGACGGTTCCGGAGGATCAGTCTCGACTGTTTCTGGTCCAGGGTCTCGTGCATGTCGATATCGAATCGGGCCTGCTCAGCCGCTGGCGGCTGTGGCGAGCAGTCGATGCCCTTCTGGCGGAGAGCTCAGAAATGGGGAATTAAGTTCATAAAAGAAGGACGCAGTATCATGAGGGGATTTCTGGAAACCCGGAACTTCATGGAACGGGATGCCCGAGGATTTGCGCCATTTCGGCCAGCGCCTGCTGCTGATCATGAAAGAGAATGGTGTGCAGCCCGCGGCCGGCCGCCCGGGCCACGTGCCCGGCATTGTCGTCGATAAACAGCGCCTGAGCCGGCACGAGATGCAGCTCCCGGAGGGTGTCGTCAAAGATGGAGGAGTCGCGTTTCCCCTTGCCCAGCCGATAGCTGTTGAAAACCCGGTCGAATTCCTCGAAGAACCGATCCCGGTCATCGAGCCGCTCCAGCCAGTCGGTCTGGTCGCTGAGGATCGCGGTGCGATATCCGCGCCGGTTCAGACTCCGAACCGCCGCCAGCATGGTGGGGCGCAGCACGAATCTCCGGAGTATTTCGTCGGTGAAGCGGCTCTCGTATGACGGCAGTCCGCTTCGGCGGCACATCAGATTCCAGAAGGCCGGCTCATCACCCCGTCCGACCACATAGCCGGAATCGTAGACCATCTCACCTCCGAGCCGATGAAAGGCCTCCGGATCAAGCCCGTGCCACCGGGCGATATTCTTCAGACCTTCCCTGAACCCCTCTTCCGCCAGGACCCCTCCATAATCGAAAAGAACCGCTTGGATCGAGGGTTTTAATTCCTTCGAAGTGTCGGACATGGATCGTCTCTCCTTAACCACTCAGAACCACTTCTTTTTTTTGAAATAGAGCATCATCCCGCCGAAAATCGCCAACATCAGGAGCCATGCCGCAGGATATCCCCAGCGCCATTCCAGTTCGGGCATGTTCCTGAAGTTCATCCCGTAAACACCTGCGATGAAGGTCAACGGTATGAAGATGGTCGCAATGATGGTCAGCACTTTCATGACCTCATTCATCCGGTTGCTCATGTTGGACAAATAAATGTCGATCATGCCGGAAATGATGTCCCGATAGGTTTCTACGGTCTCGGCGACCTGAATGGTATGGTCATAAACGTCCCGCAGGAAAATGTCCGTGCTCTCCCCGATCAGAGGAGAGCCTTCCCTTTGCAGTTCCTTGATGATCTCCCGCAACGGCCAGACCGATCTTCGCAACAGAATCATCTGTCTCTTGAATCGATGAATGGTTTGCAGCGTATTCGGAGTCGGGTGGCTGATGAGTTCTTCCTCCAGAAGCTCGATCCGATCGCCGATCTTCTCTAAAATGATGAAATAACTGTCGACAATCGAATCGATCAGGGCGTATGCCAGGTAGTCGGGCCCCATGCTCCGAATCCGCCCTTTTCCGCTTCGGATCCTGCCCCGGACACCTTCGAATACGTCGCCTATCCGTTCCTGGAAGGAAAGGACAAATTTCGGCCCGAGGACGAGACTGATCTGTTCGGCATGGATATCTCCCGTCTGGTCGTCAAAGGAGAGCATTTTGAGGACGGCGAAGAGGTAGTCATCATAGTCCTCATACTTGGGGCGGTGTTCCGTGTTCAGAATGTCTTCGAGAACCAAGGGGTGCAGGCCGAAACCAGTGCCGAGCTTTTCCAGGAGGTCTGTTTGATGGATACCGTCCACGTTGACCCAGGTGACAGAAGAAGTTTCCTTGAGAGGAAAGGATAACTTCACGTCATCAAGAGGCTTTTCCTCCCAGCGCTCCAGCGAATAATCAAAAAGAGTGATCTTCGGATGTTCAATTTTACGATCGCCGACATGGACCAACGATCCAGGCGGCAGACCGACATGTTTTGAATGTTTTCTGACCAGCTTCATTTCATCTTCACTTTCCGTTGTTGGGCTAAAGAACGATGAAACGCTTCAACCCTCTGCCCCTTAAATGATAGCAGCTTCAAATGGATTACTCTGGTTTGCTCCTTATTCCATGATTCTTTTTTTCTTTTCCGCAGAACACAAAGGACCTCGCCAATTACGACAACAGTTCAATTCTCGGTCATCCATCCTGCGGCCGGTGGAATAAGGAGTAAAAAGAGTTAGACTAATAAAACAGGGCAGTTAAGTCAATTCCGTCGCCACCAGAGAAATCCATGTCTCGATTTATCCCGACTTTTCTGATCGTGTTATTGCTGGTGACCCTGACCGGGCCGCTTCGCGCGCAGGAGGCTTCGCCTGCCGGCGATGAAAAAACCCAGGCAAGCGAATATCCCGGATTCGATCAGATCGTGCCCCGCTCCTCCCAGCTTGTTGCCGAGGCAACCCAGGTCAGGAGAAGAATCGAGGAATTGCGTGACCCCATAGCTCTGCGGGAGAGGCTTGGAACGATACGGCAGGACCTGCAAAGTCTCGAAGCGCGGGTAGGCGAGGTGGTCGGTCCCCTCGGTCAGGGATTCAACCAATTGCTCGATCTTCGCGAAAAACTGAATGAGACGAGTGACTCGCTGGAGATTCTTCTCGATAATCTCTCCTCGCGTATCGCCGAAATTGCGAGCGTTGGCAGCAGCTGGAGAAGCAAACAGACATTCTGGAAGGAATGGCGGGATTTCCTTGTAAGAAGGGATATTTCAGTCCCTCAGGAGGAATTTGCCCAGGCCAGGGAAACCATCGAAGGGGTGTTGGAGCTGGTATCTTCCGTTTCCACTCCACTGATCCGGCAGCAGAAAGAGGTTACGGACCTGAAAAGCAGAGTGAACACTCTGCTGGCGCAAATCGAGGAAATCGTTCGCCGCCAAAGTTTCAAAAAGGTTTCCCATTCATTCGCCAGCCGGGAGTTCCTTCAGCAATTCAACGCCGCCCTCTGGGAGCGGGTGATTGAAGGTATCGGCAACGTACAGGGGATCAGTTACGACTTCCTGCGCAGCCAGGGATGGATCACCGCCATGCAAATCCTGTTGGTTTTTGTACTGGGCGGATTTATCCTTCACCATCGCGTCAAGGTCGAAGATACCGAGGAATGGCATTTCATTCTCTTTCACCCCTGGGCGACGGGAGCTTTCGTTTCACTCTGTTCCCTGAGTTTTCTCTATTCGGACGCTTCTCCTCTCTGGGATCTGCTGCTCTGGATAGTGGCGGCTTCCTCTGCTGCCATTCTCGTCTGCGCTCTGCTGGAGGATTCCGGAAAGCGCTTCATGGTCTGGCTGCTGGCAGTTCTTTTTCTCATCTCTCTAGTCTTGCGCACCATCGGTTTTCCCGTTCCCCTGTACCGCCTTTATCTGGCTCTGCTCTCTCTTTGCGGAGCCCCCCTCTTCTGGGTACTGGCCGCGAATAATCTGCGGGAACATGAAGGGCAGCTTACAGGATTTGCCGTCGCACTTCGCCTCGGTGCAGTAATCCTCCTGGTATCCTTTCTGGCACAGTTCGGCGGCTATAGCACGATTTCCTTCCGGCTGATCGATTCATCCCTCAAGACTGTTTTCCTGGGCCTTTTTGCCGCAATGACGGTTAAGCTCGGACAGGGAGGCATCGAATTCCTTTTTGAGCAGGAGTTTTTCCGTCGGTGGCGTTTCTTCCGCCGCTTCGGTGGTGAACTGACTGCACGCCTTAAAACCATGTTCATCGCCCTTGTCTCGGTGTATGCGGGGCTGTATCTGCTGGAGATATGGAACATCTACGACAACGTGGCAGAAGGCTGGTCCGCCTTGCTCGAATACGGATTTACCATTGAGAACGTACGGATTACTGTTCAGAAGATTCTGGTTATTGGACTCGTTCTCTATGCTTCCATCTTCACTTCATGGGGGATCCGCTCACTTCTGGAGGCGGAAGTTTTCCCACGGCGTCGTTTTGATCGCGGAATCCGTGATGCGATAAAGAAGCTGCTGCATTACGCGCTGATTTTTGTAGGCTTCCTTTTCGCCATGAGTCTGGCCGGGGTGGAGCTTAAAAATTTCGCTGTGCTGGCGGGCGCCTTTGGCATCGGGATCGGTTTTGGTCTGCAGAACATCGTTAATAATTTTCTCAGCGGAATCATTCTCCTTTTCGAGAGACCGATCAGAGTCGGGGACATCGTCATCATCGACAACGCATGGGGTACGGTGCTCAGGATCGGGCTTCGTTCCACGGTGGTCACCACTCTCGATGAATCAGAGATTATCGTCCCCAATTCACTGCTGGTATCCGAGATGGTGACCAACTGGTCGCTCACATCACCGCTATGCCGCGTATCGGTTCCTGTCGGAGTTGCCTATGGCAGCGATGTTACGTTGGTTTTGAAAATTCTCGTGGAAGCGGGTGAAGAGAATCCCAATGTCCTGAATGATCCTGCTCCGTCTCCGCTGTTCAGCGGTTTCGGAGACAGTTCGCTCGATTTCGAGTTGCGCGTCTGGATTTCCAACGTCCGCGACCGATTGAGGGTGCGCAGCGAAATCTGTCAATTTATTGACCGTCGTTTCCGGGAGGAGGGTGTGGAGATACCTTTCCCGCAGAGGGATCTTCACCTTCGGAGTGTCTCCCCGGAGATCGGGTTTACAGAGGAGAGGCCTCGATCCGGGGACGGAGACAAGGGGAAAGTCTAGGAGGTGTATTTCCGGCAGGCCAGGGAGCGACCCTGGCGGGACTTCCATGACCTGCCGGAAAATCAGGACCACCGTTCCGAAAGTCGTTTCCGTTGTTTCTCCAGATTTTTCTGCCCCTGATCAAGCGATTCGAGCAGATGGTTGCGCCAGCTTTCAGCCACTTCGCCTCCTCTTTCAAAGATGTCGGATGTCTTTTCCCCCAGATCATCAATGACTTCGGATACCGAATCGGCGGCCTCCTTGACCATTTCCTCTGCTTGACTGCGCGCCTTTCGGGAACAGCGGGCGATCTGCCTGCGGGTCCTTTTCCCTGATTGCGGCGCCAGCAACAGCGCCGTCCCAGCCCCAATGATTCCTCCGGCTACGAGCATAATCGCTCCCAGTGTTCCACTGTTATTCTTGCGTACCATATTTCCCTCCCTGCGATGTGGTTATTATATCTATTTAGCACAAATCAGAGTGGCCGCAAGAGATGGAGCATTGTTTAGAGACTCATTCTGCATTGGAGTGGGGCGGAAATAACCGGACCAGGAGGAGGAAGGAATTATTCGCCTTTGGGCGGTTGCTCTTTCTCCAGTGCACGATAAAATAAAGACAAAGGAAAGGAGGATCAGGCGGATTAAAAAATACATTAAGATAATGATCATTGACCCCTGATCGGGGTATTCATCGCCCTGCCCCGCAGAGCGAAGAAGCCGGACGAGACGATGAGCCGGCTGACAAAAAAATCCCCTCGCAATACAGCTGCGAGGGGATTTTACGTTTATCTGCGTCTATTCTCCCTGGAGGAGATGAAGGATTTCGGGGCTGGTTTCCTCCTCGGCAAGGATGGTATGGCAGGTGTTGCAATCCATGGAGATCGTCTCCCCTGATTCGGACTCGTGCATTTCGTCGTGACAGCGAAAGCATCCAAGATCGTTTTCATGGCCGAGGTGGCTGGTATAAGTCCCCCACTGGATATTCATCTTCGGGAAGACGTTTTCAGTATATGCCGCCTGTATTCCCTCAATCGCCTTCGGCAGCAGGTTGGGATTGGCAGAGAGGAATTCAGCGTGATTCTGTCTATACCACTCGTTCAGCCGTTCTGCAATCCCCTCTCTTGCCTCTTCATGGCTCGCATACTCCACCTTGACCACTTCCATGGCTTTCTTTTTGATGAAGGGGATGTCAAGGGGGATATCTCCGGAGAGTATTTTATTGTCGATGGCCCGGTCAGGGGGCAGATAGATGTGGGTCGGTCGATTATGGCAGTCGATGCAGTCCATCTCACGTAATCCCTGCTCCGTGTCTTGGCCCAGAACTTCCTCGGCGTCTTCTGTGCGATAGACAACTTCCGTACCGTCCGATTTGGCGAGGGTCACCAGGGGTATCTTCTCGCGCTCCCAGTCGGCCGCCCGATAGACAATTCTGTTTTCGGGAGCGACATGCCAGTGAATGCCGTGCGGGCTGACCGTCCGGTCGCCCGCAGATCCTATCTTCATCAGAAGAACCGTCTGGACGTGGGTGTTCTGCTCATCAGGCAGAAATTTATCCTTGACTACCAGTTTACCGCCATGAAATATCTGCGGGCGATGACATTGTTCGCAGGTATCCCGCGCCGGACGCAGGCCGTGTACCGGAGTTTCAATCGGGCGGGGATAGGATTCGAGTGTTACGGCGGCAAGCTGCCTGGCACCGGAGATCTTTGACTTGACAAACCAGCCGGCCCCAGGACCGATGTGGCATTCCACGCAGGAAACGCGGGAGTGCGGCGAATTCTGGTAGGCCGTGTATTCGGGATCCATGACCGTATGGCAGAATTGGCCGCAGAACCCGGTCGATTCCATGTAATGATACCCGCTGTAGCCGAGCAGCCCGAAAATGAACAGGTTCACGCAGGTGAGAAAGACGGCGACAAAGACCAGCTTACGCAGGCGGTTGAACTTGGAAGGGTCCGTGAAATACCCTTGCAGGTATTCGAGAGTGAAAAGTCTGACCTCCTCCTTGCCCTTGAAAAAAAACAAGCCCAGAAACACCATGATTAACCCGGTGATGAATGTCGGTCCGAGAATCATGTAGATGGCGAAGGAAAAATATGTATTGTCGATGTGCCAGACTGCGTCATAAATCAGAGCGCCGAGGAGAAAGGGGCAGACAACCGTGACGATCATTGCTCCTATCAATGAGATCCTGCTATGGGCAATGCCCTTGGCGAATGCCGACACCAGATCCGTCAGTCTTTTCATGAAATATCCCTTCTATGGCTTTATCTGTTGGGAGGATTTGGAAAAATAAAGGATGAGTCCGGCTGTCCGGCATGTGCAAGACCCTGCCAAATTATTGGACAGTCATTAGATAGCATTCAGAACCATGGAGTGTCAACGGGAAAGGGAGGAAAAACGGTTAAATTCTGGCTGGTTAAACATTAGTATGGACTAACTTAATCAGGATCGAAACGATCGAAAGCATAACGGCAGAAGCCGCACCTCCGATGGAGGTGCGGCTTCTGCCGTTTCAGTGACGCGTGTCAGTTATTTGGGATCTGGGTCAATGAGCCTTTTCTTCAGCGAAGACCGGGAAAATCTTTGTCAGGAAGTAGAAAATCACAAAAGGCGTGGCCATGACTGTTAGTGCGCCGAACAGCCCCTCCTTGAAGGTCTCCACATCATGGGGGATGATCGGCAGGTGATAGTGCATGAAGCCGGCGAAGCTCAGGGAGAAGGCCTGTCCGCCGATGACCACATTCCAACGCATCATGAATACACCGAACATGACGAGCACGGTTGCAATGGTTATCCTTCGCACCGTTCTCCCGGGCAAGATCATCATGATGAAAGGGATAGCGTTGCCGATGGTGTACTGCAGAATGAAGATTTTGACAAAATCCCGCTCCATAATGACCTCGCGCAGAATGTCCCAAGATTTGACCTGGGTGTATCCACGGAAGATCAGGTCGAGAATTTCCAGGGTAAGGGCGGCGATCATAAAATAGAGAAGGTAATTGGCCACCATCTTGACCTCAGATTCCTCTGCCCCACGCAGTTGCTCCACGCTCGGAGCATTGGGCTCGTGAGCCCACCGAGCCAATTTCCGTTTGGCCAGGAACTTGCGGATCTCCTGAGTCACCACATAGCAGAGAATGCACAGGGCGATGCCGGAGACGACCGCGGAGCAGATGAAGATGACCGGCATGAGCGGCGTCATCCACAGAGCGTTCGCTTTGACCGAGCCGAAAATGAAACCGGCGTATCCATGCAGAAAGCAGGCGACCGGGATGCCGAAGGCGGCCAGAACGCTTACCGCCTTATGGTCCTTGTGAAGGGCTTCATCGCTGATGTCCCAGGCGCCGAGGGTCAGGATGGAGAAAAGCCTGAGGCGCAGGCTGTCGATTCCTGAGCGGGTCGGGCTGGCTTTGAGGGCGAGGGCGCTCTCGACGAAATGTTGACGATAGACGAACCACAGCTCGGAGGCAACAATGCAGGCGTAGGTCAGAAAGACGATACCGAAGGCAGAAATCGCAGAGGTGAAGTGCGGCGTCATCAGGACGTGGATGCCCCTAAAAGGCTGCATCAGGTGCAGCATCAGCGGCAACATCGCCACCGGCAGCAGCGCAAAGGAGAAAACAAGTGAAAAGCGGGCGATTTCCTTCAGCTGCTTTACCCCGAATACGTGGTAAAGCGAGGAAAGGACGAAGGCGCCCGCCACCAGGCCTGTCATAAAGGGGTACATGACGATCTGAATCGACCAGTAGACATATTCGTTCGGCAGAACGAACAGCTCTTTGATTGTCCAGGCTTCACCATGAACAAGTTGTGCGACATGTTCGACCATGATTAACGCACCTCCGAAGCAAGGCCGATGTAAAAAGCCTGCGGTTTGGTTCCGAATTCGTCTTTAAGCACACCGACGCGGTCGTTCATAATGATCTTGGTGACCGGGTCATTGATGTCCCGGATATTGCACATCTTCCGGGCACCGAAAGGACAGGCATTGACGCACGCAGTCTCGAGACCCTTGGTGATACGGTGATAGCAGAAGGTGCACTTGTCCGCCACCTTGTGCACAGGGTGGAAATATCGGGCGCCGAAGGGGCAGGCCATGATGCAGTAACCGCAGCCGATGCACCAGGTATTATCGACCAGCACCACGCCGTCATCCGTCTTATAGGTGGCGCCGACCGGGCAAACCTGAGTGCAGGGAGGGGTGAGGCAATGGTTGCAGAGCTTGGGAACGAAGAAGGCCTTGCCGACGTCTTCGGGGTTGATTTCCTTGTGTTCTCCCATGCCCAGGTCGATTCTGGAGTCGGTGTAGCCATAGAGGGCGCCTTTAGGGCTATCGACGTACCGCCGGTCATCCTTTGTGTAAACGTACCGCTCGACCCACGTGCGGGTGACGTTGGCTTCCATGGGGATGTCGTTTTCGGTCTTGCAGGCTTTCACACAGAAGCCGCAGCCTACACACTTATGGGTGTCGATCAAAAAAGCCCAGTGGATTTCAGGATTGTCGGCCAGCACCTTGCGGGGGTCGATCAGTTCTAGGGCCGAGAGGGGGACCGACGCACCGGCGATGACCACGATGGTGTTTTTCAGGAATTCCCGCCGCTTCATCGTTACATGTCCTCCAGTCTCGGGTTGTGCGGGTTGTGACATTCCACGCATTCCATGTCGACATTATGCTCGTCGGGATCGATGCCGGGGATGCGCTTGCGCTCACTGGTCGTATAAGGAAGATCGGTGTGGCAGCGGAGGCAGACCCCACGGCTGCGGTCGATGAGCAGCTTCTCGGGGTCTTCCGGATGGTTCAGGGCCGGCCCGTGACAGTTTTCGCAGGGAATGATGCCGTGCAGGTCTTCCGTCCGGATTTCGACTTCCTCCCCATGGCAATCCTCGCAGAATTCGTGCATCTTCTGCTTGCCTGTGTCGCGGTACTTCACCGGCTTAGACTTCCACTCTTCCTCATTGGACTTCCGGTGGTAGCTGTACATGAATCCGTACTCCCCGCTGCCGAAGTCGTTAGGGACATAGAAGAACCGGAATGCCAGTATCCCCACGACCATTGCGATGACCACGAAGAGTGGTCGCCATACATGGTTTTTCACGTCATTCCCTTTCCTGGCGGTGATTATTGCTGGACGATGGGCGAAATGGCCCCGAGGGTTGGCCGCCGCAAATGCCTGGCCAGCCGACCAAAACCGATTGATAAAATACTATTTTACTGGGGATTTAGCAATACTTTTACAAGGGAAATAAAATTAAAAACATCAAAATAAAACAGGCATTCCCGATAGGTATTGCGTGAGGATGAAAAGCTCTCGCATCAATGGAAGGGGTGTGACAAACGAAGGAGGTGCCATTATCTCGAGGAGATGACTAGAGCAGCACCGGGTGAATCATACGCCCCGGTGTTATGAAAGCCGAGGGAGGGCGCAGCCTCCCCCGGCTTGTCGGCCAGTGAAACTTGCCAGAATCAAGTCATGTTTTATCTTCGGTTTGGGCAGGCACGAGGAAGAGCTGATCCCCGATATAGCAGTTGACCCCGTCCTCGGAGACATGGAAATCACCGTTGAGGATCGGTATGGCCACTCGCAGCAGCATGGTGTAGACGAACATTCCCGTGGCCCAGATTCCCATCGTCAGCAGGATTTCAATTCCCGTCGGCGAGTATTCATAGATTTCGTGCAGAACGTCCGGGACAAAGCCGGGTATAACCAGGCCCATCCCTTTCTCGATGTAAACGCCGGTGAAGATCAGAAGGCAGCCGATCACCAGAGTGACATGGTTCTTGCGGGTCTCGGGGATAAGAAAGATCAGGAAAGCCGTGATATTGAAGAGCATGGCTGTCCAGATCCAGGGAACAAGGGCCGAGTGGCCGTGGAGGCCCTGGAAAAGATACTTCATCGGAGCAAGGTGAATGGTGTCGGTGTAGTACTCTTTGAAAACCTCCGCCCCGAGGAGAAAGAGATTGATGAACATGGCATAGGCGATCAGTTCTGCCACTTTGTGAATTGCCTCATCCTTGATCCGGAACTTGGTATACCGGCGAATCAGGAGAAATACCAGAATCATGAAGGCCGGGCCGGAGCAGAAAGCTGAGGCCAGAAAACGCGGGGCCAGAATCGAAGCGTTCCAGAACGGACGAGCCCCGAGACCGGAGTACAGAAAAGCGGTGACCGTATGGATCGAGATGGCGGCTGGGATAGACAACAGCAGCAGCGGCGTCGTGAAGTTTTTGTTCGGTTCCCGCTTGTAATAGAGGTTGTAGAGAATGTATACAGCAATGACAAGATTGAGGACAAGATACAGGTTAAGCACGACTACGTCCCAGGCCAGCAACGATTGCGGGAAGTTAAGGATGCCGATCTTCGGGATAAGATGCCAGAAACGATCAGGGCGGCCGATATCCACCGTGACGAACAACAGGCACATGACGATGGCGGAAATCGCAAGCAATTCGCCCAGAACGGCGATCTCCTTGATCGGCTTCCAATGGTAGACATACGCGGGGATTACCAGCAGTACGGCAGCAGCGGCCACCCCGACCAGGAAGGTGAAATTGGAGATGTAAAAGCCCCAGGAGACCTGGTCGCGCATCGCAGTGACGCCGAGCCCGTTCCCCAACTGATAGACGTAAGCCGTAGCGCCGATCGTCATCAGCGACAGAAGCAATCCGACCCAGATATAATATCCTTTGCTTCCTTTGCTGACCAGCACCAGCGTGCCTTTAAAAAATGACCATATATTCTTCATGTTTCACTCCGCACAGAGGTTAGGTCGCGTAGAAGTAAAAGAACTTGGGCTGCGTATTCAACTCCTCCTTGAGGATGAAGACCCGTTTGTTCTCAATCAGATACCGCATTTCACTTTTAGGGTCGAGAAGATTGCCGAACTTCCGGGCGCCGACCGGGCAAGCCTCTTCGCAGGCCGGGTAACGGCCCGGCTGCTCCCTGGTGCGCTGAATGCAGAAGGTGCATTTTTCCACGACGCCGACCGGTCGGGGGCGGTTCCCGAGATAATGGGTGTCGGGGTTCAGTTCTTCGGCCGGAATCTGGCTCTTCTTCCAGTTGAAATGGCGTGCGCCGTAAGGGCAGGCCGCCATGCAGTAACGGCAGCCGATACACCAGTTGTAATCGACGACGATGATTCCGTCGTTTTCCTTCCAGGTGGCCTGCACGGGGCAAACTTTGGTGCAGGCCGGATTCTCGCACTGCTGACAGGCGATCGGCATGTAGGTGTGACCCTCTTCCGGAACTTCAGCCGGGTTGTAGTAGTGTTCGGCGGAATCGAAATCGATCCCCTTCTCCTTGTCCATGCGGACGACGCGTATCCATTGAATCTGCGGGTCGCGGGACTGATTGTTCTCCGCCACACAGCCATAGACGCAGCGGCGACAGCCGATGCACCGGGACAGGTCGAGCCCGTAGCCGAATCTTACCCCCTCAATGGCCGGTGTGGCCTTGACCGTCACGTCCTTGTCGTATTGCTTGCTGTATTCCTTTTCCAGCCGTGCCAATACACTTTTCAGCTCATCCTTGCTGAGTTCACGGAAATGCTTCTGGAAGAAGCTTTCCCAGACGGAGGCCGAAGCTTGACGGGATGGCAAGGCTAGAACGCCGACACCTGCCGCAAGGCCCTTCAGGGCCTTGCGACGGGTTAATTGAAAAACATGTTTATCGCGCTTATTTTGATCCGACATTATTTTCTCCATTCGGTTTATTGCGTGATATTTAATGTATACCGCCGCCGGGCCGTTGTGGTGGTGGCATGGGCTTTAACGGCTTGAATCCAGGATCGTGCGGGTTGTGGCAGTGTGCGCAGAGCAGGTATTCCTTGTCGCCGTTCCAGTTGCCGGTTCGCTTGCCATGTATGCCCTCGCGCCAGTCCCGGTATTTGTCCCCGTGGCACTGTCCGCAGAGCCGGTAGCTTTCGGAGAAGGGGATCACCTCCCCCGACACCAGGCGCAAGGTGTCCCGATCGCCGGGATTGTGACAATCCAGGCACCAGCGCTGTCCCTCGGCATGATTCAGGACGATATCGGTGTGCATGTCCTGCAATTCCCGCCGTTGGAGATTCGGTTTCATGTCGGCATGGCAGTCGGAGCAGGGAAAAATCCCTTCCGAGAAGGGGGCAGGCGGCACGGGAAAGTTCTCGGGCGGTTTACGATTTTGGGTGTCGTAGGTGCGCAGCAGGTCGGCCGCCGGCTTCTCCACCACGATCAACCTGCCGGAGCGGTCAAAATATTTCTCTTTTGCCGCCTGCGTTGGAGGGGGTGAGAAGGTACACAGGAGGAGGGCGAGTGCCCCCAGGGCGGTTCGGTGTAAGATCACTCTGAGAGAGAGCATTTTTTACCTCGAGATGATGGTTAGAAAAGTCAGGGTTGAGCCCTGTACGGGTAATCGGGTTCGGCAAAAGGACAGCAGAACAAAAAGGCGAAAAATAATAACATTGTCTATCCATTGTCTATCAAGTGTGAGGAGTATTTTGCAATTATATAAAAGCGGTTGACTTGATGGTTTGACCTGAGTCAATTGTTGAAATTTACATTATGCGACGCCGGGTTGCTCAGGGGGATAAAGAAGAGAGTCGATACGTCACCTGTGTAAAAAAACCGGATTGAAATATCCCTCGGACGCCGGTTACGAAGGTGGGCAGGCCTGCTTCCGCCTCCCTCAAAAAGTAGAACATCGTTTACTTTTTAACACTAAAGTCACCGGATGTCAATCCTCTGTGAATGGACGGAAGCTGCTGATTTTTAATTATAATTATATCACATGCTGTGCTGCAAGGCCTCATGCCAAAGGACGGAAAAGGCATATATCAAATGTTTTTGAAATTAGTAAAAAAGTGTTATACTGTGGCCCATATTGGCGCAAGCTTAAAGTCGCTATAAAATAAATGGCTGATTCGATGGGGGCTCGCAGCGGTCGGTGAGCTGTTTGGATGAAAGCGACAGTGCAGAAATTCTGAGCTGGGGGTTTCTGTGCTGCACGAAGTCATGAACGCTGGAGGCGGGTATATGCCAGATGCTGGAAAATCTCTGGAGCGCCGAATTGAGGAGCTCGAAAAGGATATCAGTACACTCGAAAGCCGGATAGAGGAACTGGAACACCGCCTTGAGCGTCCTGCCGGGAAAATTCTGCTGCGGGATATGCCAACGCCGGTCGCCGAATCCGGAGAACCCTCTGAGGCGCTGCTGGACTGGTTGGGGCATTCTTCTCTCCTCCAGCGATTGGCGTCTATCTGCTTTCTGCTGGTAGTGGCGCTTGTTCTGCGGACGGTCACCGACAATGACATCCTGGACAAGGAGGTCGGATCCCTGATCGGAATGGCATACTCTTTTGCCCTCATCGCCTGGGGATGGCGAAGTTATAGCCGGTCGCATTCGCTTGCGCCGGTTTTTACCGTCTGTGGCGCGTTTCTCCTCTACTCGATCGTCGTTGAAACCCACGAGCACTTCGAATCCCTCCCCACCGTGCCGGCCTACATGCTTATCGCTGCGGCCGGAGTGGCCCTGGCGTTTATCTCGCACCTGTACAAGGTCGCTCTTCCCGTATTCGTCGGTACACTTGGAATGTGTCTTGCCGGCGTTGCGCTCGATTTTCCTCATCCAGTTTTCCCCTACCTTTTCATTCTGCTGCTGGCTGCCAATACCCTGGGCACTTTTGCGACGCGTCTTCAGCGGTGTTCCTGGCTCCGATGGCTCCTCTTTGTCGTTTCCGTATTCATGATGATGGTCTGGGGGATGCGACTGGGTATTTACCTGGGCAGGAGTACTCCGGACGAACTTCCCTTCTCGGTCGCCGGCCTTTTTCCGGCGGTCGCCACTCTGGCCCTGGTCTACGCTGGTGTTGCGGTTATGGGGATTCTCGGACGGATCAACGAACGGGTTTCAAAATTTGACTTTGCCCTTCCGACCTTGAACGTACTCTGGGCTTTCGCCGTTGCAAGGTATGCGGTAAATGCCGGACCGTGGAGTGCCTCGTTTTTGGCGAGCATGGGGGTAATGGCCGCGGCAGGTCATTTCGCAATAGGTTATTGGTTCGGAAGGAGACGGATGGAAGGGGCGCCAGGAACCAACTCCTTCGCATTGGCTGGCAGCATTCTCCTGGCTCTGGCGCTCCCCATGGCCACGGGGAGTAAGCTGATCTCCCTTGCACTGATCTCGGCAACAGCCTTTGGAATGGCTGTTCTGTCCAGGCGTTGGCGCAGTGGAGGCATGCGACTGACCTCCTACATGCTGCAGTTTTATGCTTGCGGTATTTTAGCGCTGTTGCTGCGGGCCACGGAAACGACCAGTCCTTCACTTGTCGGCGCCGGCGCATCCGGGGCTCTGGCGGGAATCGCTTTTCTGCATTACCTTTGGGCCCGCAACAATCCGCCACCTGGAGAATCCCTGGTTTTTGACCGATTCGACAAGGACGACCGCCTTGCGGTTTTCCTCCTCATGGTCTCGCTGCTGGGCGGTTTCTTTGCCTTGAGGGTCGGAGTGTATCAGGCGATCGTCGGGCTGATCCCGGGTGAAGAGATCTCGTCCGTGTTCTCTTCAGCCCAAACGGTGATCATCAATCTCTCCGCCGCCGTCCTCATGTGCTTTGCTTTCATGCGCCGAAACAAGGAGGTGCGGAACGTCGCCATTCTGGTCACTATTATCGGCGGCGTAAAGGTCTTTATGATCGACCTGCTCGGTCTGGCCGGCGTTCCCGTGGTGGCCAGTGTTTTATCCTTCGGGGTGGCGGCTTCCCTTGAGTCCTTCGCGCTGAGTCGGTGGCAGCGCATTGATATGCTCAGAGTATCAAAATGGCCTCGTAAATCCCAGACCGGGACGGGCGGGGCAAATGAATCGATGCAGTAATGGGTGTATCATTGGGTTCTGAAAAAGATTGCCCAGGAAGTGCAGGGGCTCTGGCGAGGAGATAAGTAGCCGGAAAAAGCAGAAGGTTTAAAAGAATACGAAAGAGGCTCTCTCGGCAGGTAGCGGAGAAAGCCTCTTTTTTTTTGGAGCGGAAAACCATGGTTAATATGGTACAATTAATGCAAATTAACAAAATATCACTAATCAGGCACGGCGAATGAAATGGATCATCGTCAAGCCCACAAGAAGATGGAGGGGTCGTATGGAAGCTCAAAGTCGTCTCGGTGATGCTCTCAGTTCCGCCTATGTTCTCGCCCTTCTCGGTGTTGTCGGGG
>NZ_KI421424.1:202800-238695 GCF_000472285.1 Desulfuromonas sp. TF
TGTCGTATGGAAGCTCAAAGTCGTCTCGGTGATGCTCTCAGTTCCGCCTATGTTCTCGCCCTTCTCGGTGTTGTCGGGGTTTTTGCCCTGATATCAGCGGTTCTTATCGCTTGGCCGGCACTTGCTTATCTCGGGTCTAAGATTGTCTAGCTGGTCAGGACGTCTTCGGAGCTCTCTCTCCCATCGAAAAAGGGGACCGTGTTTCGGCGGGGCAAAACGTTAAATGACGTTAATTACAAATGGCTTGAGAAACAAGCAGCAAATAAAAAAGGCGCCCTCGTTGGGCGCCTTTTTTTATTTGCATGCGATCAGATTTTACCATTTGACGTTCAGGTCTTTCAGTATCTGCTTGAAATCAGATTCTACGGACTTGAGGATGGCCTGGGCATAATCAATGTTATGGACCCCGTGTGTTCCGTCATCTTTAACGAAGTTCAGGTTGTGAAGCGCTTTTTCATAAAGCACCCAGCCTTCCACTGTGTCGCGACGAAGATCGTCGGCTTTCTTGAGGGCCTTTTCGGCATCGGTGCGCAGGAGGCTGAGCCTGTCGACCTTGGCGTCAATCGTTTTGGCCCAGTCATTGAAAACTTCAACGTAGCTTCCATCATGGCAGTCGACGCAGGTTGCAGAGCTGGGCCGATAGATGCCTTCTTCCACGCCTGTGTGGCACATCTGGCAGGTTACCTCGGCGGCGTGCATCATCCCCGGATCGCCCTGCACCTCCATGGCCCCCTTACCTTCGTTCATGGCCAATTGGGCTTCATGGCAGGTGGCGCAATCTTCGATGAGGGGGGCGGAAGAACCTTCGTTTTCCTTATGGCAGGCGACGCAGGTATTCATCCGCTCGGTTTTGGTCCCCGGTTGATGTACCACTCCGAAATGACAGTCGCGGCAGGTCAAGTCGAAGGACTCGATGTGGAAGGAATGGTCAAAATGGGTGCCGCCCACGAATGTGTCGGTCATGATGTCCGGCAGACCTTTGCGTTCGCGAAATTCGGGGTTGTTCACGCTGTCTAAAAGGCGCATTTCGACGATCTCGAGCGGGCCTTTGTGCTTCTCACGATACTCCCGATTGCCTTCATCGGAATGGCAGAAAAGGCAATGTTCCATCGGTACGAGGTCCGGACTGGGATTGGCGAGGATCTCCAGTTTTTCTTCCTTGGAGATGGTGAACTGCATGTACGTATCGTAGAGCCCTCCCAGTTTGGCCTTCATGTAGCCGGCGGGTCCGGGTCTGCCGTGACAGTCGAGACAGGAAACCCCGGCATCCGAATGGCCTGAGTGCTCCCAGGAATCGACTTCCGCAAGCGGACCGAAACCGTGCTTGGGATGGCACATGGCGCAGAACTCAGGTTCTGAAGTCATGTGCAGGATCTGGATGTTGACGAATCCGAAAACGACGATGAAGCCGATGGCCAACAGGGTGACCAGGAGGATGTGTCTTTTGCACCAATTGATGAAGTTCTTCAACGTTAGAGCCATGGGTATCCATCCTTTGCAAATTCGTTATTCTGTGTCCTCTTTTTACAAAACGGATAGAAAATACACTTTGCGGGAGGAGATTGCAACAGGAAAACAGCGCAAAATCAAATGGTTGTAAAAAATAAACTAAAAAAAATTAATTACATTATGACAACCAAATGGAGTCTAGCCATCATTTCCATAGGGAGATGAGCGTAAGAACGAGTTGGGAGAGAGAGGAAGGTAGGCCGGGTTCGGATAAGAAGCAACAATTGGAGATTAAGGAGTAAACCGGTTTCTGAAGATGCGCATGAGGAGGACGGCGAGAATTGAAAATCCAAGGCCTGTGCTGAAGAACAGGTACCCTATGCTTCGGGCACTTCCCCATCCACCCAGTTCACGTCCATTCATCAAAACGATCAACGCCAATCCTGCAAAGGTTCCAATTCCTCCCAGGATATAGATTGCCAAGGCTGCGGCCGCGAGTCCGGTTCCATTGTATTTCATGCTGTCTCCCGAAAAAGGGGGGAGGGCGCAATGGATTGCGCCCTCCCTGTGTTCGTGCTAGTGGCTGCCGGAGAAGAAAGCGAAGAGCATCATTATCAGACAGGCTATACCGGTGAAGAAGGCTAGAAAGCCGAACCCCTTGAAAACGAAATCATAAAGTACCCCGCTGACCCGTGGAGCTACGAACTTTTCTGTAATCCCTTCCTCTTCATAGCGTCGCCACTGGTCCCCGCGTTCCTCGATGAATTCTTCTTTCGAAATCTGTCCATTGAAGATTACGAAATCCATCGGAAATTTCTCCGGTCTTCCGTGGGTGTTGAAAAAATGCACGGTGAATATGAAGCCGGTGGCAAGCAGAGCCTCATCGGAATGCACGATGGTGGCAACGTTGAATGTCCATCCTGGCAGGAAGTATCCGAAGAATTCAGGGAACCAGAGCATCAGGCCCGAACCGCCGATGGCGAACATCCCCCAGAAAACAGCGAGGAAGTCGAATTTCTCCCAGTAGGTCCAGCGCTCGAAAGTCGGCTTGGGTCCCTTGAAAAGGAACCATTTTATCATTCCGGTGATATCCCTCAGGTCTCGGAAGTTTGGACAAAGGGAATCCGGACCGAAGAGGCGCTGCAGGAAGTTGCCTTTGATGTCTTTGCGTAAAAAGAGAAAATCAATGCTCAGCACCAGGGCGCCGAAAAAATAATAAAAAGTCAGGATCGCACAAGCCCGATGAATAAGACCGGCATTGTAAGTCCCCCCGTAAAAGGACATCAGGATTTTGGCCCACTGCTCGTCGGCGAACTTGAGCGGCAAGCCGGTCAGGGAAAGGCCGAGGAAGCTTATGATGACGGTGAGGTGGAGGACGACATGCCTCGGCTTGAAGCGAAGGTACTGCTTATTGCCCTCGGGGATGGCGTGGGCAATGCCGCCGTCGTGCAGAGCCCGCACCCTTTCGCGATTTTCGACAAAGCCGCGGAACATCCACAGGAGGGTGTGGATCCAGAATACGGCGAACGTTCCGACCAGAAGACTGGTCATGCCCAGGAAGGTCCAATAAAGAATCGGATAGTTGTCCCGATCGGAGTGTTCGCCGTGGGAATAATACCGGGTGAAGAGAGAGGTCGCTCCCTCATGGCACTGGGAACAAGTCGCTACAAGGTTACTGTCGTTCACGCTCGAATTCGGATCGGATTTCGGCAGGACCGAATGGGAAGAGTGGCAATCGGCGCAACCCGCCACCTTTTCAGGGAAGCCGAGATGGTAGTTTTTCCCGTGATAACTCTCCATATAGGTGCCAACGGCAACATTGAAGACACTATTGCGTGCCATCATCTCTTCATTGGCGTGGCACGTGAGGCATACCTTGGTATGGAAGTCTCGATTTTCAAAGGAGTTGGGATCCCCAAGGGCCTTGATTTCGTGGAGGTTGTGACAGTCGTTGCAAGCTGCCGAATCTCCATTCCCGGACATGACCGCCCGACCATGGACTGAATTCAGGTAATTCTCTTCGACATCGTGACATTGCGCGCAGGTTTCAACCACCTTGCGCTTGTCATTCTGCCAGTAGGTTGCCGAATGAATTTGGCTGTGACAATCGGCGCAGCCGACATCGTTCAGCATGTGGATGCTGGCATAATGTTCGGCTGCTTCCTTCTTATGGCAGCGAACACATTTAACCTGCTGGATTTCGATCTCGCCGGCCATGTGCTCGTCCAGGTCGGTGACTTCCACATGACAGCTGTTGCAGGAATTCTGGCCATGGACGGAAGACGCCATCTCCTCGACGGACACGGTGTCGTCGTGGCATTGCAGACAGCTTGCTGAATCAAGCGCCAAATGGGCATCTGCGAAAGCGGTGGCGGCCAGGAAAAGCAATAAAAGGACGATGGGAATCATTCGAAGCGGGCTAGACAGCATAGTTGTTTCTCCTCGAGTGCAATGTGTCTTTTTATGAATTACACAATTAGCATGCATAAATTAAGGAATGCAAAAACTAAACCATCAGGCTATGAGGGAGGTATTGGATTTGAAAGGTAGGAAGGGAGCTGGACAAGTATGGGATGAAAAGGGGGTAGGGGGAGTGTCGATGGGAAAAGAGATTAACCCAGAAAAGATGCAGGGGGATAAGGACCGTGAAATCACGTCAAACAACAGGGATTAAAAGGGTCAAATCACGTAGTGTTCTAAGTCGCTGGCTAATGAAAAAGGCGAATCCTCAAAGGATACGCCTTTTTTTTCATTTGATTTCGGCTGTTCTTACTTCGCGGCCAGTTCAACCACCTGAGCGGTGAAGGGATTGGCGAAGAGGATGATCATGCACACGACGAAAACGTAGATGGCCAGGGACTCGATCATAGCCAGACCGATCATCATCGTGGTCAGGATCTTACCGCTGGCGCCGGGATTGCGGGCAACACCCTCGACGGCGCTCTTAATGGCGAGGCCCTGGCCGAGGCCGGTACCGAAGGAACCGATGGCCATGCCGAATCCGGCAGCGATCATACACCAAGCAAAAAATTCCATGTGACTTCTCCTTCCTGTGGGTTGTTTTTCCTATACGATATAGGACTTAAATTTCGCCGTGGGCGAAATCAGTGAGCTTCTTCCAGGGCGCCGGCGATGTAGATCATGGCCAGCAGGGTAAAGACGAAGGTCTGGATGCAGGCGACCAGCACGCCCATCAGCATCATCGGTACCGGCAGCAGGAACGGTACCAGGGCAAAGAAGATCATCAGGACGATTTCATGCCCGTACATGTTCCCGAAGAGACGCAGGGACAGGGAAAGGGGCCGAGCCAGATGGCCGATGATTTCGATGATGAACATCAGGGGGGCCAGCACCAGGATCGGCCCCATGAAATGCTTCAGATAGGAGAATCCGTGCTCCTTGAATCCTATGATGTGGGTCATGGCGAAGACCGTGAGGGCCAGTGCGGCATTGGTGTTGAGGTTGGCGGTGGGGGGATAGAAACCAGGAATCAGGGCGATCAGGTTGGAAACCAGGATGAACAGGGCAAAGCTGGCGATGAGGGGGAAATAGGCTTTTCCCTTGGGCCCCATAGTCTCCTCAATAAGATTTTCCACGCCTCCGACAACCACTTCCATGAAGTTCTGCAACCCGGAAGGAACCTCCTTGACTGCCCGTGAGGCGGCAAAAGCCAGGAGGATGAGGACGATCATCACGAACCAGGTGTAGGTTACGTGTTCGCCGAGGTGAAGGTGCAACTTTTCTTCGAGCCACTGCAGGATAAGAAAGGGATGAATCATAATGGATTACTGCCTCCTCGTTCAGAACGATCTTTTTAATGTGATCCAGAGGATGTTGATAACAACTACCGAGAGTCCCGCCGACAGGGCGATGGGATGAACCTTCGCCAGGGCAATGAGCAGAAAAAGCGCCGCGGTCAGGGCGCCGAGCCGGACCAGGTAGCTGAACTTAAAACCTCGCGCGGTATATTGCGATGCTTCGGACAAGGTCAGCTGCAGGGAGCGATGCAGCCAGAGATATCCGATAATGGCCAGCAATCCTCCGGACAGCACTCCCAGCGTCACATCGACGGAACGCCAGAGCAGGCTCAGCAGGACAAGTAAGGCCAGGATGATCCAGTTGCGGCGGGAAAGTTCCTCCAGCAGTTGTTCATCCTTGTCCTTCACCGTCTTTTTGATTTTCCTTCTCTTGGCGCTTGAGTTCACGCTCGGTCAGAATATATATATTGCGAAAACCGGAAACCACCCCGAATCCCAGAAAAACGAGGGTCAGCCAGGGTGACGTCCCCAACCATTTGTCGAGATAATACCCCATGCCCAGCCCGATGAGCGTCGAGGCAACCATGGAAATCCCGACACTGGATAAGAAACCCAGTGATTTAATAAGCTGGCGCCTGTCCTCGGCCATGGAGTTTTGTATACAGCATACAGTTGGATGTTAAAACCAAGGTTAAATAGCACAGGGGTAAGTTGGATGTCAACCGGTTTCTCGGTCTTTTGCGGTCCGGATCAATCTTCTCCCCGTTTGCGGCCGCGCCAGTCCCGGATGCTCCAGGCCAGCTGACTCCACATGCCTCTCAGCAGCCGCACCTCATGGCGATTGAGTTCTGCCCGCCGGAGAATATGGCGCAGAGGAGTCATCACATTTTCGGGGCGTTTTGAATTTAAGAAGGCGATCCGAGTCAGCACCGATTCCATCTGCTCGAACAGAGGTTCGACTTCACCCTGCTCGGCGATCTCCCGCAGATGAGAGGTCGTCAGGGGTTGTCGGGCAAGTTCATAAAGGAAAAGGAGGACTGCCTGGGCGAGATTGAGGGAACCGATTTCAGCGCTGGTGTTTACCGTTGCGGCATGGGAACACAAGGCCGTTTCTTCGCTGGTCAGCCCTGCATCCTCTCGGCCGAAGACCAGCCCCATCCTGGCGGCTGGAGGAAGCTCGGAGCGCAGAGCCGGAACCGCGCTGATGTCGAGCAGTTTTCCGCGCAATCGGCCTCTGCGCCTGGTGGTTGCAATGGTCATGTGCAGATCGGAGACCGCCGAGGGCAGATCGGGAAAGATGCTGGCCGAACCCAGAAGTGAGCTCGCGCCGACGGCGAATTTGCGAGCCTCGGGGTGAAGGTGATGACAGGGATTGACCAGGCGCAGATCGGCGGCGCCGAAATTCGCCATGGCCCGACAGACCATGCCGATGTTTCCAGGACTCTGCGGCTCCACCAGGATAACGGTCACATCGCTCAGGGAGGGAATGCTCATCGCGGGGCTTCCTTTTAGATCATGGATTAAAGATGGAACATTACCGCAAAAGAGCGGAATTGACCAAGCTTTTGACGTTGATTCACGATTCTGTTCACTCATTGAGGCAGGTTTCTGGGTGGCTGGCAATTATTGTCATCTCTGGAGGGGCAGATGGCGGGGATTTGGATTTCCCCTCCAATATGCGCAGGTGCTCAGATCGTCCAGGCACGCCGCTGTTGGATCGGACGAATAGGCCTGCTGCTTGCATGCTGGGTCAAGACAACTTTTACAGGAGGTATATTCATGCGTGTTTCAATCATTGTGTTTTCGATGCTGATGTTCTTCGCTCTGTCAGTTGTCCCTGTCATGGCCGACGAAATGATTTCCTTCAAGGCCGGCTACCTGTCCCTTAGCCCGGAAGGGGAATTCGCGGTCTTCAGCGGCGGGGTCGGCACCAAGGTCGATATGGAAGACGACCTTGGATTCGACGACAGCGAGGAGTTCATGGCCGAAGCCGCCGTGCAGCTCGGTTCCTTCCGGCTGACGGCAGGTTATCTGCCGTTGAAGTTTTCCGGAAGTGGAAGCACAACGGGCATCATCTTCAACGGTCAACCTTTTGTCGGCACCGTCGACAGCGACGTGGACATCGACCTCTACGATGTCGGACTCACATGGTACCTGCTGAACTTCGACGACCTGCCCGTCCGCCTGCAACTCGGTCCCGAGGTGTCGGTCAAGTACGTCGAGGCCGATATTTCAATGCGAAGCATCACCGCCAGCGAGAGCGAATCGGTCAGTGTGCCGGTCCCCACCATCGGCCTGCGAGGCCGGGTTGGGATCTCCGATTTCCTCGGCCTGGTGGGGCGGGTCGGATATCTCGAATACGACCACAACAGCTTTCTGGATGCCGATGCTCAGCTCGAGTTTTCTCCACTTCCACTGGTCGGCATATTCGCCGGATACCGCTATCTGGATATCGAAGTCGATGAATCGGATGTTTTTCTGGACGTGACGTTTGACGGCCCCTATGGCGGTGCCTTTATCCGCTTCTGATCGGGAAAAAAAAGAGACAACAACAAAGGGGAGGCTTCCGGGCCTCCCCTTTGTTGTTGTCTCGTGGATGGAGAAGAAGGGATTGTGCCTGGCTTTTCGGGGATTCCAGGAGGGAAGCTTATCAAGGAAGCCGGCTTCATCGCTCCCGATCAAAAAAGAGATTGGAGGTCTAAAGATGAGTCCGAAAGTCACCGGAGGCGGACTCAAGTTTGAGCAACGCCTTGACCAGTGTGTTTAAAGTTGTTTCTATTTTGGCGCCGCACTTCGGACAGTGAGAAATATTTTTCAACGACAGACTTTTGACGTAATGCCGTATTCTCCTTTTGCAGTCCGGGCACTCAGTATAAAGATAGAGATCGGTCAACACGTTGAATCCCCTCTCGCCAGAGTTTAATCCTTAGCTGAACCTTAACAAAAAGATGAAAAGTTGCAAGTCCTTGCGCAGCACGAAAGTTTTTGAGGTTCCCCGGTGAAAGGCATCCGTTATCGCGGGCCCATGGACGAAGAAACCACTGATTGGGTTTTTTCTTTCCATGGGGCGCCGGAGCGGCAGATTCAGGCAGCCTCGATAGCGCGTCAAGCCCTCGATTTTTCAGTTCAAGCCGCCTCTTTCTCGTTCCGGTGGAGGTGGTGACTCAGTTGAGCCCGGAAAAAAACGGGCGCGACATGTCGGGCAGATTCCATAGGAGATGTCCTGTGAAATTTCTCCTGAAGAATTTTCCATCGAAATATCTTTTTGGCACCAGGCACAAACCAGACGCATAAGTCCCCCTCCCCGCTTTCAAACAGCTTCTCCCTGCCGACTGGTCAGTTTCTCCGTGGTTTCGGACGAGTTCAGAACCTGCGGGTGGAGCCGGATCCGCGGATTTTGTCATTGAAACCTGTACGAAACCTTGTTAGAAAGAAAAATATTTTTAAGAAATCCGGAATTCTCCGACGCCTCAATTGTAAACGTTAAGTGTATAATGTCAACTTACAATAAACGAAAAGTGAATTCCGATATGGAAGCCGACGCGATACTCGAACGCATCAAGCTTTTGAAATCCTTGAAAAGCGAAAAAGACCTCGCTTTTCTGCTCGGGTTGTCCCCCCAGGATTTCAGCAATCGGAAAAAAAGGAATACCCTCCGCCCACTTGTTCTCGAATGGGCGGCAAGGGAAGGGATAAATGCGAACTGGCTTATCTGCGAGGAAGGGGAGATCTACGGACGGCAAGGGGAAGAGATGAGGAATGGAGTCCTCAATAAAGATCTTCTGCGCCTCGTGATCGAAATGGTCGAGCAGGGGGGAGAAGAGTTGGGGCTTCACCTCAAAGCGAATAAAAAAGCTGAACTCATTGTGACACTTTATGAAATGCATCAGAGGCAGAAGGAGATCGACAGGCAGACGCTGCTCAGGCTTGTCAGACTCGCCGGCTGATGGCTGACGGTCGCCTTCGGCGTCAACCACCAGGCACGAAGTCCGGTTCTCGCAGGGAGAAGCCGGGCTTTTAAGTCATGCCAGGATACCGATCGCTTCAAAGAACGTTCAATACCCGTCCAGTCCCAATCTCTCGATGCGCTCAGCCGTTGCCGGATGTGTCGAGAGGTAATCAGTGATGCCTGCCCCCTGGTCTTCGTGCTCTGAGGCTCCGCCGCGGCTTTCCTGAAGTCGAAGGAGTATGGCGGCGAAACGATCGAGCGGTATCCCTTCCTGCTGCAGGTAGGCTGCGGCGAAATCGTCGGCTTCTCGTTCCATGTTGCGGGAAAAGCTGGCGTCCGCCAGCATCGTCGGCAGGGCTGCGGCCAGGGAGGTAGCGGAAAAAACGTCACCGGTGAGGGTGGCGACGATCAGGCCTGTGGTCGAACTCTGAATGACCTGACGCAGGGCATGTCGATTACGGACATGCCCTATCTCGTGGGCGAGTACGGCGATGATCTCTTCATCGTGTTCGGCCAGTTTCTCCAGTTCGTCGGTGAGGACCACCGTCCCGCCGGGCAAGGCCAGGGCATTGGCGCCCAGGTGCCGCGAACGGCGGAACATGAGGGCGAAGGCGCGGTCTGAGTCATCGAGGCCGGTGCCGATGGCGGCGAAAAGCGCCCTGAGTTCGTTCTGCCGATTCTCGGCAAGGTTCGTCGGTTCGAATAGGGTTCGGTCGAGGATGTGCAGCGTCTCGATTCCCAGGGATGCCTCGGTCGCAGGCGGTATGGCAAAGGCCGCCCGTTTTGCCAGTATCGGCAAGCCGAAATGGATGAAGAGCCCGAGTACCGAGATGGTTGCCGCCAGGGCGGCGAAGGCCCGCTTCAGGTTCATTTCCCATCGGTGCAGGCTGCTGAAGAAGGAACCTTTCCCCTGCCGATGCTCCAAGCTGGCGGCGAAGGAACCGCCGGCGATTTCGCAAACCGCTCCATCGGGGAGGTAGAGCGAGCGGCGTACAGATGCCAGCGGCGGTGAAATCCTGATTTCGGCCAGAGGGAAATAAAGGTCGAGGTCCGCTCCGCGCAGGTGCAGATTGTCCCCGGCCAGAACTAGGGAGACTTTGCTGCGGGCTGAGCTTTCCCCGTCGTAGTAAAAGGCCTCAGTTTCCATCAGATCCCTATATCCACGCCGAAGATGTCGCCGATTTCCTCACCCGTGGCGCCGACTTCACCTATATTGTCGGCACGGAAAAGGTCGAGTTCGCCGCAGGTTTCGATGGCGAGATGGCCCAGACGGTACCGGGCAAGGCGCACCGTAGCCCAGGGAACGAGCAGTCCGGCCGAAAGGGCCACGGCAAGGGCGTTGGAGGCAAAGAGCCAGGCCATGTCGCGAACCCTCAGGGAGCTGACGAAACGATGGCTGCTGATGCGGGTGCCGTTCCAGGTCAGGTTGGTCAGGCGTACATAGACGTACAGTCCGAGGAAGAGGTATCCGGCCATGAGAAGAAAGGGCAGAAACGCAGGCAAAATGGCCGCCGCAGAGGCAACCCGAGTATTGAGAACCGGCAGAAGAACCGAGGCTGAGGCGAAGGAGAGTCCTCCCAAAAGCAGCAGGAGTCCGAAAGCCCTGACGAACACCAGATAGAAATCCCCGCTCCGGGCGTCGAAGGCAAAAGGAGTGAGACCGAAAGAATTGTGTTCCATCAGAAACCGCTTCTGCCGATAGACCGTGTAGGGAACAATCGCACCCAGGGTGAAGGGAGTCATCAGGGGAAGCCAGGCAAAAGCCGTGTACGCCTCGCGATAGGAGGGGGTGAAATTGAACCGGATATTGCGGTGGGACGAGTTGCGGTTGTTGAAAAGGCGCGAACGCACGACCAGCCAGGGCAGGACGAGAAAGAAAAGAATCCCGAGTGCCCCGCTCAGGACAGGGCTGAAGCGAGTTCCCACGGAGTAGAGGATAAACAGGCCCGCCCCGATAAGCCACCCTTTGAGCAGGGCGAGCGGATCGGCGAGGTAATCGAAATGAGCGTCATCGAGCAGAGTGTTGCCGTAGAAATATTTCCGTTTCCGCACCTTTGCCCAAGGGGAATAGAGGCCAAGGGAGACAATCTTCAGCAAGGTGTTGACGATCCAAATGCCGAAATATTCCCGGGCATTGCCTGTGAAAACGAAGGGGATGCGCCGCAGCGAGGCGGTTTCTAAAGGGGGTGCGGGAAGAAGGGCCGGAGGCGGAGGGACGGCTTCGGCGGATGTCGCGGCTGTCTTCGGTGCCTGATCACCGCGGCCATCGTCCCGGTCAAATGAAAACCCCTGCCGGCACCGGGGGCAGACGGCCCGCACGGCACGGGCGGGGATCCTCTGCATATCCACGGTCCTGCTGAAACCGCATTGCGGGCAGGTGATGCTGAGTCCGTTCATTGTGCCCCTCCTTATCTACCTCTGCAATACTTCAAGCGGCCCCCATGGGCGGCAAGCAAAAAGCCCGGCCTCTCGTGGAGAACCGGGCTTCGGGAAAAGACCAAATCCTACAGACTCTTCAGGGCCTTGCGGGCGGCCTCGATCGTCTTATCGAGATCGTCCGTGGAATGGGCGGCACTCATGAAGCCGGCTTCGTACTGACTGGGAGCAAGGTTGATCCCCTCTTCGAGCATGGCGCGAAAGAATCGGCCGAAGATCTGCGGCGCCTCCGGCTTGACGTCGGCGAAGGAGAAGACCTCCTCGGCCTGGAAATAGGTGCAGAACATGCCTCCCACCCGTTGAAAGGAGGTGGGAACGTCCGTCTCGGCAGCGGCCTCCCTCAGGCCCTTCTCGAGATAGGCACTCTTCTTTTCGATGCCGTCATAGAAGCCCTCTTCCTTGAGCAGGCTCAAGGTGGCGATGCCGGCGCTCATGGCCAGGGGATTTCCGGAGAGGGTTCCGGCCTGATAAATTCCCCCCTCGGGGGAGAGTTTTTCCATGATCTCGCGTCTGCCGCCGAAAGCGCCGACGGGGAGTCCGCCGCCGATGATCTTGCCGAGACAGACCAGGTCGCCGCGCACGCCGAAGCGCTCCTGGGCTCCGCCGTAGGCGACGCGGAAGCCGGTCATCACCTCGTCGATGATGAGAAGGATGCCTTCGGCGGTGCAGATCTCGCGCAGTCCCTCCAAAAATCCGGGGCGAGGGGCGACGCAGCCCATGTTGCCGGCGATCGGCTCGAGAATGATGCAGGCGATTTCACCTTTATTGGCGGCGATCAGAGCCTTGACCTCGGTCAAATCATTGTAGGTGGCCGTAAGGGTATGCTTTGCGAAATCGGCGGGCACCCCCGGCGAAGTGGGGACGCCGAAGGTGGCGGCGCCGCTGCCGGCCTTGACCAGAAGGGAGTCGGCATGACCGTGATAGCAGCCGTCGAATTTGAGGATTTTGTCCCGGCCTGTATAGCCGCGGGCCAGTCGGATGGCGCTCATGGTAGCTTCGGTGCCGGATGAGACCATGCGCACCTTTTGGATGTTGGGATAGGCCTCGCAGACCATCTCCGCAAGAATGATCTCCTTTTCGGTCGGGGCGCCGAAGGAGGCTCCGCTCCTGGCGGCCTCCTGGATCGCCTCCACCACTTTCGGGTGGCAGTGGCCGAGGATCATCGGTCCCCAGGAACCGACGTAGTCGAGGTAGGCGTTTCCGTCGGTATCGTATATCCTAGAACCTTCGGCCCGGGAGATGAAGATGGGATCGCATCCCACCGATTTGAAGGCTCTTACCGGACTGTTGACCCCGCCGGGAATGACTTTCTTAGCTTCGGCGAAGAGTGCCGCGGATCTGCTGTGATTCATGATGTCCTCTTTTTATTAATTAGTTATGGGTGATCAATAAGACGTAAGAAAGTCTCCCGTCTCCTTAGCACAGCCTCTGCTCAACTGTCAAGAACGAGAGCTTGCAAAGACCGGCCGATTCGAGGTGATGGGATAAATCCCCAGGAAAGGTTTGACAGAGGGTATACGGCTGGTTTATAAGGGAGAAATTTGCCAGGCCAATTTAAGGAATCAAGGAACGGTTTGCAATGGTAGAGCTACTTTTAATACTTATAAGCGCCATCTTCGTCAACAACTTCGTGCTGGCCCGCTTTCTGGGGATCTGCCCCTTCATGGGGGTGTCCAAGAAGGTGGAGACGGCCCTCGGCATGGGGATGGCAGTGACCTTCGTGATGACCGTGGCCACGGTGGTGACCTGGTTTATCCAGTATTACGTGCTGATTCCCTTCGGCATCGAGTACCTGCAGACCATCGCCTTCATTCTGGTGATCGCCTCGCTGGTGCAGCTGGTGGAGATGGTGATCCAGAAGGCCAGCCCGGTCCTGTACCAGTCGCTGGGAATCTTTCTGCCGCTGATCACAACCAACTGCGCAGTGCTCGGTCTGGCGGTACTCAACATCCAGAAGGGGTACGGATTTCTCGAAGGGGTAATCTTCGCCATCGGCGCCGCCCTGGGCTTCACCCTGGCGCTGATTCTCTTCGCCGGCTTGCGCGAGCGCATCGATCTGTGTCCTGTGCCCAAAAGCTTCCGCGGAGCGGCCATCGCCTTTGTCACCGCCGGTCTGCTGTCGCTGGCGTTCATGGGGTTTGCGGGACTGGTAAAAGGTTAAATTCTGAGGACAGAGGACAGAAGACGGAGGACAGAAAAGAGGTTTTTGCCGTCTTCCGTCCTCAGTCCTCCGTCTTCCGCTTTTAAGAGGGTTGTATGGTAGAAGCAGTTTTAAGTCTGGGCGGCATCGGCTTTGCGGCCGCGGTGGCACTGGGATTTGCAGCCAAGAAATTCGCCGTGGAGGTCGATCCGCGGGAGCTGGCCCTTCTGGAAGTGATGCCCGGGGCCAATTGCGGCGCCTGCGGGTATCCCGGCTGCGCCGGCTACGCCAAGGCGGTCGCCTCAGGGCAAGCGTCTCCCAATCTGTGCACCCCGGGCGGCAAGGACGTTCTGGAGAAGATCGCTCACCTCATGGGGGTGGCGGCCGTCTCGGCCGACCCGCAGGTAGCGGTGGTGCTGTGCCAGGGGGATAACGCCCTGGCCAAAGCCAAGTACCGCTACCTCGGCGTGCACGACTGCAACGCCGCCCAGAAAATCGCCGACGGGCCCAAGGAGTGCCCCGGCGGTTGCCTGGGGCTGGGGACCTGCGCCCGTGTCTGCCCCTTCGATGCCATCGAGATCACCGGCGAAGGGCTGGCGGTGATCAGCCGCCAGAAGTGCACCGGCTGCAGAAAGTGCGTGGCGGTCTGCCCGCGTCAGGTGATCGTTATGCGGCCTCTGGACGCCACCGTCCACGTGCTGTGCAACAGCCGCGACAAGGGGGCGGCGGTGCGCAAGTATTGCCAGGTGGGCTGCATCGCCTGCCAGATCTGCAAGAAGACGTCTCCAGAGGCCTACGTCATTGAGGATTTCCTGGCCAGGGTGGTCTACGAGCATCACGAACAGGCCACCGCCGCCGTGGAGAAGTGCCCCACCAAGTGCATCCGCGACTTCACCGACGGCTACCCCCAGGGCAGCACCTTTGCCCCACCGACGGTGCCGGTAAAAGGCGTGGCCGCCTGACGAAAGAATTTTAAGCTTTGACCTTGATTCCCAGACCTTGAGCATCTTTTAGATAAGAAGAATTACCAATGAAACTCAAGACATTCCCCGGCGGGCTGCATCCGCCTGACAGCAAAGCGTATTCCGCTCATAAGGCCATCGAAACCTGTCCGCTGCCCGAAGAGCTCGTCATCCCCCTGTCCCAACACATCGGTGCGCCGGCTGAGGCCTGCGTTGCCAAGGGCGATGCGGTGAAGAAGGGGCAGGTGATCGGGCAGTCCAAGGGCTTTGTCTCCGTGCCGGTGCACGCCTCCACCTCCGGTGAAGTGATCGCCGTGGAGCCTCGCCCCCACCCCGCCGGCAAGGCACTGTCCGCCGTGGTCATCAGGCCCGACGGTGAAGACGCCTGGGTCGATGGACTGCTGGAAGCCGATCCCGAAGAACTTACCCCTGACGAAATCCGCGAGCGCATCCGCACCGCCGGGATCGTGGGGCTGGGTGGGGCCACGTTTCCCACCCATGTCAAGCTCTCCCCACCCGAAGGGAAGACCATCGACACCCTCGTTCTCAACGGCGTCGAGTGCGAGCCGTTTCTCACCGCCGACCATCGGCTGATGCTCGAGCAGACAGAACGGGTCCTCGACGGTGTCGCCATCCTCAAAAAGGCCCTTGGGGTTAAAACAGTTCTGATCGGCATCGAGGCCAACAAGCCCGACGCCATCGCCGTCATGGAAAAGGCCTGCGCCGGCAAGGGAATAGAGGTTGTCCCTCTGGAGGTCAAATACCCGCAAGGGGCCGAGAAACAGCTCATCCTGGCCGCGACCGGCCGTGAGGTCCCTTCCGGCGGACTGCCCATGGACGTGAGCGTGGTGGTGCAGAACGTCGGCACCGCCGCCGCCGTATCCGATGCCGTGCGACTGGGCCTTCCCCTGATTGAGCGCATCGCCACTGTCACCGGGCCCTGCGTCGCCGAGCCCAAAAACCTGCGGGTGCGCATCGGCACCCTACTTTCTCACATGGTTGGGTTCTGCGGCGGTGTTACGCTGGATCCGGCCAAGATCATCATGGGCGGACCGATGATGGGGCAGACCCAGCTCTCACTCGATGTCCCCGCCGTGCGCGGCACCTCCGGAGTGCTGCTGCTGGGTGAATCGGACGTAGACGCCCGTCCCGAAGGCCCCTGCATCCGCTGCGGCCGCTGCGTGCGTGTGTGCCCGGCGCGGATCATGCCCACCACCATCGCCGCTTATGCCCGTCTCGATATGATTGATGAAGCCGAAGCGTTCAACGCTATGGACTGCATCGAGTGCGGCTGCTGCACCTACACCTGCCCTGCCTCCCTGCCGCTGGTGCAGGCGATCCGCTATGCCAAGGCCGCCATCCTGGCCAAGAGAAGGAAGATCTGACGTGGAGAAACAGCCTTATCTTTCATCGTCGCCCCACATCCACTCGGGCGAAACCACCGACAAAGTGATGCGGGCTGTGATCTATGCCCTGCTGCCGGCCTGCGCCGTTTCCGTGTACTTCTTCGGCCTGCCCGCGTTCACGATCCTGCTCCTGTGCACCTTCGGCTGCATCGGCGCTGAGGCGCTTTGCCAGAAGATGATGGGGCAGCCTCTGACGATAAAGGATGGCAGCGCTGCCTTGACCGGGGTGCTGCTGGCCCTCAACCTGCCTCCGTCGGCCCCCTGGTGGCTCGCCCTGCTCGGGGCGGTGGTAGCTATCGCCGTGGCCAAGCAGGTTTATGGCGGGCTCGGCTACAATCCCTTCAACCCGGCTTTGGTGGCTCGCGTGGTTCTGCTGATCTCCTTTCCCGTGCAGATGACCACATGGACGAACCCGGCGCCGATCGGCTCCGGCCTCGACGCCGTTACCACCGCCACCCCCCTCGGGGAATGGAAGACCGCGGTGATGCTCACCGGAAAACTGCCCGAAACGATGCAGAACGGTCTCGGCGACTACTTCATCGGTTATATGGCCGGCAGTCTCGGGGAGGTCTCCGCTCTGGCTCTGCTCCTCGGAGCGGCCTACCTCTTCTGGAAGCGGATTCTTACCTGGCACATTCCCTTCTCTTTTTTGGGCACAGTGGCGGCGCTGTCGGGAATCTTCTGGGCGATCCACCCGGAGAAATATCCCGACCCGCTCTTTCACCTTCTGACCGGCGGCCTGATTCTGGGGGTTTTCTATATGGCCACCGATATGGTCACCTCGCCGGTGACCAATCGCGGGATGGTTGTATTTGGAATCGGCTGCGGAGTTCTCACTGTGCTCATCCGCCTCTTTGGCGGCTACCCCGAAGGAGTCTCCTTCGCCATCCTGCTCATGAACGCCGCTACTCCCCTGATCGACCGCTACACCAAGCCGACCAAGTTCGGCTACGTGCCGGAGAAAGCCTAGCATGAAAGACATTGCCCGTCTCGTTCTCGTTCTGACCCTGATCGCCGCCGGCGCCGGGCTGATCCTGTCCCTGGTGGAGACGGTGACCCGCGAGCCCATCGCCGAGCAGCGTCGCCTGCAGACACTCAAGGCTCTCAAGGCCGTGCTGCCGCCCATCGACAATGCCCCCGACACCGACACTGTCTCGCTGGTGGCTGGCAAGGACAGGAAGGGGCGGGACGTCGAGCGCACCTTCTACCGAGGCCGCTACGAAGGAAGTCTGGCCGGGGTAGCCTTCAAAGTGGTGGCTCCCGACGGCTACAGCGGCAACATAGAAATCATGGTGGGGGTCGACGAGAAAGGGACGGTAAGCGGTATTGAGATCCTCAGCCACGCCGAGACGCCGGGGCTCGGCGATAAGATCGCTCATGAGGGATTCAAGGGCCAGTTCAAAGGGCAGAATCTCGGCAGTGTCGACTGGCGGGTGAAGAAGGACGGCGGCGACTTTGACCAGATCACCGGCGCCACCATCTCGCCGCGGGCGGTGGTCGGGGCGGTTAAAAATGGGCTCGAGTTTTTCGGCGAACACCGTCAGGAGATTGTTTCGCAGGAGGTGCAGCCATGAACATGGCCAGGGAATTCAGCAAGGGACTCCTCAAGGAGAATGCCGTCTTTCGCCTGCTGCTCGGGCTGTGTCCGACGCTGGCGGTGACTACCAGCGCCGAGAACGGCTTGGGAATGGGGCTGGCCACTACCTTCGTGCTTCTGTGCTCCAACATCGTGGTGTCATTGATGCGCCGGCTGATTCCGGCCAAGGTGCGCATCCCAGCCTTCATCGTCATCATCGCCTCGTTCGTCACCGTGGTGCAACTCTCAATGGAGGCCTGGGTGTATGATCTGTACCAGGCCCTGGGTATTTTTATACCTCTGATCGTGGTCAACTGTCTGATCCTGGGTCGCGCCGAGGCCTTCGCCTCGAAAAAACCGGCCCTCCCGTCGATCGCCGACGGAGCCGGCATGGGCCTGGGCTTTACCCTGGCCCTGTTCGTCCTCGGAGCCGTGCGGGAGATTTTCGGCTCCGGCAGCATTCTGGGGCTCTCCCTCTTCGGCGGCGGGTACGTCCCTTTCCTGCTGATGATTCTGCCCCCCGGCGCATTTATCACTCTTGGCTTTCTCCTGGCCGGGATGAACCGTCTGGAGTCGCAGCGCTAGGTTATGCTTCTCAGGAAAACCTTTCCTTTCTTTTGCCTGAATGATCGTTTTTTTCTGGGAATAAAAATTCGGTGATGGTATTTTCCCTTCATTGATTCGTGCGAATACCTGATACCTGCGCCGCGTTTAATCCTGTCTTCCGCCGAACCGTCTGCCACTGCGTCCCTCGTCCTGAAGGATCCTGGCCGACGGCTGTCGATAAGCCCCCGGGCCGCCTGGCTAACCCCTTGATAAAACACCGTTCTATTGCTCTTGAGTGTATACAGTATACTGTATTTTTCCCTTGACAACGTATGTGAATTGTCTTAACTTGCTCGGCGGCGAATCCGTGAGCGCCGCCCGTTTAAGTAGTGAAAGATAAACATTTGTTGGGAGGAGCTGTTTCATGCTAGAGAGTTATCTGCCGATACTCGTCCTCGTCGCCATCGCCTTTGCTTTCGCCGTGGGTTCCGTCGTCATGTCCAGGCTGGTGGGGATGAAAAAGCCGACCGCCGTCAAGCTGGCTCCCTACGAATGCGGCATGCCGCCGGTGGGGACGGCCCGGGAGCGGGTTTCCGTCAAGTTCTACATTGTCGCCATGCTCTTTATTCTCTTCGATATAGAAGCGGTCTTCCTCTACCCTTGGGCGGTGATGTTCAAGCGTCTCGGGATGTTCGGCTTCATCGAAATGGGAGTATTCATCGTCATCCTCCTCGTCGGTTATGTTTACGTTTGGAAAAAAGGAGCGCTGGAATGGGAGTAGAGCAACCGCTGGGAAATAATGTCATTCTCACCAGTCTGGATAAGCTGGTCAACTGGTCCCGGTCCAGATCCCTGTGGCCGATGACCTTCGGTCTGGCCTGCTGCGCCATCGAGATGATGGCGACCGGCGCCGCCCGCTTCGACCTCGACCGGCTGGGGGTGCTGTTCCGCGCCTCCCCCCGCCAGGCCGACTGCATCATTATCGCCGGAACGGTGACCAAGAAAATGCTCCCCGCCATCAAGACCGTTTATGAACAGATGCCCGAACCAAGGTATGTCATCGCCATGGGCGCCTGTGCCTGCTCGGGTGGGATTTTCGACACCTACAGTGTGGCACAGGGGATTGACGAGACCTTGCCGGTGGACGTGTATATCCCCGGCTGTCCTCCCCGGCCCGAGGGACTGCTCTATGGTCTTGGCAAGCTTCAGGAGAAGATCATGAAGGAACGCAATTCTTTCGGCGCCGCCCTCGGGTTCGGCGAAGTGGTCAACGAGGCTTAATGCCGGTCGGTAATCGGAAAACGAGATAGGAATTACGATATGACTGAAAATGCTGCCGTCGGCAAACTCAAGGAGAAATTCTCCGGTTCCGTTCTGGATGTCACCGAGTTTCGGGGGGAAACAACCGTCACGGTCAAAAAAGAGGACATAGTCGCCATCTGCGCCTTTGCGAAGAAGGAGCTGGGGTACAATCTGCTCAGCGACGTGTGCGGTGTCGATTACCTCGGTCGGGCTCCCCGGTTCATGGTGGTCTATCACCTCTTCAATATCTCCACAAAGGAGCGCCTGCGCCTTAAGGCTCCTGTGGAAGAGAAGGATCCCAGGATCGATACGGTCAGCGGAATCTGGGCCACCGCCAACTGGCATGAGCGCGAATGCTGGGATCTGATGGGAATCGTTTTCAACAATCATCCCGACCTGCGCCGGATTCTCATGCCCGATGACTGGGAAGGGCATCCGTTGCGCAAGGATTATCCGCTGCAGGGGCCTGATCGCGAACCGTATCAGGGGCGTCTTTCCTAAATTTTCAGGAAATCACCTTTTCTATAGAAGAGGATATTATGGCTATGACCGAAGTAATGACGGTAAACATGGGGCCCCAGCACCCTTCGACCCACGGGGTGTTGCGCCTGGTCCTCGAGCTCGACGGCGAGGTGATCGTCAAGGCCACCCCCCATATCGGTTTTCTGCACCGAGGCGTGGAAAAGCTCTCCGAGTATCGCACTTACCACCAGACCCTTCCCCTGACCGACCGTCTCGATTATCTCGCGCCTATGAGCAATAATCTCGGTTATGTCCTTGCGGTGGAGAAGCTTCTGGGTCTCACAGACGCCATTCCCGAGCGGGCTCAGACGATCCGCGTGATCATGGCGGAGTTGACCCGTTTGAAGAGCCACCTGGTCTGGCTGGCCTGCCACGCACTGGACATCGGCGCCATGACGGTTTTTCTCTATTGCTTCCGCGAGAGGGAAAACGTCATGGATATCTACGAGCAGGTTTCCGGGGCCCGCATGACCTCCAATTACTTCCGTGTCGGCGGCCTTTCGGACGATTTTCCCGATGGGCTCGAAAAGAAGATCCGCGACTTCGTCGATGAAATGCCCGGACATGTCGACACTTATGAGGGGCTGCTCACCGGCAACAAGATCTGGCAGAAGCGTACCCAGGGAGTCGGCGTGATCAGCGCCGAGGATGCCATCAATATCGGATTGACCGGTCCCGCCCTGCGTGGTTCGGGTGTCGATCTCGACCTGCGCAGGGACAATCCCTACAGCGGCTATGAGAAGTACGATTTCGAGGTGCCGACCAGCACCGAGTGTGACACCTGGGCCCGCTATCTCGTAAGGCTGACCGAGATGCGTCAGTCCTGCCGGATTCTCCGACAGGCCCTTGACAGCCTCAAACCCGGACCGATTCTGGCCGACGCCCCCAAGGTCTGCCTTCCCCCGAAAAAAGACGTGGTCAATACCATCGAGGGACTGATCCATCAATTCAAGATCATCACCGAGGGGTTCAAACCCGAGCCCGGCGAGGTCTATCAGGAGATTGAGGCGCCCAAGGGGATTCTCGGCTATTACATTATTTCGGACGGTTCGGCCAAACCCTACCGGATGAAGATCCGGCCGCCCTCCTTCGTCAACCTGCAGGCCCTTCCCCAGATGGTGGAGGGGAGCTTGATCGCTGACGCTGTGGCGGTAATCGGCACCCTGGACATCGTCCTCGGCGAAATCGACCGCTAACCGTTCACGGGACGAGAGAGGTATCTCATGAGCAACGCTGCGGAAAACGTACAGGAGCAGGAAATCGATCTGGCCGGGGCCAACCAGGTCATCGACAAATATCTCGATATGAAGGGCGCCCTGATGCCGGTCCTTCAGGGAATTCAGGAATTTTACGGCTATGTCCCTGAGCCGACCGTGCCCCTGGTTGCCGAGCGGCTGAACGTGTACCCGAGTCAGATCTACGGGGTTCTGACCTTTTATGCCCAGTTCCACCTGAAGCCTCGCGGCAAGTATATTGTCCGCGTCTGCATGGGAACCGCCTGTCACGTCAAGGGCGCTGGGCGAATCGCCGGGACCCTTGAGGAGCGCCTCGGGATCACCCACGCGGAGACGACCGAGGATCTCAAGTTCACTGCTGAATACGTGGCCTGCATCGGCGCCTGTGGAATGGCGCCGGTCATCATGGTCAACGATGCGACCTACGGCAGCATGTCGGTGCAGAAGATGGATGAGGTCATTGCGAAATACAAGGCCATGGAATAGGTCTGGGACTCTCTTTAACTATCATCGAGCGGGGATAGATTGATATGGCCGCAAACGCTGAAAACATAAAAGTTCTGATCTGCCAGGGTACCGGAGGCCTGGCCTCCGGGGCCGCCGCGGTCGCCAAGGCTTTCGAGGATGAGTTCGCCAGGCAGGGCGTGGAAGCCAAGGTCGGCAAGCGCTGCGAAGTGGTCGGCACCGGCTGCCGCGGACTCTGCGCCAATGACGTGCTGGTCGATATCGTTCTTCCCGGCCAGGAGGCCGTGACCTACGATTTCGTCACTCCCGAGCTGGTTCCGCAGATTGTCGAGGAGCACGTCCTCGCCAACGAGCCGATCGCGAAGAAGAAGGCCGGTCCGTACTACGCCAAGTTTCTCGAGAAGCAGCAGCGGATTATCTTCTCCCGCTGCGGCACGGTCAACGCCGAAAGCCTCGACGACTTCCTCGCTCACAATGGATTCACCGGGATCAAGAAGGCCGTGACCATGACTCAGGCCGAGGTCATCGACGAGGTCAAGCGTTCCGGTCTGCGCGGCCGGGGGGGCGGCGGCTTCCCCACCGGTGTCAAATGGTCCTTTTGCGCCGCTTCCCCCGGTAAGACCAAGTACCTGATCTGCAACGCCGACGAAGGGGACCCAGGGGCCTTCATGGACCGTTCCATCCTCGAAGGCGACCCCTACGGCCTCATCGAAGGGATGATGATCGGTGCCTATGCCATCGGCTGCACCTTCGGGTATGTCTATGTTCGCGCCGAGTATCCCCTGGCCATCAAGCGGCTGCAGATGGCCATCGATACCTGTTACGAGAAGGGTTTCCTCGGCAAAAACTGCATGGGTCTGGGCTTTGACTTCGACCTCCGCATCAAGGCCGGCGCCGGGGCCTTCGTCTGTGGCGAAGAGACGGCGCTGATGGCCTCCATCGAGGGGCACCGCGGTATGAGCCGCCCCCGACCCCCCTTTCCGGCGGTGCGGGGCCTGTGGGGCTACCCGACCAACATCAACAACGTCGAGACCTTCGCCAACGTCTCCTACATCTTCTATAACGGCGCCGACTGGTACAGCTCTATCGGCACCGAAGGGACAAAAGGGACCAAGATCTTCGCCCTCACCGGAAAAGTCAAACATACCGGTCTTGTCGAGGTTCCCGCCGGCACCACCATGAAAGAGGTCATCTACGACGTCTGCGGCGGCATCCTGAACAATCGTAAATTCAAGGCGGTTCAGGCCGGCGGACCCTCCGGCGGCTGTCTGCCCGAGGCCGCACTGAACGCGGAAGTCGACTACGATTCCCTGATCAAGGCCGGCGCCATGATGGGATCCGGCGGACTGGTGGTCATGGACGAGACGACCTGCATGGTCGATATCGCCCGCTTCTTCCTGAACTTCACCCGGGTCGAATCCTGCGGCAAATGCATCCCCTGCCGGATCGGTCTTAAGATCATGCTCGAGATACTCGAGCGGATCACCAAGGGCGAGGGTCGCGAAGGAGACCTGGAAACACTCGAGGACATGGCCTACGACATCAAGAAGAGTTCCCTCTGCGGACTCGGTCAGACCGCCCCGAATCCTGTCCTCTCCACGCTTCGATACTTCCGCCACGAGTATGAGGCGCACATCAAGGAAAAGCGTTGCCCTTCCAATTCCTGCAAGGATCTTCTCAAGTTCGAAGTGGTGGAAGGCGCCTGTAAAAAATGCGGCCTGTGCTTCAAAATCTGTCCGGTGGACGCCGTTACTTGGGAAAAAGGCGGGGTGGCGATCATCGATAAGGAGAAATGCACCAAGTGCACCTCCTGTTACGATGCCTGCCGCTTCATGGCAATCGAGTAAATCCCCGTGAGGAGTGAGGCATCCCCTCACATTTCGCGCCTCACTTCCTGTGATACGAGGTTGAGATGGTAAATCTTACGATTGACGGTAAACAGGTCAAGGTTGGCAAGACGGCTACCATTTACGAGGCGGCCCAAGAGGCCGGCATCCACATTCCGGTTCTCTGCTATGCCAAGAAACTGCTCCCCTACGGCGCCTGCCGGGTCTGCCTGGTGGAAGTAGAGCAGATGAAAGGACGCCTGATCCCCTCCTGCACCACCCCTGTTACCGAAGGGATGGTGGTGACAACTTCGACACCTGAAATCGTCAAGGTGCGCAAGACGGTTCTTGAATTTCTGCTGGTCAACCACGTGATCGAATGTCCCGTCTGCGACAAGGGAGGCGAGTGCGACCTGCAGGACCTGACCTACGAATTCGGACTCAGCACCAACCGCTTCGAGGGTGAAAAGTTCGCCCTGCCGACCGATGAGATCAATCCGTTGATCGAACGCAACATGAACCGTTGCGTGCTCTGCGGCAAGTGCGCCCGGGTCTGCGATGAAATCGTCGCTTATGGGTCCTATTCTTTCATCAACCGAGGTTTTGAATCGAAGATCGCCACCGCCTTCGACCGGGGCCTCAACTGCGAATTCTGCGGCCAGTGCGTCTCCATGTGCCCGGTTGGCGCCATCCTCCCGCGTCCCTTCAAGTTCAAGGCCCGCCCCTGGCAGCTCAAGGAGGTAGACTCGGTCTGCGGTTACTGCGGCAACGGCTGCACCGTCACCCTCGGTGTTCTGGGCGACAAGGTCGAGACCATCCGCTTCAACGACAAAACCGGGGTCAATGACGGCAACCTGTGCATCCGCGGGCGTTTCGGCTATTCCTACGTCAACAGCGGAGATCGCCTGACCAAGCCGCTGTTGCGTAAGGATGGACAGCTGGTGGAGGTCGACTGGAAGGAAGCCATTGATGCCGTCGTCGATGGCTTCGGCAAAGCCAGAACGGAAAAAGGCCTGGGCATTCTTTCAGGGGCGCGCCTGACCAACGAGGAGCTTTTCCTTCTGAAGAATCTGGCACAGACCTTGGGAACCGGAAATCTCGACCATTCCGGGGGGGAGTGCTACAAAGGGCTCACAGAAGGTCTCAAGGAGACCCTCGGGGTAACCGCCTCCACCGCAACCTTCCCCCAGGTGGAAGAGTGCGACGTCATTCTCGCCATTCGCTCCGATTTCTACGAGACCCATCCGGTCTTCGGCATGGTGGTCAATCAGGCTGTCAAGCGCCACGGCGCCAAGCTCCTGGTGGTCTCCGATAAGAAGGGCAAATTCACCAAGCTGCCGAATGCCCAGACCCTGCTCAATGCACCCGGGCTTGAAGTCAACGTGCTCAATGCCATGGCCCAAACCCTGCTGGAGGAGAATTTGGCGGTGATCGACGGCGTCGATGGAAGCGCCGAATTCAAGATCTCGCTGACGGATTACACCCCTGAAATAGTTGCCAAGCAGACTGGCGTTGCGGCCGATGCGATCAGAGAGGCCGCCCGCAAGCTGGCTGCCGCTAAAAAGAGCGCCATCCTTCTCGCCTATGGTCTGCCCTATACGGGCGCCAGCCGCGAACTGGGGATCGCCGCCGCGAACCTGGCCATTCTCACCGGCAGTGCCGGGCGGCAAGGGAGCGGGCTGTACATCTGCGGGGAAAAGGCCAACAGCCAGGGGGCCGTCGATCTGGGCATCCTTCCCGCAGGGGGAGCACTAGGCGCCCAAGGGATGCTGAAGGCCGCTGCCGCAGGAGACCTATCCGCTCTTTATGTCGTCGGCGAGGATCCCCTTTCCTCTTATCCGGACCGGGACCAGGTTGAAGCTGCTCTCGAAAAAGCGTCCTTTGTGGTGGTTCAGGATATTTTTCTGACTCCCACCGCCGAAAAGGCAGACGTGGTCCTTCCCGCCGTCTCCTTTGCCGAGAAGGATGGAACCTTCACCAATGCCGAACGCCGTCTGCAGAGGGTGCGGCGGGGCATTCCCTCTCCGGGGGACGCAAAGTCCGATTTCGCTATTTTCGAGATGCTGGCCGCCCGTTGCGGCAGCCCTGTCAAGTATACGGGACCGGCCGCAGTTTTCACCGAGATCACCGCCTCGATTCCCGAGTATGCCGGCATCTCCTTTGATTCCATCGGTCCGAAGGGGATTGTCTGGGGGGGTGAGACTCTGGCTCCAGCCAGAAAAAAGGTTCTTCCCGCCGCCGGCGGCAAGGCTTCCGAGGGCCCTTTCACTCTGGTGACGGGCAGCGCCCTCTACCACAGCGGCACCGTTTCGACCCGGGCCAAAGGGCCCATGGCCGTGGTTTCCGAACCCTATATCGAACTGGCCCGCGAGGATGCTTCGGCGCTGAAGGTCAATGAAGGCGATCTGCTTACCGTAAAGGGGAACGGTGCCGAGATCAAGCTCAAGGCCAGGATCGGGACCCGGCTTCCGAAGGGAGTTCTCTTTGCTCCCTATCATTTCGGAGGAGCCGGCATCAACCGCCTGTACAAAGGGCAAACTGCCGTTGCAGTTCAGCTGAGCAAGTAGTTCGCCATTCAGGAGAGTTTATGGACTGTCCCAAGTGTAAGTCTCCCGTTTCCGCCCGGTCCAGATTCTGCGACCAGTGCGGGACCAACCTGGTGAAGAATGTCGAGTTCCTGCATCAGAGGGCGCTCGATCATTATCACCGCGGACTCATCGACGAGGCCGTAAAGCTTTGGGACGAAGCTCTGAGCGAGAATCCGGAGTTCAGCAAGGGATACTACTATAAGGGACTAGCTCTGTATGACCGGGGAGATCTGCAGCTTGCCGTCGACGCCTTCAACAAAGCGCTCGAAAAAGAGCGGGAACCCTTCCGTGTGTATTTTAAGCTGGGAATGGCCCAGTACGGACTGGGGGACCTGGCGGCGAGCTCGGAGAGCTTCCGCAAGGCGCTGAAGATCAATCCCGGCAGCGCCGAGACCCATTATCGCCTGGGACTCTCCCACCTGCGCAATTCCGATCTGGATCAAGCGCAGGAAGCCCTTGAACAGGCCATCCGGATCAATCCCAAATACACTCGGGCCCTCTACATCCTCGGCATGGTCCTCTCCCAGAAAGGTGATCACGCCAAGGCGATCGACCAGTTCAGCAAGGTCGTGGAGATCAGCCCCTCCTATACTGCCGCCCGCTTCGATCTGGGCATGGCTCTGTTCAAGGAGGGGGATATGCCGCAGGCCGTCGAGCAGTTCGGCAAGGCGGTGGAAACCAGTGCCCGTTTTGCTCCCGGATATTTCATGCTCGGCGAGGCTTATCGCAAAATGGGGGAATTCGGAGATGCCATCAGCGCCTACAATCAACTGCTCAAGCTCAACCCGGTGGATGCTGACGCCTATGTTCGCCTGGCCGAATGCAATATGCAGCTCGATTTGATGGATGCCGCCCGCGAAGCTCTGAGCAAGGCGCTGGCCATCAACCCGAACAACCGTGATGCCCAATATCTGCAAAAGCATCTGGGCGAGATGACAACGCCCCATAAACCCGGATTTTAGTTCCTCGTAGAATAAGAGCCTAACTGCTTTAAGGAAGAGGATAGATTATGGAAATGTTGAGTCTGTCGAATGCGCCGCTCTGGTTCGTAGTCGCAATGATGGTGAAGATTGTGACCGTCTTTGCCGTGGTCATGGGAATCGTCGCTTACGCCACTTGGGTGGAGCGCAAGGTCATTGGCCACATGCAGACCCGTCTCGGGCCGATGAACACAGGCTGGCACGGTCTTCTGCAGCCCATCGCCGACGGTCTCAAACTCTTCTTCAAGGAAGATATCATTCCGGCCGAAGCGAGCAAAGTGCCCTTCATCCTGGCGCCCATGATGATTCTCGTCCCCGCCCTGATTACCGTTGCGGTCATTCCCTTCGGACCCGACATGGAAATTGGCGGTTACCTTATTCCGATGCAGATCACCGATCTGAATATTGGCATCCTCTACATCCTGGCCATGGCCGGACTTGGTGTCTACGGCATTGTCCTCGCCGGCTGGGCCTCCAACAACAAGTATTCCCTGATGGGGGGAATCCGCTCCTCGGCGCAGATGGTTTCCTATGAACTCGCCGCCGGGCTCTCCATCGTTGCTGTCTTCATGCTCTCTGAAACCCTGAGCCTGCGCGGCATCGTTGAGGCCCAGCAGGGTCCCTGGCTTGAGGCCCTCCCCTTTATCCCCAACTGGTACATCTTCTCCCAGCCATTGGCCTTCGGGCTCTTCGTGATATGCGGTCTGGCCGAGATCAACCGTACTCCCTTCGACCTTCCCGAGGCAGAGACGGAGCTGGTGTCCGGATTCTGCACCGAATATTCGTCCATGAAATACGCCCTCTTCTTCATGGCCGAATACGCCAACATGATCGTCATCTCCGCCATTGCAGCGACCCTCTTCCTCGGCGGCTGGGCTGGACCGTTTCCCGGCGCGATCAATCTACTGTTGAAGATCTTCGCCTTCATGTTCTTCTTCATGTGGTTGCGCGCCACCTGGCCGCGCGTCCGCTATGACCAGCTGATGTATCTGGGATGGAAGATCTTCCTCCCTCTCTCACTGGCCAATATCGTGGTGACAGGCGCCGTCGTCGTCCTTCTGCAGTAATCCTAACCCAGACAAGAGGATAGACCCATGTTCAAAGAGTTTGTCAAAGGTCTGAGCATCACCTTCAAGCACATGCTCCCGGGGCATTCGACCACGGTACAGTACCCCAAGCAGAAGCTTCAGCCTTCCGAGCGGTTCCGCGGTCTGCATCGGCTGGTGCCGACCCAGGACCGGGAGAAGTGCGTGGCCTGCTATCTCTGCCCGACGGTCTGCCCGGCAAAGTGCATCACCGTAGAATCGGCAGAGAACGAAAAGGGGGAGAAGTATCCCAGGGTCTACAAGATCGATCTTCTGCGATGCATCTTCTGTGGATACTGCGTGGAGGCCTGCCCCGTCGAGGCTATTGAGATGACCGGAAATTACGAGCTGGCCAATTACAAGCGCGAAGATTTCAACTTCACCAAAGAGCGGCTTCTCAAGTAAGCAAATAGGAGTGCTGAACTCATGGAAATTCTGTTTTTTTATCTGGTCGCCCTGATTGCAGTAATCTCCGGATTTCTGGTGATCACCTGCAAGAACCCGGTCAACAGCGCCATCTCCCTGGTGATGACCTTCGTCTGCCTGGCCACTTTCTACGTCATGCTCAAGGCGCCATTCATGGCCGCCATCCAGATCATGGTCTACGCCGGCGCCATCATGGTTCTGATCGTCTTCGTCATCATGCTGCTCAACCTCGGAACCGTCACCCGGACCAAAACCTCCCATTCCGTCGCCGGCGGTGCGGTGGCTGGGGCCCTGGTGCTCTTTCAGATGGTGTATCTCATGAGTCGCGGCGAGCCTTCCGGGGCGGTCGGAGAGATCACCAATGAAGTGGTGCAGAGCGTGGGACATACGGAACTGATCGGGCGAGCTCTGTTCATCGATTTTCTGCTGCCTTTTGAAATCACTTCCATCTTGCTCCTGGTAGCCATGATCGGCGCCGTGGTGCTGGCCAAGAGAACCGTCTAGCTGTAGACAAGGACAGGAGATAGAACATGCACGGAGTTAGCGTACACCATTATCTAGTGCTCAGCGCGATTCTGTTCTCCCTGGGGACCGTGGGCGTCCTCACCCGGAGAAACGCCATTGTCATTTTCATGTGCATCGAGCTCATGCTCAATGCGGTCAACCTATCCTTCATCGCCTTGTCGCATCATCTGGGTAACATGGACGGACAGATCTTCGTCTTCTTCGTCATGACTGTGGCCGCGGCGGAAGCAGCCGTCGGCCTGGCCCTGATGATCGCCTTCTTTCGCAACAAGGAATCGATCGACGTTGAGGAATTCAATCTGTTGAAGTGGTAGGTTCACCCGGGTTCGGTTAGGGGCTCAATCCGTTTAGAGGAGATATAGATGTACGACAAACTGTGGCTCATCCCATTCTTTCCCCTGCTGGGGTCCGTTATCAACGGGCTGCTCGGCAAGAAGATCAAGAATGAGAAGGTGATCGGCACCATCGGCACCCTGGCGATTGCTTCTTCCTTCATGGTCTCCTGCATTTATTTCTTCCGCCTGCTCGGCGATTCGGTCAAGTCCCATGAGCAGGTGGTCGCTTCCTGGATTTCCGTGGGACAGCTGCAGGTCGACTGGGGATTCCTCCTCGATCCCCTCTCCGCGCTGATGATTATGGTAGTCACCGGGGTCGGCTCACTGATCCACCTCTACTCCATCGGCTACATGCACGGGGAGGAAGGGTTTTACCGCTATTTTTCCTACCTGAACCTCTTCTGCTTCTCCATGCTGATGCTGGTGCTGGGGAACAACGCCCTGGTCATGTTTATCGGATGGGAAGGCGTCGGTCTGTGCTCCTATCTCCTCATCGGCTATTACTTTCACAAGAAGAGCGCCGGTGACGCCGCCAAGAAGGCTTTCGTGGTCAACCGCATCGGCGATTTCGGTTTTCTCCTCGGCCTCTTCCTTCTTTACTGGACCCTGGGTAGCAAGCACGGCGTCTGGACTTTGAACTTCACGGAGATCGCCCAACACGGACACCTGCTTGGCGCCGGCGGCACGGTGATCACCATCGTCACCCTCTGCTTCTTCCTCGGCGCCACAGGCAAGTCGGCTCAGATTCCCCTTTATACCTGGCTTCCCGACGCCATGGAAGGTCCCACCCCGGTTTCGGCCCTGATCCATGCCGCCACCATGGTCACCGCCGGCGTCTACATGATCGGCCGCATGAACGGGCTTTTCGCCATGGCTCCCGATACCATGATGGTCATCGCCATCGTCGGTGCAGCTACGGCCATCTTTGCCGCCTCCATCGGTCTGGCCCAGAACGACATCAAGAGGGTGCTCGCCTACTCCACCGTCTCCCAGCTCGGCTACATGTTCCTCGCCATGGGAGTTGGCGCTTTCACTGCCGGCGTTTTCCACCTGATGACTCACGCTTTCTTCAAGGCCTGTCTCTTCCTCGGCTCCGGGTCGGTCATCCACGCTCTTTCAGGGGAGCAGGACATGCGCTATATGGGCGGCCTGCGCAAGCACATGCCCTACACCCATATCACTTTCCTCATCGCCACCATAGCCATCGCCGGGATTCCGGGTCTTTCCGCCTTCTTCTCCAAGGACGAGATCCTCTGGTGGGCCTTTGCCTCCAATCGCGGCAGCTGGATTCTCTGGCTGGTGGGTGCCGCCGCGGCCGGCATGACTGCCTTCTACATGTTCCGCCTGGTTTTCATGACCTTCTATGGCAAGGAGCGCATCACCGATCATGCCCGCCATCACCTGCATGAATCGCCCTTCGTCATCACCCTGCCGCTGATGGTCCTGGCCGTCCTGTCCATCGTCGGGGGATACATCGGCGTTCCCGCCATCCTCGGCGGCGCCAACCATATACACCATTTTCTCGAACCGGTATTCGGCAGTTCGGTGGAAAACTACGGGATCGCCACGGGCCATTACAGCCATGCACTCGAATACGGGATGATGGGAATATCCATAGGCATCGCGGTGGTCGGCATCGCGCTGGCCTATATCATGTATCTGAAGAAGCCCGAACTTCCCGGGAAGTTCGTGGCCTCCTTCCAAGGATTGCACCGCGCCGTTTTCAACAAGTGGTATATGGATGAGATCTATGACACCCTCTTCGTCAATCCTACCAAGCGGCTCGGCACATTCTTGTGGAAAGGATTCGACGTGGTGGTGGTGGACGGCATCGTCAACGGTTTCGGCAAGGTCGTCAACGCCTGTTCGAAGGGTCTTCGATTCACTCAATCCGGCTTCGTGCACAACTATGCTCTTTCCATGGTCATAGGGGTGCTGGTGATCGTCGGCATCTACGTCCTCAGGTAAAGAACGCCGTCAGTTTTTCGATATAAGGAGCGATTTCCCATGGATAATCTTCTCAGCCTGATGACCTTCTTCCCGTTGCTGGGGATGCTGGTGCTGCTCTTCCTCCCCAGGGAAAACGGAGGATTGCTGAAGGGCTTTACCCTGGCCGTGACCCTCGTAACTTTTTTCATCAGTCTGCCCCTCGCCTTCGCCGATGTCTTCAAGACCTCCGGCGGGATGCACTTCACCGAATTCGCCCGGTGGATCAACATCGGCGATTATTTTCAGATGAACTACAACATCGGCATCGACGGCATCAGCCTGTGGCTGGTCCTGCTCACCACCTTCATCATGCCGATCGCCGTTCTGTCCACCTGGCAGGCGGTGGACAAGAATATCAAGGGCTTCATGGCTTTGCTGCTGCTGCTCGAAACCGGCATGCTCGGCGCCTTCGTCTCCCTCGACCTGTTCCTCTTCTACATCTTCTGGGAACTGATGCTGATTCCGATGTACTTCCTCATCGGCATCTGGGGCGGAAAGAACCGGATCTACGCCGCCGTCAAATTCTTCATCTACACCGCCGTCGGCTCGCTGCTGATGCTGGTGGCCATCATCTACGTCTACTATCACGCGGTGCAGTCGGGAGTGGACATCAGCGGCTTCAGCATCGCCGACTTCTACAAGCTTAGCATTGCTCCCGAGCTGCAGACCTGGCTCTTCCTCGCCTTCGCCTTCAGCTTCGCGATCAAGGTTCCCATGTTTCCGCTCCACACCTGGCTGCCCGACGCCCATACCGAAGCGCCCACCGCCGGTTCGGTCATCCTGGCCGCCATCCTGCTGAAGATGGGAACCTACGGCTACGTGCGCTTCGCCATGCCCCTGTTCCCCGACGCCCTGCAGACCTTCATGCCGGCTCTTGCCACCCTCTGCGTCATCGGCATCATCTACGGTTCTCTCGTGGCCATGATGCAGGATGACGTCAAGAAACTGGTCGCCTACTCTTCGGTGGCTCACCTGGGCTTCGTCATGCTGGGGGTCTTCGCCCTCAACATGCAGGGGATGGCCGGGGGGATGCTTCAAATGATCAATCACGGCATCTCCACCGGGGCGCTCTTCCTTATCGTCGGCTTCATCTACGAGCGCCGGCACACCCGGGAGATCTCCGAATTCGGCGGCCTGGCCAAGCAGATGCCGATCTTTGCCACCATTTTCATGATCGTCACCTTCTCCTCCATCGGGCTTCCCGGGACCAACGGCTTCGTCGGCGAATTTCTGGCGCTGATGGGAGCCTTCGAAAGCGAGTTGCGCTGGTATGCAGTGGCCGCCACTTCCGGGGTGATTTTCGCCGCCGTCTATATGCTCTGGATGTTCCAGCGTGTGATGTTCGGCGAGCTGAAGAATCCCAAGAATGCCGAACTCAAAGACCTTTCAGGTCGCGAAATTGCTCTGATGCTTCCCCTGCTGCTGTTCGTCTTCTGGATCGGAATCTACCCCAACACTTTCTTCGAGAAGATGAATCCGGCCCTGGAGCAGCTGATCGATCAGGTGAAGGGAAAACAGCAGGTGGCCGTCGTTCTGCAGGTCAATCCGCACCACCTGGAACTGAAATAAAGCAAAGATTCGAATAGCGATAACACCGCCTCCGGAGGAGCATTTCCATGGAAAATCTGGTGCAAATAGCCATGCAGAACGTCAATTTCGCGGCGATCATGCCTTCACTGGTCCTGAGCTGTTTCGGTCTGGTGCTCCTGATCGTCAGTGTCTTTTCCCCCCGAGGGAAGACGAGTCACGTGGCCTGGATCAGCGTCGTCGGACTGGTTCTCGCCGGCCTGGTCTCCGTAGCGGGATGGAACAATCCTCAGTTCGGTTTCGCCGGGCATGTGGCCTTGGACAATTTCGCCACTTTCTTCAATATCACCTTCCTGGTGGCGGCGGCTCTTACCATCCTCATGTCCGATGAATATCTCAAACGTGAAGGATACCCGATCGGCGAATACTATCCCTTGATCCTGTTTACAACGGCGGGCGCCATGTGGATGGCTTCGGGGACCGACCTGATGACCATATTTCTCGGTCTCGAAGTCCTCTCCATCTCCCTCTACGTCCTAGCCGGCCTCTTCCGCGGACAGACACGCTCCAACGAGGCGGGGCTCAAGTATTTTCTCCTCGGCGCCTTCTCCACCGGTTTTCTCCTTTACGGAATCGCGCTGATTTACGGGGTTTCCGGAACCACCAACATTGCAGATATCGGACAGTATCTTGCCGCTCATCCGGCGGCTCTCGGCAATCCGATGACCGTCGCCGGAATGCTTCTTCTCTCCGTCGGCTTCCTGTTCAAGATCGCCGCCGCTCCCTTCCACATGTGGACTCCGGACGTCTACCAGGGAGCGCCCACCCCGGTGACGGCGTTCATGAGCGCAGGTCCAAAAGCCGCTGCCTTCGCCGGATTTATCCGCGTCCTCGTGCTGGCCTTCGGCGGCATGCAGGAAGAATGGACCACTCTGCTCTGGGTCCTTGCCGTGTTGACCATGATCGTCGGCAACGTGATTGCCATCAACCAGACCAACATCAAGCGGATGCTGGCCTACTCCTCCATCGCCCATGCCGGATACGCGATGGTGGGGATTGTCGCCGCCAACACTATCGGAATCTCCGGCGTACTCTTTTACCTGCTGGCCTATACATTCATGAATCTCGGCGCCTTTGCCGTCCTCGTTCTGGCCGGCAAAAAGGGTGAGGACAACCTCACTCTGGAGGGTTTCGCCGGCTTCGGTTACAAGCGGCCTTTCCTCGGCGTGGCCCTGACCGTCTTTCTCTTCTCCCTGATGGGAATTCCGCCCACGGCAGGATTCGCCGGTAAGTTCTACATCTTTGCCGGGGCCATCGAAGCTGGATACATCTGGCTGGCTGTGATCGGGGTGCTCAATTCCGCCGTCTCCCTGTATTACTACTTGCGGGTGATGGTAGCCATGTACTTCAAGGAACCCACCGAGGATTACGGATGGGTGACCATGCACGTAGGAACAGTCGTCTCCATAATTCTGGCCCTCGCCGGAATCCTCTACCTGGGAATTATTCCCGGCGGAGTGATGGAAATGGCCAAGCTCGCAATCTTCTGATCCTGTCCTCTGACATGATTCGAAAAAACCCCGACCCCGTTCGGGGTTTTTTCGTTTCGCCTCGAAAGAAAGAGTGTTGTTTTGCAAATACCTGAAAATAGAGTTAGATTTATAGGGTCTGGTAAATTGAAAAAGATCGCGAGGAATAGCAGATGCATGAAAGGCCTTTGCAGGGGGTGCTGACGAGGGAGCGGTTCGATGCCGTGCTGTTCGATCTGGACGGAGTGCTGACCGATACGGCAAAAGTTCATGCGCTCTGCTGGAAGAGGATGTTCGATGAGTTCCTCAAGCGACGCGCCGACGGGCAAGCAGAGGTTTTCCTCCCCTTCGACCTCAACGCGGATTACCGGCAGTATGTGGATGGAAAGCCGAGATATGAAGGGGTCCGGGATTTCCTTGCCTCCCGCGGAATCGAGCTTCCCCAGGGCGAGCCTTCGGAACCGCCCGGCTGGGAAACCGTGAGCGGACTCGGCAACCGCAAAAACGAGCTGATCAATGAGATTCTCGCCACCGAAGGTGTCGACGTCTATGAGAACTCCGTTGTCCTTGTTCGACGCCTTCTCGGGCAGGGATTCAGGACCGCGGTGGTGTCATCGAGCAAAAACTGCGAGGCGATCCTTAAGGCCGCCAACATCTACGACCTTTTCGAAGTGCGGGTTGACGGCGTGGTGGCGGCGCGTGAACATCTGCCAGGGAAGCCGGCGCCCGACACCTTTCTCAGGGCCGCCCGCCTGCTTGGGGCCGAGCCTCCGCGGACGGTTGTGGTCGAGGATGCCATAAGCGGCGTCCAGGCCGGCAGGGCAGGCGGATTCGGATTGGTGATCGGAGTCGATCGCCACGACGACGCCGAGGCACTGCTTGGGGGTGGGGCTGATATCGTCGTCGCAGACCTGGGGGAGTTTCTTCCCTGACCGGGTCCCAGATCGGGAAGCGCTTTCAGGGGGCTGACATGGCAATGGCGTGCAAAAAGGTGACGCATCGATGATACGACACGAGACCCTCAATCCCCCCCCGCACATCTATCCCGTCGACGGCTGGAAAATCATCGAGACCCGATTTTATCCTCGCTTTCTCGCCCAGACCGAGACTCTCTTTTCCATTGGAAACGGTTATCTGGGGCTGCGCGGTAATTTCGAGGAGGGGAATCCAGCCTTTCAGAACGGAACGTTCGTCAATGGTTTCCACGAGACCTGGCCGATTATTTACGGGGAGAAGGCCTTCGGTTTCGCCAAGACGGGGCGACATGGCAATGGCGTGCAAAAAGGTGACGCATCGATGATACGACACGAGACCCTCAATCCCCCCCCGCACATCTATC
>NZ_KI421424.1:238705-260807 GCF_000472285.1 Desulfuromonas sp. TF
AGACCATGCTCAACGTCACGGACGGAAAGGTCATCCGTCTGTTCATCGATGATGAACCCTTTTTTTTGCCGACGGCCAACCTCCTTCTTTTCGAGAGGACCCTCGATATGCGCGTCGGCACCCTCGACCGGGAAATTCTCTGGGAGACGCCGGCGGGCAAGCAGGTGCTGATCCAGTCGCGCCGCCTGGTATCTTTTCAGCACCGGCACCTGGCGGCCATATCCTATCAGGTGACGGTTCTGAATGCCGAGGCGCCAATGGTTATTTCTTCGGAACTGATCGGGCACCGCTCCAATCAGGTCAGCGAAGGAGATCCCCGCCAGTCCCAGGGATTCACCGAACAGGTCCTGGTGCCCAAGGCGGGGTACAGCAGAGGGGCTCGCATCCTGCTGGCGCACACGGCCAACAACAGCGGTATGAGTCTGAGCTGCGGCGTCGACCATGTCATCGAGACCGAATGCCCCTACACCTTCCGCAGTGAATGCTCGCACAATATCGGCCAGGTGGTCTACTCGATCGATGCCCAACCGGGCAAGCCGGTCCATCTTGTGAAATTTCTGGTTTACCATAACTCGCGGGGTGCATCCCCTGAAGAGCTGTGCGTCCGAGCGGAACGAACCCTCGACCGGGCTGTCAAGCAGGGAATCGGTTATCTGTTCAGCAGCCAGAAAAAGTATATGGACGAGTTCTGGCGGCGCAGCGACGTTCAGGTGGATGGCAGCACCGATAAGTTCCGCCGCGCCAGCGATGAGATCCAGCAGGCCCTCCGCTGGAATCTGTTCCAGATTCTCCAGGCAGCCGGAAGGGCCGAGGGATCTGGTATCCCGGCCAAAGGGCTGACCGGTCAGACCTACGAGGGGCATTACTTCTGGGATACGGAAATTTATGTCTTTCCATTCCTCATCTATACCGCCCCGCACATCGCCCGGAACCTGCTCATGTTCCGCTATCATATGCTGGAGCGGGCCCGGGAGCGCGCCAAGGAAGTCAACCAGAAGGGGGCTCTTTTCCCCTGGCGCACCATTAACGGAGAAGAGGCTTCGGCTTACTACGCGGCTGGTACAGCTCAGTATCACATCAACGCCGATATCATGTTCGCCCTGAAAAAATATGTGGAGGTTACCGGAGATGTGGCACTGCTGTTCAACGAGGGTGCGGAGATGCTGGTGGAGACGGCCCGGCTCTGGCTCGACCTCGGTTTTTATTCCGAGCGGAAGGGGGGAAGGTTCTGCATCGACGGAGTGACCGGCCCAGATGAATACAATACAGTCGTCAACAACAACACCTATACGAACCTCATGGCCCATGAGAACCTCCGTTACGCCGCCGACACGATAACCTACATGAGGGACAATCATCCGGAGCATTTCGACACCCTGGTCGACCGGACGGGGGTTGCCTTCTCTGAGGTGGAGGAATGGCGCAGGGCGGCGGACAATATGTATCTCCCCTTTGAAAAAGCCATCGGAATCCACCCCCAGGACGACAGCTTCCTCGACCGGAAAGTCTGGGACCTAAAGAATACGCCCAAGAACAAATTCCCGCTTCTGCTTCATTTTCACCCGCTGGTCATCTATCGCCATCAGGTGATCAAGCAGGCTGATGTGGTTCTGGCCATGTTTCTCCTGGGACACAAATTTTCCGCCGAGGAGAAAAAGCTCAATTTCGAATATTACGATCCCCTGACCACCGGCGACTCCTCCTTGTCCGCCTGCATCCAGAGCGTCGTCGCCGCCGAGATCGGGGACTCCGAGAAAGCCCTGAAGTATGCCCGCTACGCTGTCCTCATGGATCTCGCCGATGTCGGCGGCAATGTCCGGGACGGCTGCCATATCGCCTCGATGGGGGGCACCTGGATGGTCATGGTGTACGGGTTCGCCGGGATGCGGGACTACGGCGGGCGTCTCACCTTCGATCCGCACCTCCCACGGCAGCTCAGGAAACTGCGGTTTCCTCTGGAAATCCAGGGCCAGGAACTGGTCGTGGAAATGGGGGAGAAAACGGCGACCTATCTGCTGAGGAAGGGGGCCGGACTGACGATCGTCCACGAAGGCGAAGAGGTCCTCCTCCGGACAGGCGAATCCGTGATCCTGCCGATAAATAAAGGAGCATCGGAGGAGTAATCTTCTTGTGACAGATTCACCAAGGCCCGCCATTTACCGGAAGGAGATGGCGGGTTTTTCTGTGTACGTCTATCGCCGCTTTCATCTAAAACTCCACTTCTTGACCAGAAAGGGCTTGGGAACCGCTCGACTTGCAGGAGATGGAATCGTGATCTGATCATCGAGGTCCATGAGCTCCCCGTAGAGGGAAAGATAATTGCGGGTCATGCGTTCGGAGGTATAATTCATGGCCTGTCTGCAGGCCCGCCGGGCGAGATCAACTCGAAGAGCCGGATCGAGGATCAGGGTTTGAAGCGCCTCCCGGAGTGCTGAAGGATCTTCGGGAGGAACGAACAAGGCTGCGTCCCGCCACAGTTCCCGCAGGGTGGGGATATCGCCCAGAACCAGAGCGCACCCTGAAAAAGCCGCTTCCAGAATACGCAGACCGAAGGGTTCGTAGCGCGCAGGCAGGGCGTAAATCGCCGCCCGGCCCAGCCAATGGGTCATTTCCTCATGCGGAACCCGGCCGAGAAGGCAGACCCGGGTTCTTCGGCTTTCGCCGGTCCCGGACTGGGTGACGGCGCCGGCGACGAGGACCGGCCAGGGAAGGTCGACACTGGCCTCTTCGAGGACCGCGATGTTCTTTCCCTCATCCCACAGGCGTCCGGCCGAGAAGATGAATTCCTCCTTTTGCTGCGGGGGAAAATCGCCGGGATTGCGACCGTTATAGATGGTCCGGCAGTGGGGGAGGGGGCCGTAGAGCTGCTGGAGGATGTGGGCCATCGTCCGGTTCGGGGCGACGACTCTGGCTGCCACGCGAAGCCCCCGCCGCACCCGCCGGGCGTAGGCGTTCCACTTCGCCGGCGCCGGGCAGCTCTTGACCGCCTGCCACCAGGACAGAACGCACGAATGGGCCACCACCAGGCAGGGAGCTTTCCAGGGGAGGTTGGCATGGGCATAGCCATTAAGATGAATCAGGTCGGGGCGGATCTTTTTCTCCAGTTGCAGCAGCCAGGAGCCAGCCCGGCGGATGTCTCGGTCGGAGCCCGGCATCCATTCCAGAAGGAAATCGCCCTCCTCCAGAAATAGATTCAGGGCCTGGACTTTCTCTCTCTGGGCATTGGTGGGCCGTGGCCCCATGGTGACCAGAACGGTTTCGATTCCGCAGGTGAGGAGGTTCGAGGCCAGCTCCAGGGAGTAGTCCCAAACCCCTCCCACCGCATCGGTCGTCATCAGAACGGTTCCCTGCAGGGTCGGCATCTTCATCTGAGCTCTCCGGTCAGCTTTTTGAACATCTCCATGACCAGCCGTCCAGCGAAAGGACGTCGTAACCCTTTTAGCACCTAATCGGACCGAGACAAGCTTGCCGGGTGGGAAAAACTCCTGCGGGGGAAGAGTGGGGGGCGGATCTCCGCCGCAAGGTGTCGGAATGTTTATCTCTGCTGCCGTTAAGGCGAGAAAGAATTTTTTTCGGACAAAAATACACCCCGGCGACGACCGGAGCGTCTTCTCTTTACCCTGGCTGAGGGCCGATCGATGCAGTATAATCCGTTCCATGAAAAGTGTCCGCCCATCCGCACCCCTGATTGGTGTCGACACAGGAGGCACCTTCACTGACCTGATCCTGGTGGAGGGAACCTCAGTGCGCACCTGGAAACTTCCTTCCACCCCCGACGATCCCTCCCGGGCGGTGCTGGAGGGGGTACGCCATCTCCTCGGCGACGGGAAGGCCCTGGTCTTTCACGGCTCCACCGTGGCAACCAACGCCCTCCTGGAAGGAAAGGGGGCCCGGGTCGCCCTGGCGGTCACCGAAGGCTTCCGCGACCTGCTGCGCATCGGCCGGCAGAACCGTCCCGACCTCTACGCCCTGCACCCGCGCCGCCGCCCCCCCCTGGTCCCTGCCGGGCGAACGGTGGAGGTCCGCGAGCGGATGCTGGCCGACGGCACGGTGGAGGTCCCGCTGACGGATGAGGAGATAGCGCGGGCGGTGGCGGCGGTGCGGGAGAGCGGCGGCGACGCCGTGGCCCTGTGCCTTCTGCACTCCTACGCCAATCCCGACCACGAGGCGCGCCTGCTGAAGGCCCTGGAGGCGGCCGGTTTCCGGGTCAGCGCCTCGCACCGGATCCTTCCCGAATACCGTGAATTCGAGCGCGCCTCCACCACGGCGGTCAACGCCGCCGTCTCACCGGTCATGGAACGCTACATCTCCCGGTTGCAACGGGGGCTCGGCGCCGGCCATCTCAAGATCATGCAGAGCAACGGCGGCTCCATCCTCGCCGAGACGGCAGGGCGCGAAGCGGTGCGCACCATCCTCTCCGGACCGGCCGGGGGCATGACCGGGGCCTTCGAGACGGCACGACGGTCCGGCCTGGAGCGCATCATCACCTTCGACATGGGGGGAACCAGCACGGATGTCGGTCTCTGCGACGGGTCGCTGCCGGCCACCTCCGAGACGGTGATCGCCGGCTGGCCCGTCAAGGTGCCGATGATCGACATCCACACAGTCGGCGCCGGCGGCGGCTCCATCGCCCGCATCGACGCCGGCGGGGCCCTGCGGGTCGGACCCGAGAGCGCCGGCGCCGATCCCGGCCCGGTCTGCTACGGACGGGGGGACCGGGTCACCGTCACCGATGCCAATCTCTACCTCGGCCGCCTGCTGCCGGGGCGCTTTCTCGGCGGGCGGATGAAGCTCCACGCCGGCCGCAGCAGAAAGGCGATCGAGGCGCTGGCCGCCGAAGCGGGCCTGACACCCCGCCGCCTGGCTGAGGGGATCATCGAGGTGGCCGAATCGACCATGGCCGGCGCCCTGCGGGTGGTCTCCGTGCAGCGCGGATTCGACCCCCGCGACTTCACCCTCCTCCCCTTTGGCGGGGCCGGCGGCCTTCATGCCTGCGCCCTGGCCGAAAAGCTGTCCATCCCCCGGATTCTCGTCCCCGTCCATCCCGGACTCCTCTCCGCCGTCGGCATGGTCCTCTCCGATTCCATCCGCGACTACTCCCTCTCGGTGCTGCGACCCGGGGAGACGTCCCCCTCTGAGATGGAGGGACTCTTCGACCCTCTGGAGGCGCGGGCGCGGAGGGAGATGGCCGCCGAGGGGGTGACGTCTGAGCAGCTTCGCCTCGAGCGCTCCATCGACCTGCGCTACCGCGGCCAGTCCTTCGAGGTCAACGTCCCCTTTTCCGACGATTTCCGCGGCGATTTCCATGCCGCCCACGAACGCCTCTATGGCTATCGCGACGACGGCCGCCGGATGGAAATCGTTACCCTGCGCCTGCGCGCCGTCGGCCGCGGCTCCCACGCCGACCTGACTCACGGCATCTGCATCGAAGGAGAAGTCCGGTCGATGGAGAGCGTCTCGATGATCCTTGACGGCAGGCCGATCGAATGCCCCGTCTTCGAGCGGGCCCAGCTTCCCTGCGGAGGAGAGCTCGAAGGGCCGGCTCTGGTGGTGGAGGAGACCGCGACCCACCTGATCGGCGAAGGGTGGAGGGGAAGAGTGGACGCGCGGGGGAATCTGGTGCTGGAGAGGGTAGGGCGAGAATCGAAGACGGCGAACAGAGGGTAGAAGACGGACCTGCTTCATCCTCCCAGATGCCTGGCGATGCGGGAGAGGAGGATCTCCTTGCGGAAGGGTTTCAGGAGGAAGTCGTCCATTCCCGCCTCCAGGCATTCATCCCGGATACCGTTGCGGGCGTGGGCGCTCAGGGCGATGATTGGGGTGCGTCCCCCCTTCGTTTTTTCCAGCTCACGGATTCGGCCGGCCGCTTCCAGGCCACCCAGCTCCGGAAGCTGCAGGTCCATTAGAATCAGGTCGGTTCTGTTCTCCTGCCAGCGGGCGATCGCATCACTTCCCGATTCGGCCACCTCCGTTCGCCAGCCGGGCTGACTGAGCAGCATGAGGAGAATTTCCCGCACCATCGGGTCGTTTTCCACCAGCAGGATGTGGGCCTGCGGATAGAGGCAGACCCTCTCGGTCGCCCCGTCGGCCGAGGCGAGCGGCTCCGCCATTTCCGGCAGGCGGAGGGGAAGAGTGAAGAAAAAGACGCTCCCTCCTCCGGGACGCCCCCGCATACCGATTTCCCCTCCCATCAACTCGACCAGTCCCTTGCAGATCGCCAGTCCCAACCCCGTTCCCTCGTGACGACGCTCATGAAGGCTTTCCGTCCTGCTGAAGCGCCGGAAGAGCAGGCCTCTTTTCTCCCTGGGGATTCCTTTGCCCGTGTCGCTCACCGATAAGACAAGATGCTTGCCGCGGGTTCGCATCGATACAGTCACCTCGCCATGGTCGGTGAATTTGACGGCGTTGCCGATGAGGTTCAGAAGGACCTGGCCGAGCCGGTCCGAATCACCGATGAGGATGGGCGGCATATTCCGTGCGATGTTCAGCTCCAGACGCAGCCCCTTATCCCGGGCAAGAACAGAAAGGATGTCGACGGAATTCCGCACGCAGGCGCGTGGATCGAAGGGCTCCTCCAGAATCTCCACCCGCCTGGCTTCGATCCGTGAGAAGTCAAGGATGTCTTCTATGAGGGACCTGAGGCGGCGGGCCGACTTGTTCGCCAGCTCGAGGTAGGGCCTGCATTGTGGATCCCGGTCGCTTTCCAGGAGCTGTTCGAGGGCAGCGAGAAAAACAGTCATGGGGGTGCGGATCTCGTGACTCATGGTCGTCAGAAATTCGCTTTTGGCTCTACTGGCTTCCTCAGCCGCTTCTTTGGCGGCCCGCAGTTCCTCTTCCATGCGATGGCGGTCACTGATGTCCTGAATGACGGCAATTGTATGTCGGGGAGTTCCATAGATATCGCGTACAAGGCTCGCCGCCAGGTGGGTCCAGACCAGCTCGCCGTCCTTGCGAATGAATCTCTTTTCGGCCCTGTAGGTTGAAATGTCGCCATGCAGGAGATCGAAAATTCCCCGCCGGCTCGACTCGATGTCCTCCGGATGGGTGAACTCCAGAGGAGACATCCGCAGAAGCTCCTCGCGGCTGTAGCCGGTGATTTCGCAAAAACGGTCGTTGACCCGGGTCAGGCGCCCCGTCAGGTCGAGCTGCGTCGTCCCTACGGCCGCATTGTTGAAAAACGACCGAAACTCCTCTTCGCTGGTGCGCAGCGCCTCTTCTGCCCGCACCCGGTCGGTGACCTCCCGGACGATTTGCGCCGCCCCGAAGATTTCTCCTCCCTGTCGGCGCAAGGGATGCCAATGCCCCTCGAAGACCCTCGGCTTGCCAATCCCCCTGAATTCCCGGGTGACCGTGAAGGCCTCCCCGCCGAGTGCCCGTCCCCACAATTCCACCGCATTCTTCTGATCATCCGGTAGATCGGCCAGGGCCTCGGCCATGCTGGTCCCTATCTCGATGTCGATGCCGAAGACCCGTTTGGTTTGCCGCTGGTAGGCTGAATTGAAAGCAAGATAGCGGAAATTTTTGTCCTGCGCCGCGATGAGGTCCTCTGTGCTCTCCATGATCCCCTCGAGCAGCTCGATCCGGTCTCCGGGGGCATTCGCATCCCTCTCCAGCTCTCGTAGCCTGGCTCTCAGAAAACGGTTCTCCTCCTCGAGGGCGGCAAGACGATCCTTCTCTTTGTCCATGGGAACCCCATAACGCTAAAAGGATTTAATACTCTATCACATGATATTCCCCCGCAAAACAGGGGATAACACTTTTTAATGTCATGGCGCGCTCCGAACTCCGGGTTGAATCCTTCCGATCTTCTGTTAGGTTTTAAGTAACAGAACAAATCCGTATTATTCCGATGCTTTTTCTCTCAGCTGGGAAACCGGTCGTTTTGACGATTTCAAGACGCAATATTCAACGGCAACACTCGAATTAAAAACCCGAATCGATCAAAGGAGTCGTGATGCTGCAGGGCAACGAGCTGCCGCGCGTGGGAGCCCCCGCAGGCGCTGCCACCCGCGAACACTTCGAACGCAAGGAACGCTGCGTCGCCAGGGGGATCACCCACATGGCGCCAATCGTCATCGAGAGCGCTCGCGGCGCGGTGATCCGCGACATCGACGGGAATCTTTACCTGGATTTCTATGGAGGCATCGGCGTCGCCAACGCCGGGCACTGCCCCGGGGGGGTGGTCGAAACGATCCGGCGGCAGGCGGAAAAGTTGCTGCACAGCTGTTTCATGGTCGCAGGCTACACCCCCTACGTCGATCTGGCGGAGAAGCTGGTGGAGATCACCCCCGGCGACGGACCGAAGAAGGCGATGCTGGTCAACAGCGGCGCCGAGGCGGTGGAGAACGCGGTGAAGATAGCCCGCGCCCACACGGGACGCCCCGGGGTGATCGCCTTCGAGGCCAGCTTTCACGGCCGCACCCTGCTGACCATGTCCCTCACCAGCAAGGTCAAGCCGTACAAGCACCAGTTCGGCCCCTTCGCCCCGGAGATCCACAAGGTCCCCTCGGCCTACTGCTACCGATGCCTCTTCGGCGCAAGCTATCCCGATTGCGGTCTCGCCTGCCTCGACTACTTCGATCGTTTCTTCACTGCCGAGGCCGATCCCACCGAGATCGCCGCCATGATCATCGAGCCGGTGCAGGGGGAGGGAGGTTTCATCGTTCCGCCTCCGGAGTTCCTCCCCGGCCTGCGCGAGATCTGCGACCGCCACGGAATCGTGCTCATCGCCGACGAGGTGCAGACCGGCTTCGGCCGCACCGGCCGACTCTTCGCCTCGGAGCACTACGGCGTCGTCCCCGACCTGATCACCCTCGCCAAGGGGATCGCTTCGGGCCTGCCACTGAGCGCCGTGGTCGGCCGCGCCGAGATCATGGACGCGCCGACGCCGGGGCGCATCGGCGGAACCTTTGGCGGCAATCCGGTGGCCTGCGCTGCCGCCCTGGCGACCATCGGGGAGATTGAGACGCAGAACCTCTGCGCTCGCGCCCGGCACATCGGCGAGTTTCTGGAGGGGCGACTGCGCACCCTTCAGAAGCGCTATCCGCAGATCGGCGACGTCCGATGCCTCGGCGCTATGGTCGCCGCCGAGTTCGTCACCGACCCCGATTCGAAGACGCCTGCCAAGGAGATCCCGGGCGCCCTCATCGCGGCCTGTTTCAGGCGCGGACTGCTTGTCATCAGCGCCGGGGTCTTCAGCAACGTGGTGCGCTTTCTGCCTCCGCTGGTGGTCTCTGACGAACAGCTGGAGAAGGCGGCCGGAATCTTCGAAGAGGCGGTGGAGGAGGTACTGGGGAAGTAAGGTCGAAGGTCCAAAGTCAAAGGTCCAAGGTGCGGCGTCTTTGCGTCAAGCCTCCGCCCTCGAGCCTGCTTTTCAGGAGAACGGATGAATCCACACGAACACCAGCAAGAATACTCCATGGAGTACCTCGACACCTTCCGAACCGACCACCTCTTCTACCAGGGCCGGCGGGAGCTCCCCTTCATCGACCACGCCTCCGGCATCTACATCTGGGACCACACCGGCAAGGAATACCTTGACGGCAGCTCAGGGGCTGTCACCTGCAACATCGGCCACGGCAACCTGCGGGTCGCCAACCGGCTGGCGGACCAGGCGCGCAAGGCCGTCTTCGCCTACCGCACGCAGTTCGAGAACGAGCCGGCGCACCGCTACGCCGCCGAGCTCGCGAGCCACCTGGCGCCGCACCTGCAGCGGATCTTCTTCGTCTCCAGCGGCTCCGAGGCGGTGGAGGCGGCGATCAAGCTCTGCCGCCAGTACTTCTTCAACCGCGGCGAGAAGCAGCGCCAGCAGTTCATCAGCCGCACCCCCTCCTATCACGGCTCCACCCTGGGGGCACTGTCGCTGACCTCCTACGCCCCGCTGGAGATCCCCTTCCGGCCGATGATCCAGGCCTTCCCCAAGATCCCGGCCCCCTATTGCTACCGCTGTCCCTACCACAAGCGGCCCGCCTGCACCCTCGAATGCGCCTGGGCGCTGGAGAAGGCCATCCAAGAGCAGGGGCCGGACAGCGTCGCCGGCTTCGTCGCCGAGCCGATCGGCGGCGCCAGCACCGGGGCGGTCGTCCCGCCGAAGGAGTACTTCCGGGTGATCGAGCAGATCTGCCGCAAGTACGGCATCTTTCTGATCCTCGACGAGGTGATGACCGGCTTCGGCCGCACCGGCAAACTCTTCGCCTACGAGCACTGGGACGTGGAGGCCGACATCGTGGTCATGTCCAAGGGGATGACCGGGGGCTACTACCCCTTAGGCGGCATCGCCGCGCGCACCGAGTACGTGGAGGAGATGCTGGCGAAGGGCGGCTTCTTCCACGGCCACACCCTGGCCGGCAACCCCATGGGGTGCGCCGTCGGCCTGGAGGTGCTGCAGGTGATCACCGAAAACAAGCTGTCGGAGAACGCCGAGCTGATGGGCAGGAGCCTCAAGAACGGTCTCGACCGCCTCAAGCGGAAGTACGAGTTCATCGGGGACGTGCGCGGCCGCGGCCTGCTGATGGCCATCGAACTGGTCGCCGACCGCAGGACGAAAGCCCCCTTCCCGGCCGAGGACAAGGTCCATTTCCTCCTCACCGACATGGCCTACGACGAGGGGCTGATCGTCTACCCCCGCCGGCCGATCAACGGCCTGAAGGGCGATCACGTGATGATCGCCCCCCCGCTGATCATCACCCGCAAGGAGATCCGGGAGCTGCTCGACCGCCTCGACCGGGCGCTGGCGAGGACGGAGGAGAAGCTTAAGGCGGGATGAGGGACGAGGGACGCGGGACGGGGTAACGGCAAAACTCAGAACACAAAAATTCAAGGGCCGTTTCACGCGGATAAAATCTGATCAAATCGGATAAAGGCGGATCAACCCCTGTCTTTTGAATTAAATCAGATTTTATCAGACCTTATCCGAAGTTATCCGCGTGAAACGCTTTGATTTAAACTGATAACCAATAACCAATCATGGGTTTATGATCGACAAGCTGCGATCCATCGATGAAGCCCTCGGGGCGGTAAAAAGCGGACAGACGGTGATGGTCGGAGGCTTCGGCGGCCCCGGCACCCCTTTCGTGCTCCTCGACCGGCTGGTGGAGCAGGGCGTCGACGGCCTCACCCTGGTGAAGAACGACGCCAACGAGCCGGGGACGGGGGTGTCCCGGCTCATCGAGGCGGGGCGGGCGCACACCCTGATCGCCTCCCACATCGGCCTCAACCCCCTCGCCGTGGAGCGGATGAACCGGCGGGAGATCGAGGTGCTCCTCTACCCTCAGGGGATCCTTGCGGAGAAGATCCGGGCCGGCGGCGCCGGGCTCATCGGCATCCTCACCGACATCGGCCTCGACACGGTGCTGCGGGAGAGCCGGCAGGTGATGCATGTCGACGGACAGGAGGCGATCTACGAGCCGGCCCTGCGGGGGGACGTGGCGCTGATCCACGCGGCAAAGGCCGACCGGGCCGGGAACCTGCTTTTCGCCCGCAGCGGACGCAACTTCTGCCCCCTGATGGCCATGGCCGCCGACACGGTGATCGCCGAGGTGGAGGAGGTGGTCGAGACCGGCGAGCTCGACCCCGACGCCGTCCACCTCCCCTGCGCCTTCGTCGACCACCTGGTGCTGCTGGAGGAACTCACCCCCGACTACGGAGTGCTTCCCCACCATGTCCTTTAAGGAGAAAATCGCCGAGCGCGCCGCCCGGGAAATCGAATCGGGGCAGGTGATCAACCTCGGCATCGGCATCCCCACCATGATCCTCGACTACCTGCCGCAGGGGACCGAGGTCCTGGTCCAGTCGGAGAACGGTATCCTCGGCATCGGCCCGCGCTGCCGGGGAGGCACCGAGGATCGCACCCTTATCGACGCCGGCGCCAACTACGTCACCCTCGCCCCCGGTGCCTCCTTCTTCGACAGCGCCGTCTCCTTCGCCCTGATCCGCGGCGGCCGGGTGGACGTCAGCTTCCTGGGCGCCCTGGAGGTGGCCGCCAAAGGCGATCTGGCCAACTGGATCATCCCGGGGAAGATGGCGCCCGGCATCGGCGGCGGCATGGAGCTGGCGCAGAAGGCGAAGAAGGTGGTCGTCACCACCTCCCACACCACCCGGGATGGGGAGCCGAAGATTCTCCCCCGCTGCACTCTGCCGCTGACCGCCCGGGGGTGCGTCAAAACCATCATCACCGAGCTCGCCGTCATCGACGTCACCCCCCAGGGGCTGATGCTGCGCGAGCTGGCGGAGGGGACGACGCTGGAGGAGGTGAGGGAGAAGACGGCGGCGCCGCTGCTGTATGAGGGGGAGGTGGAGAGGTTTTGAAACTTCGAAAACCGTTTCACGCGGATAACTTCGGATAAAGTCCGATAAAATCTGATTTAAACCAAAAGATAAAGGATTGATCCGCCTTTATCCGATTTGATCAGATTTTATCCGCGTGCAATATGCCTTTGACTTTCGATCTTTAGTCTCCCAGGATTGCCCATGAATGCCCATGAAGAAAAGATCATCGCCGCCGTCGACGCCTTGGGGTACGACATCCTCGAGCTGACCATGCGCCTGATCGAGCAGCCGAGCACCCTGGGAAACGAGGGGTGCGCCGTCGACCTGCTCGAGAAGGCGTGGACGGGGATGGGGCTGTCGCCGGTGCGGGTGCCGGTGGAGCCGGAGAAGCTCGCGGGGCATCCCGGCTTCGCCCCGGTTCCCTGGAGCTACCAGGGGCGGGAGAACCTGGTGGCCGTTCGGGAGGCGAACGGGGAGGGGGGACGAAGCGCCCTGTTCAACGGACACCTTGACGTGGTCAGCCCCGAGCCGTCGGAGTTCTGGCAGAGCGACCCCTTTGCTCCCGTGGTCCGCGAAGGATGGCTGTACGGCCGCGGCGGCGGCGACATGAAGGCGGGGGTGGCGGCGATGAGCTTCGCCCTGCACGCCGTGGAGCGGGCCGGCTTCGGCCTGCGGGCGCCGGTCACGCTGGCGGCGGTTATCGAGGAGGAGTGCTGCGGCAACGGCGCCCTGGCCACCCTGGCGGCAGGATACGACGCCGAGGCGGTGCTCATCCCCGAGCCCTTCGGCCCCACCATCTACATCGCCCAGGTTGGGGTGCTCTGGTTCAAGGTGCGCCTGCGAGGCGTATCGACCCATGTCCAGGACACCGCCGCCGGCGCCAACGCCGTCGAGAAGATCTGGCCGCTCATCGCCGCCCTGCGCGAGCTGGAGGAGGCGATGAACGAGGAGGAGCGCCCCGAACCCTATCGCGGCATCTCCCATCCCCTCAACCTCAACATCGGCATCATCAAGGGAGGGGACTGGCCCTCCACCGTCCCCGCCCTGGCCGAGTTTCACGGCCGTCTCTCCTTCTTCCCCGGCACCCCGTACGATGAGGTGCGCCGGCGCATCGAGGATGCGGTGGCCAAGGCCGCGGCGGCCGACCCCTGGCTGGCCGCCAACCCCCCCGAAGTGAAATTCTACGCCTTCCGCTCCGAGGGGCACGTCCTCGACCGCACCCACTCCGTCCCCACCGTCCTCAACGACTGCCACCGCGCCCTCACCGGCGCCGACGCCGAAAGCTACGTCTCCACCTGCACCACCGACCTGCGCGCCTACCACTTCTTCGGCCGGGGGGAGGGGACCTGCTACGGCCCCGTCGCCGAGAACATCCACGGCGCCGACGAGCGGGTGCGCATCGACAGCATCCACCAGGTCGCCAGAGCCTACGCCCTCTTCCTCGCCCGCTGGTGCGGTCTGGTGGAGTAGGAATTGATAAGATCTCATTCGTATGCTATAGAAGAACATCCCACCTCTACGCGCCGCTAGCTCAGCTGGATAGAGCATCTGACTTCGGATCAGAGGGTCGGGGGTTCGAATCCTCCGCGGCGCGCCAGTTTTATTTCTCCGGGGCAGGGATTATCCTTCCTGCCCCACGTGAAGCCGCTCCTTCAGCCTCCTTCGCCGATGCGGAGACGGGGGATGATTCCCTCCTGAACGGCATGCTCGCGGCCTTTTTGGGACAGATGAAACCTTGTGCCGAGCAGGCCGCTCCGCTCGATCATCCCCTGGCGTTTCAGGGAGGCGAGAGCCTTTTCGACCATCGTCTTATCGAAATGAAGGTTGTCGGCCAGGCTCGCCGGGGAGAGCCCTCTCTCCCCGGCGAGAGCCAGTTGCTGAAAAATGATCGCCTCGTAGTCCTTCGCCTGTTGGCTTATCCCGCCCGGCTCTTCTTCGGGCTCTTTTTTCGGCGCCGCTTCACCTTCCCGCCTCGCCATTCCGGTGACTCGATCCAACCACCGATGCAACGCCGGACTGTTGCCGATCAATAAGAACAGCATCAGAAAGATCAGGAACAGGGTCGATATGGTGAAATCGGAGGCCGGCATGACGTCAGTCCCCGGGCTGGTTCCAGATCATCGCCTTCTCCTTCCCATGAGTGTTCATCCGGCGTTTCCGGATGAACGCTATATTATTAATCCATATCAGATCGTTCAGCTGCTGCAAGAGAAACTCCTCACCCCGGTTTTTCTCCTCAATTCCCGGCACCGCCCTTCTGATTGATTTGTATTCGTTCTTGACGAAAATAACTGAAGTCACCCGCGATTTATGATAGAGGAAAAAGAGAGGGCGTTTTTTCCTTTGCGGACGGAAAGGTACTCGCTTGAGTAAGGGTGCATCCGGCATGGCTGAACGATTCGTTGATGAACCCCTCGTACCGGTCGTCGCAACCGCCGACACATCCCTCATGGCCGCCGGCGGTCCCGGGCTGCCGCGCGAGTTTCTGTGGCGGGGGCGGACTGTTGAGGTTGCGGCAGTGCTCCGCAGCTGGCGCGAGACGGGGAAGTGCCGTCACGGCAGCGGCGAGATGTATGCCCGCAAGCACTGGTTCGAAGTCGTTACCACCGACCGTGCGACGATGAAGATCTACTTCGAGAGGCAGCCCCGCCGAGGCCGGAAGGAATCCCGGTGGTGGCTGTTCACCATCTCCGAGCCGGAGAGTTGATCATAGCTGGTCATACGCCGCCGAATCTCCCCATTCATAGGCCGATCCCGATACCGACACCGATGCCGAAACGGGTACGTGTGGAGTCGGGATGATCTCCCGGAGCCCAGAGTCGGAGTTCATGCACGGTCAGCACGGGGTAGAGATAGTCGAACTCGCCGATGCGGCCGGTCCGGCTCCCCTCCACTTGCCCTACCACTGTGATGAGTCTCCCGGGGCGGTAGATGTTCGGATCGCGAAAGGTGTCGTCCTTGAGGATGAAGCGTCCGGCGGAGCGGTCGGTGGCGGTTATCCGGCCGCGGTGGTCGCTGGGGTGCTGGACCACCTCAAGTTCGCTGCGGTCACCGTTGTGGGTGCGGACGGAGACGACGGCGCCGCCGAGGAGAAGATACCGGCCGATGTGGCGGTCCGGGGCCTGGATCACGTCCTCAAAGGTGAACTCCGGATCGACCAGTTCCATCGACTCCCTGCTGACGGCGGGGGCGCATGCCGCAGAGAAAAAGAGGGTGGTGAGGAGAAGAAAGAGGAGACGCATGGCAGACCTCCTTTGGTTGTGCCCTCTTCCAGTCTGGTGCCGGGAGCATGAGGCTGTCAAGGGCCCGGCGCCAACACTTCCCGCACCGCTCCCTTTCCTGGATGGCTCCGAGCGGAATTTTCTTTGCCGGGCCCGGAGAGGGTGTTGTATATTGGCCACCTGTCCCCCTCTTTTTTGCGGAAGGTAGCTTGCCGATGCGAAAGGTGAATAACTTTTTCTCGATCGACGGCGTGTTGCTGGAATACCTGTGGCTGGGTCCCGGCCCCGATGAGGCGCCCACCCTGGTGTTTCTCCACGAAGGTCTCGGATGCGTCGACCTGTGGAAGGATTTTCCTGAGCGCGCGGCCGAAGCGACCGGCTGGGGAGCGCTGGTCTACAGCCGAGCCGGGTACGGAAAATCGGATCCCTGCGTGCTGCCGCGCCCCCTCGGATTCATGCACACCGAGGGTCTGGTCACCCTCCCCCGGGTGCTCGATGCGGCCGGCATACGCCGCGCGGTCCTGGTGGGGCACAGCGACGGGGCCTCCATCGCCCTGATCAACGCGGGGGGCCTTCGGGATGAGCGCATCGTGGGGCTGGCACTGATGGCCCCTCACGTGCTGGTGGAACAGATTACCGTAGAGAGCATCCGCGAGGCCGGGGAGGCTTATGAAAAGACCGACTTGCGCCAGCGCCTGAGCCGCTACCACGGCGACAACGTGGACTGCGCCTTCCTGGGATGGAACCGGGCCTGGCTCCACCCCCTCTTTCTCTCCTGGAACCTGGAGATCTTCCTGCCGGGGATCGAGGTGCCGGTGCTGCTCATCCAGGGGGAAGAGGACAATTACGGCACGGCGCTGCAGCTGGAGACGATCGAACGGGGGCTGCCCGCCCCACCGGAGGTCCGCCTGCTGGAGCGGTGCGGCCATTCCCCTTTCCGCGACCAGCCAGGGTCGACCCTGCAGGCGCTCGCCGGCTTTGTCTCGGGACTGAAGGCGGGCCTTCCATGAGCACGGAGAGCCCGAGACACATCGTCGTCGTCTCCTCCCTGGTCCGCAACGCGCAGGACCAGGTCCTTCTGGTCCGCCATCATAAGCGCGGCTGGGAGATCCCCCAGGGACGGGTCGAGGAGGGGGAGAGCCTGATGGAGGCTCTGCGCCGGGAGGTCCTTGAGGAGACCGGTGTGGAGATCGACCCCGGCCCGCTGGCCTGCGTCTGGTCGAAGCTCTCGCCGCCCACCGCCCTGATTTTCACCTTTCTCGCCCGCTACCGCAGCGGCGAACCGACCCCCTGCAGTGAATGCCCGGAGCTCGGCTGGTTCGCTCCCGCCGAGTCCCTGGCGCGGGTCACTCATCCCGTGAACCGTGACCGCCTCGGAACCCTCCTCGATTTTAAAGGGACTACCCTCTACCGCGCCTATGACACGAATCCTTATCGGGTGCTTGGGGAAGGGGCATAGATCCAAGTCCCAAGTTTCGAATCCGGTTGCCCTCGTCCGCCCTCTGCTATAGTTTTCCGATATAATCCGGAGCTACGGCCGCGGAAAACCCGTGAGGTGAACGAAGATGCGCGTGCAGCTGTTCGGAACCTGTCTGGTGGATGCCTTTTTCCTGGAGGTGGGGGAGGCGACCTTGCGGCTACTCAGGCATTTCGGAGTCCCCGAACTCCTTCGCGACGATCCGGTGCTTGCCAGAAAGGCAGCCGGGAATGGTTGGGGGTGCGCCATGAGGCGGCGTCGACACGCTGGTGGCCTCGATGGAGCAGACAAGTTCAAAGGAAACTTAAGCACTCCTGGCCCCCCATCCCCACCAGCCTGACCGCTTCTCCTTGCCGACAGCCCGGCGAAGGTCTTCGATGCGCCGGTCTACTTCCTCCTCCCCCCGCGAGATGGCCAGCGCGGCGGTGGAGAAGTCCGCCCAGTGGGCGACGCCGTTCTGAGGAGAGAGGATGATGTCGGCCGACTTGAGCTGTTCGTTGGCGAGGACATTGCGCACCATTGCGTCTGCCCGGGCGATGACGTCGAGGGCGTTGCGCGGCGCCTCGAAGGCCGCCGGGGGATCACCCACCTCGACGGCGATGACGATATCGGCGCCGAGCTGGCGGGCGGCGCACACCGGCACGGCTTCGGCCCAGCCTCCGTCGACCAGGAGTCGGCCGTCGTGCTCCACCGGATTGAGCACCCCCGGCATGGCACAAGAGGCGGCGATGGCCCGGCGCAGGGGACCCCGGTCGAGGACGACCACCTCGCCGCTGCCCAGGTCGAGAGCGACGGCAGCGAAGGGGAGGCGGGTTTCTTCGATCGCCATGTCGTCGACCATGCAGGCGTAGTTGCGCATGGCGGTCTCGTCGCTGACCAGGGCGGTGCGAGTCACCATAAGGGCGTTGAATACCCCGCGACGCGCCAGGCGCCCCATCTGAAACAGCAGCCCCTCGCCATCGGCATCGAGCTCCCTGAAGAAGTCGAATCCCGATGTGGCGAACTCATTGCTCTGCAGGTAGGCTGTGATCTTTTTCTTAAGCTCCGCCAAGTCTCCCCGGGCGGCATACATGGCGCCGATGATCGCCCCCATGCTGGTGCCGGTCACGATGTCGATTGAAATGCCGTGTTTTTCCAGGCCCTCAATGACGCCGATGTGGGAGAAGGCCCGAGCCGCTCCCCCTCCGAGGGCCAGGCCGATTTTGCCGGGTCTGCTCATGTTGGCCTCCAATGCGCCGGGCCCACCCGGCCGCGTAAATTAAAACCCTCCGTCAGAATGCATTGCGATCATTGACGCTTTAATTTTAGCGCAATTCCGGTGTCATGCCAGGCCGCAGGTCCGGGGGTGATATTCCCATTGCTTTTTCCCTCCAGCGGCCCTAAAATCCGCCTGCCGCACCTGCGGATTCGACCCTTAGTGGAGGCCGTGACGCCATGCCCGCCATTTTTCAGACCACCCTCCTGCTGATCCTTTCCAACATTTTCATGACCTTCGCCTGGTACGGACACCTCAAGACCCTCAACCATCGGGTCTGGTACATCGCCGCCCTGGCAAGCTGGGGGATCGCCCTATTCGAGTACCTGCTGCAGGTGCCTGCCAACCGAATCGGTTTCACAGCCCTGGACCTGCCGCAGTTGAAGATTCTGCAGGAGGTGATCACCCTGGCCGTCTTCATCCCCTTTGCCCTCCTCTACATGCAGCAGCCCCTCAAGCTCGACTACCTCTGGGCGGCTCTCTGCCTTCTCGGCGCGGTCTTCTTCACCTTCAGAGGGTGAAAAGCCACGGATGTTGACCTTTTCATCCTGAGAAGGTACGGTTTTAAAGGATTGTTTGTGGGTTCGCCGGGAGAGTTACCTCTCACCTCTTGCCCAATGGAGTTTGCATGGATTTCAAACTGCTGTGGAACCGCATCGTGCGTGCCGCAAAGCTCGATGTCCATCTGTACGAGGAAGTGGAGGCCGACCGCGGCGCCCTGGGACAGGCTGCCCTGGTAGTGGTGCTGTCGAGCCTGGCCGCCGGCGTAGGCGGGGCTGCCGAAGGAGGGATCCCGGGGCTGCTGGTTCTCGCCCTGGCCGCCCTGGCCGGATGGTTCATCTGGGCATGGCTGATCTGGATCATCGGCACGAAGCTTCTGCCCGAGCCACAGACCTCCGCCGATACGGGGGAGATGCTGCGCACCCTCGGCTTCGCAGCTTCCCCGGGGCTGATCCGTTTTCTAGGGGTTATCCCCGCACTGGCGGTGATCGTCAACATCATTGCCGGAATCTGGATGCTGGTGGCCACGATCACCGCTGTGCGACAGGCCCTCGACTACCGCAGTACATGGCGGGCGGTGGGGGTCTGCCTGGTCGGCTGGATCGTCCAGATTCTCGTGCTGGCCGTGGTCTTCGCCGCACTCGGTGTCGGCGTACCCCGCTAGATCCACCCGCCCCGGCTGCGGAAAGACTGGATGATCGCGCTCCAATCGGGTATGATTCTTCTCAATGAAAGACTCCATCGACCCCATCCGCCTCGAAGTCCTCAAGAACCGCTTCACCTCCCTCACCGAGGAGATGGGGGCGGTGCTGATGCGCACAGCCTTTTCCCCAAACATCAAGGAGCGGCGCGACTTCTCCTGCGCCCTTTTCGACCGCCGGGGAGATATGGTCGCCCAGGCCGCCCACATCCCCGTGCACCTCGGCTCCATGCCCCTGTCGGTGGCCGCCGCCCTGGAGCGCGGCGATCTCTTCCCCGGTGATATGATCCTCCTCAACGATCCTTACCGCGGCGGCACCCATCTCCCCGACCTGACCCTGGTGACTCCGGTCTTCTTCAGCGGCGACGCCCCCGACTTCTTCCTCGCCAACCGCGCCCACCACGCCGACGTCGGGGGGATGACCGCCGGCTCCCTGCCGCTGTCCACCGAGATCTTCCAGGAGGGGATGCTCATCCCGCCGGTGAAGATCGTCCGCGGCGGCGAGATCGACCGGGAGCTGCTGGCCTTGATGCTGGCCAACGTGCGCACACCAGTGGAGCGGGAGGGGGACCTGACCGCCCAGCTGGCCGCCAACCGCACCGGCGAGCGGCGGCTTCGGGAGATCGTGGCGCAGTACGGGCTGGAGGAGACGGAAGGGTACTGCCGGGCCCTGCTCGACTACGGGGCGCGGATGATGGCGGATGTGGTCGCAGCGATCCCGGATGGGACGTACCGCTTCGAGGATGTCCTCGACGACGACGGAGCCGGAGGCGATTCCGTTCCGATCCGCTGCTCGGTGACCGTGGCGGGGGATCGGGCGACGGTCGATTTCTCCGGTTGCGCTCCCCAAGTCCCCGGCTGCGTCAACGCGGTGCAGGCGATCACCCTCTCGGCGGTCTTCTACGTCTTCCGCCTGCTGGCTCCGGAGGAGATCCCAAACAATGCCGGGTGCATGCGCCCCATCGAGGTGAGGACGAAGCCGGGGACGGTGGCGGACTGCATCTTCCCGGCGGCGGTAGCGGGAGGCAACGTGGAAACCTCCCAGCGCCTCGTCGACGTCCTGCTCGGCGCACTGGCCGAGGCCCTGCCGGGGCTGATTCCGGCGGCGAGCTGCGGCTCGATGAACAATCTCACCATCGGCGGGGTCGATCCTCGCAGCGGCGAGCTCTTCGCCTACTACGAGACGATCGCCGGCGGTGCGGGGGGAAGTCCGGAGGGGGAGGGGGCGAGCGGCATCCAGACCCACATGACCAACACTCTCAATACGCCGGTGGAGGCCCTGGAGCATGCCTACCCTTTGCGGGTGCGGCGTTACGCCCTGCGGGACGGTTCAGGGGGGGAGGGAAGGCACCGGGGCGGGGAGGGGGTGGTGAAGGAGGTGGAACTGCTCGGCAAGGCCCGCATCACACTGATCAGCGAGCGCCGGCAGACGGCGCCTTACGGCCTGCAGGGGGGCGGGCCGGGACGCACGGGACGCAACTTGCTTCTCCGAGATGGCCGGGAGCGGGAGCTGCCGGCCAAGTCGACCATCGAGGGGCTGCCGGGTGACCGCCTGATTATCGAGACGCCCGGAGGAGGGGGGTGGGGAGACAGAGGAGAGGAAGGGCCCTGACGGACCCTTCCCCGCTGCAGATCTTCCGCATCCTCTGGATGGGAATTACTCCCTTGGGGCCTCGAATTCATAGCCGCAGGCCGGGCACTTGATCCGGGTGGTCTCCGAATCTCTCGGGGTGGCGCAGGCAGTGAGGGAAGCGAGCAGCATCAGTACCGTCAGCAGGGAAGCCGTTTTTCCGAGCAGTTCTCTCATGGTGTTTACCTCTCTTTTTCCTTTTGGCAGGGGGTGGACGAAAAGTTCTTTAATCCATTATAGCAAGTGATTGCAAGCATGCAAATATACACGAAAAAATAGATAGTCCTCGCCGATATTGACCCATCGGACATCAAAAAACTATTATTTTTCGCGGATCTCAAAGAGGGCCGCAGATTAAATAACGGGTTTTTAAACCGCGAAAGCTGCGGATAATTCGACCTGAGCCGTTCTTTTTTACCTTGAAGAAGGAATACCATGTCCAGCACACCGCTTGATACCCTGCGCGAGGTCTTCGGCTATGACGCCTTCCGCCCTTACCAGGAGGAGATCGTCGAGACCCTGATCGGCGGCGGGGATGCCTTCGTCCTGATGCCCACCGGCGGCGGCAAGTCCCTCTGCTATCAGGTTCCGGCGCTGCACCGCCCCGGCACGGCGATCGTGGTGTCTCCGCTGATCTCGCTGATGAAGGACCAGGTCGATGCGCTGGTCGCCAACGGGGTGCGGGCGGCCTTCTACAACTCCTCCCTGGGGGCCGCCGAATCGCGGCGGGTGCTTGCGGAGCTGCACGGCGGCGGCCTGGATCTCCTCTATGTCGCGCCGGAGCGCCTGATGAGCGACTCCTTCGTGGAGAGGCTGGAGGAGGTGCCTGTAGCTCTCTTCGCTATCGACGAGGCCCACTGCGTCTCCCAGTGGGGGCACGATTTCCGCCCGGAGTACGTGCAGCTCGGCCGCCTGCGCGCCGACTTCCCAGACGTGCCGATGATCGCCCTCACCGCCACCGCCGACCCCCAGACCCGCGACGACATCCTCCATCGCCTCGGCCTGCGGCGGGCCCGCCTCTTCGCAGCCGGCTTCGACCGTCCCAACATCC
>NZ_KI421424.1:260841-274589 GCF_000472285.1 Desulfuromonas sp. TF
GACCGTCCCAACATCCGCTACACGGTGGTGGACAAGCAGAAGCCCTTCGCCCAGCTCATGGCCTTTCTCGACGGCCGCCGGAATGAGGCGGGGATCGTCTATGCCCTCTCCCGCAAGCGGGTCGAGGAGGTGGCGGCACGCCTCGACGCCGAAGGGATTGCCGCGGGCGCCTATCACGCCGGCCTTCCCGATGACGAACGCAAGCGGGTGCAGGAGGCCTTTCTGCGCGACGACCTGCAGGTGGTAGTGGCGACGGTGGCCTTCGGCATGGGGATCGACAAGCCGAACGTGCGCTTCGTGGTCCATTACGATCTGCCGAAGAACATCGAAAGCTACTACCAGGAGACCGGCCGGGCCGGCCGCGACGGGCTTCCCGCCGAGGCCCTGCTCCTCTTCGGCTACGGCGAGATCGCCGTCATCCGCGGCCTGATCGAGAAGGGGGGAAACCCGGAGCAGAACCGCATCGAGCTGCACAAGCTGCAGGCGATGATCGGCTTCGCCGAGCCGCTGACCTGCCGCCGGCGGGTGCTCCTCGGCTATTTCGGCGAGACCCTGGCGGAGGACTGCGGCAACTGCGACATCTGCCTCAATCCCCCCGAGCGCTACGACGCCACGGTGGAGGCCCAGAAGGCCCTCTCCTGCGTCTTCAGGGTGGGGCAGCGCTTCGGTATGGGGCACGTGATCGACGTGCTGCGCGGCGCCAGGAACCAGCGCGTCCTGGAGCTCGGACACGACCGGCTCTCCACCTACGGCATCGGCGCCGAGAAGAGTCAGGAGGCTTGGAGCGGGCTGATCCGGCAGCTGGTGCACCTGGGCTACCTGCAGCAGGACGTGGCCAGCTTTTCCGTGCTGAAATTGACCGAGGCGGCCCGGCCGATCCTGCGCGGCGAGCAGGAGCTGATCCTGCCCCGTCCGCGGGTCAAGCCCACCGGGGTGAAGAAGCCGGCGCGAAGGAAGGTTGGCGAACTCGATTATGACGAGGACCTCTTCCAGTCCTTGCGCGCCCTTCGCAAGCGACTGGCGGACGAGGCGGGGGTGCCCCCCTACGTGGTCTTCGGCGATGCGGCCCTAGCAGAGATGGCGTCCTACCGACCCACGGACCAGGAGGCGCTGTTGCGGATTAACGGGGTGGGAAAGCTGAAGCTGGCCCGCTACGGGGCGGATTTCATCGAGGAGATCATCGGCTATATGTGCCGGTAACTCATCAACCTGGAAAACCTATCCGCAGATTTTCGCAGAGATTAACACCAGGGCAAATTCACTATCTCACCTTCCGTTTTGACGTCACAATCATCGATTGTCAGAATATCAAGTTTTTATCTGCGTAATCTGCGGATTAAAAACGGTTTGAAGATCATTTTAAAGCCAAATGCCTGTTTTCCCCTGCCGCAACGTGTCAGCCTTCGGAGCGGAGAGATGCCGCATTCGGCTTGAGAACGGATAAGAAGAGGCGAAAATCCCTGATCGGAGCGGGACCGCGAAGAGGTCCTTCGGGGGGAACGGGGCTTGCAGTGAGGGTGAAGCTGCGCTGCAATCTCCCGGGAGGACTGCCATGGAAACACATCTGCTGGAGTATCCCCTGCCATCCTGCACGGTGAACAAGGGACTGATCGTCAAGCTCGAGAATTATCTGCTCATGCAGATCCCAGCCCTCCTCAAAAAGGAACTTTCCGGGATGATGGAGGTCTTCGATCTGAAGAGTTCCGCATCGCTGAAAAAGTACAGCGTCACCTTGCTCGATAGTACGGGCATCCGGGAGATGGAGTCGATCAACGCTCACCCCGACAAGATCTTCCCTCCTTCCCTTCGCAGGGTTACCCTGAATTTAAGGATCGGCCGACCCGAGATCCTGGCCGTCTCCGTGATCTTTGCCGCGGGCGCCAGGCCGATGCTGGAATTGTCCACCATGAGCCGGCAGGTTCTGAAAGACTCACCCCGTATTGCCGACGGCGTGAAGGGAATCGTGCGAAGCTGGAAAAACCGACACGGCATTTTTCACAGCCGGCCGCTGCTGGCGGTCCTCGCTGTCTCCATCCCCGCCGCCGTCGTCGGCTACGGCTGGCTCAAGGGGACCGACCCTTTCTTCCTTCTGTCCACCCAGGGGTGGCTTCTCCTGCTGACGGGGCTGCTGAGTCTGACACTGCCCCGGCTCTTCCCCCTCGTTTCTTTCCAGACCCGCGGGCGCGTCAACTTCAGGAAACTGGCCCTCCTCGGGCTGCTGGCTCTCAATCTGGCGGCCATCTCAGGGTATGTGGGACTGCTGGTGTTCGAGCTGGAAAGGATCGGAATGTAGATCCGGGGGCTGATGAAAAACCAGCCTTCGCCAAGGCTATGGCCTGGCAAGCGCCCATCTGCGGCGTTGTCTTCATCCTTCGTCAACGACGTACCTTCCCGGTACGCTTTAATCCGAAGGATTCCGTCCGCCTTGCGTCTGGACATTTTTGATCAGCCTGGGAAAAGCAACAACCTGCTAGCCTCGGAGCGGGCGGTTTCAACCGGCGCGTTCGAACATGATCAGCTCCCATCCGCCGGTTTCCGAGTCGTGGCGGAGGAGGTACACGTCGCCGTCATCGCCGCGGACCTTGAAGTAGCGGTGCTCGGGGGCAAGCCATCGATCGATGACCTCGGCGGCCTCGATGCGCCGATTCCCGATGAAGAAGCGGCGGGGCGTCTCCTCGCTCCTGTACCCGGCATAGCACTCGACCCGGACCGGGAAAATCACCCTTTCTTCGCCCACGGATTTTCTTCCTCCAAAGGTTCCGCTCATTCCTCCCGGCCGTCTCCCCGGCCTCCGGTCAGGGGGACGAAGGCCACGCCGAGCACGCTGCGGGTACGGGTCTCGTCCTCTTTGTCCTTTTCCACTACCATCAGTTCCTGATGCATATACGGCAGGCCGATGGGAATCACCATGCGGCCGCCGGGCTTGAGCTGTTCAATCAGCGGCGGGGGCAAGTGGCTGGCCGCCGCGGTGACGATGATGCCGTCGAAGGGGGCGCGTTCGGGAAGCCCGAGATAGCCGTTGCCGGTGTGGGTCTCGACGTTTTCGTAGCCGAGACGGCGCAGCCGCTCGGCCGCTTTTTGAGCCAGGTCCGGCAGGACCTCGATGCTGTAGACCTTCCTCACGAGGGTGGAGAGGATAGCCGTCTGGTATCCCGAACCGGTCCCCACTTCCAGGACCACGTCGTCTTCTCCGGGCTCCAGAAGGTCGGTCATCAGGGCGACGATGAAAGGCTGCGAGATCGTCTGGCCGTCGCCGATGGGGAGGGCATTGTCGGCAAAGGCGGCGGATTTCAGCGCGGAGGGGACGAATTCGTCGCGGGGGACCTTTCCCATGGCGGCCATGACACGTTCATCGAGGGCTGCCCGGCCGGTAATCGGCGCGGCGTAGGCGAACTCGCTCTCGATGACGCGCAGCATCTCCCTGATTCTGGCCTGACGCATCTCTATCCCCTTTTTCCCTCTCCTGCCGCGGAGGGGTTCAGAGCCTGTCGGCGATCTCGTCCACCTTGCGTTCCGCCTCTTCCCGGCTCATGCCGTACTTCTCTTCCAGCTTGCCGACCAGCCGATGGCGTTCACCGGCGATGTAGTCGAGATCGCTGCCGGTCAGCTCGCCCCAGAACTCCTGGACGATGCCCCTGAGCTGTTCCCATTTGCCGTGGAGTTCCCTGCTGTCCATGTCGCCTCCCGCAAAAAGAGCCTGTTCCTGCTTCAATCATAATCGACCCATCGGCCGCACTCAAGCTCCGGTCGCCGACCATTGCGGCAAGAGAGCTCCCCCCGCCCCTGATGGAAGGGGAGTTTTTCACCTTCGGAAGCCATCTGTGCTATATTGCCGGCAGCGTGAGACAAAGCACATCGGGAGGAAGGACGTTGGATTCTATTCTGATCATCGGGTGCGGCGATGTGGGCCTTCGCGCCGCTCGGCTGGCACGAGAGAAGGGGGCGGCAGTCACTGTTCTGGTCCGGTCTGAGGAGAGTCGCCGGCGATTGGAAGCAGAGGGATTCATCGCCCTTGCCGGCGACCTGGACACCCCTTCGTCCCTCTCCGGTCTGCCGACCCGGGGAGCTGTGATCGTCTATTTCGTCCCGCCCCCCGGCGAAGGTGCAGGTGATTCGCGCATGAATGCATTCTGCGCCTCCGTCGCGCCTGGGGAGGAGCCGTCGAAAGTCGTCTATGTCAGCACCAGCGGAGTGTACGGGGACTGCGGCGGTGCCCGGGTCACCGAGGGAGCGGCGGTGAACCCCAGGACCGATCGGGCCCGCCGCCGTCTTGCCGCGGAAGATCACCTTCGGGAGTGGGGGGCGCGGCGCGGCGTCGCCATCGTCGTTCTGCGGGTTTCGGGGATATACGGACCGGGCCGGCTTCCCCTCGAGCGAATCCGCGCCGGGCAGCCGGTTCTGGCCGAAGCCGAGGCCCCCTGGAGCAACCGCATTCACGTCGACGATCTGGCCCGGATCTGCATCGCCGCCGGGGAAAAGGGGGAGGCGGGGGATATCTTCAACGTCAGCGACGGCCGCCCGGGGACCATGACCGGATATTTCAACGCCGTGGCCGAAGCCTGCGGCCTCCCCCGTCCGCCGCAAGTCTCTCTGGCCGAGGCCCGGCGGGTGATGACCCCCCTGATGCTCTCCTACCTGGGCGAATCGCGGCGGATGGACAATTCCCGAATGCTGGAGAAGCTCGGGGTCGAGCTCCTCTATCCCGATCTGGAATCGGGGATACGGGTCAGCCTGGAGGAAGGGGCGGAGCCGATTTAAGGCCTTGAACGGCATTGGCCGGGGGTGTACACTGGCGTCCTCGAAAAATCAAAGAATTGATGGTCAAAATCTGCACAAGGATAAAATCTGATCACATCCGATAAATTCGGATAAGGCATCGAAGTCTTTAGCCTTTAAATCCGATTTTATCAGATTTGATCCGCGTGCAATGGTTTCCGCTTTTGGTATTGAGACGAACATGACGAGCACTGCCTTTTTCGACAAGACCCGCACCCTGCTGGAGATGATCAAGTTCTCCCACACGGTCTTTGCCTTTCCCTTCGCCCTGATGGGAGTCGTTCTGGCGTCCCTGGAGAGCGGCGCGGCGCCCACCCTCGGCCAGATATGGTGGATCTGCGTGGCGATGGTGGGGGCGCGCAGCGGGGCGATGGGGCTGAACCGCATCATCGATGCCCGCATCGACGCGGAGAACCCCCGCACCGCCGTCCGCCACATCCCCGCGGGGAAGGTTTCCCTCGCCGAGGCCTGGGCTTTTGTCCTCGTCTCCTTCGCCGTCCTTCTCCTGGCGGCCTGGATGCTCAACCCCCTGTGCTTCTACCTGGCGCCGGTGGCCGTCTTCTTCCTGGTCCTCTACTCCTTCTGCAAGCGCTTCACCTCCCTGGCCCACCTGGTGCTGGGGATCTGCCTGGCGGCCGCCCCCATCGGCTCTTGGATCGCCCTGCGCGGTGACGTCGGCTGGCCGGTGGTCGCGCTGGGTCTGGCCGTCCTCTTCTGGGTGGCCGGCTTCGATATCTTCTACGCCCTGCAGGACCTGGAGTTCGACCGGCAGAAGGGACTTCACTCCATTCCTGCCCGGCTGGGAGGCGCCCGGGCGATCCTGGTCGCCAAGATCTTTCACGGACTGATGATCGCCCTCCTCGCCGTCATCCCCCTGGGTGTTCCCCTGGGGTGGATCTACTACCTCGGGCTGGCGGTGATCAGCGGCCTCATCGCCTACGAGCATCAGCTGGTCAAGCCCGGCGACCTCTCCAGGCTCAATGCGGCCTTCTTCAACATGAATGGGTACATCAGCGTGACCATTTTCCTCTTCACGCTGGTGGATGCGTTGACTTGATTTCAATCCGGGAACGGTGGATGGGGTTTTAACCAATCACGAATCACGAGTTACCAGTCACGGGGTTTCAGCCATGAAACAGATCGTCATTGCCATCACCGGGGCCTCGGGCTCCATCTATGGCCTGCGCCTGACGGAAGAGCTGCTCCGCGCCGACTGCCGGGTGTCTCTGCTGCTGACCAAGTCGGGGCTCGATGTGCTGCGCTACGAGACAGGGCTGGAGTGGGAGGGGACGACCTCGGCCCGCAAACAGTTGATGCGGGATTATTTCGGCGGCAGCAGAAAGCTGGAGCACTTTGACGAGAAGGACCTCTTTGCCCCCGTCGCCAGCGGCTCTTCCGCTCCCGACGCGATGGTGGTCGCCCCCTGCTCCATGGGGACGGCGGGGCGCATCGCCGCGGGCATGAGCGAGAATCTCATCGAGCGGGCCGCCGACGTCGTCCTCAAGGAGCGACGCGACCTGATTCTGGTCCCCCGGGAGACGCCGCTCAACCAGATCCACCTGGAGAACCTCCTCACCCTCTCCCGCGCCGGCGTCCATATCCTGCCGGCCATGCCGGCCTTTTATCACCGGCCGAAGAAGATCGAAGAGCTGGTCGACTTCGTCGTCGGGAAGATCCTCGACAGCCTCGGCGTTCCCCACAAACTCTTCCAGCGATGGGGGGAGGACAAGGGGTAGGCCAGTCTTTCGGTATCAGGAATTTAAAATGACCAGATTGTTCGAAAATATCCGCAGCAAGATCAAGAACGGCGCCCGCATCTCCGATGCCGAGGCCCTGGAGCTGTTTCGCAGCGACGACCTGCTCGCCGTCGGCGAGCTGGCAGCCCTGGCAAACCGGCGGAAGAACGGGGAGAAGGTCTGCTTCAACGTCAACCGTCACATCAACTACACCAACATCTGCGTCAACCGCTGTACCTTCTGCGCCTTTTCCAAGGGGGCCGAGGACGAGGGATGCTACACCATGGCCCTCAACGACATCCTGGAGAAGGCGGCCGAGGCGAGCGCGGCGGGGGCGACGGAAATCCACATGGTGGGGGGGCTGCATCCTGATCTTCCCTTCGACTTCTACCTTGAGATGCTCGCCGCAGTAAAGGCCGACAATCCGGCGCTGCACATCAAGGCTTTCACCGCCGTGGAGATCGACTACTTCGCCTCACTCACCGGGCAGAGCGTCGGCGAGGTCATCGCCGAGCTCATTGAAGCCGGACTAGGTTCCATGCCGGGCGGCGGGGCCGAGATCCTCGGCGAGCGGGTACGGCAGCAAATCTGCCCCGAGAAGATCTCCGGCGCGCGATGGCTGGAGGTGATCGAAACAGTCCACCGGGCGGGGCTCAGGACCAACGCCACCATGCTCTTCGGCCACTTGGAGGAGTACGAGGACCGGGTCGACCACCTCTCGAAGCTGCGGGCGCTTCAGGGCAGAACCGGCGGCTTCCAGGCCTTCATCCCCCTGGCCTTTCAGCCCGACAACACCCGGGTTCCCGGCGCGAAGGGGGTAGGGGGGGTAGATGCCCTGAAGACCCTGGCGATCAGCCGCATCTATCTCGACAACTTCAAGCATGTGAAAGCATACTGGGTGATGCTCGGGCTGAAGATCGCCCAGGTGGCTCTCGCCTTCGGAGTCAACGACCTGGACGGGACCGTGGTGGAGGAGAAGATCGGCCATGAAGCCGGCGCAGACTCCCCCCAGTCGATGGCCAAGGAGCAGATCGTCTCCCTCATCCGCAAGGCGGGCAAGACGCCGGTGGAACGCGATACGCTTTATAACGAATTGCGAGTTTATTGAAGTTAAAAAGAAAAGGAAAATTCTTTTCACGCGGATCAAATCTGATCACTTCTGATAAAGGCGGATAAATCCTTTCGATCTTGATTGAATCAGATTCTATCAGAATTTATCCGAAGTTATCCGTGTGAAAAATGCCTTTGATTTTACCCAAGCTGAGATCTGCATCGAATGCTGAAACAAATCCAGAGGAAAATTGAAGAAAGAAAGCCGCTGGATCGGTCTGAGGCGCTCTGGCTTCTGACCCGCGCCGACCTGCTCGCCGTGGGGAAGATGGCCGACGGGATCCGGCGGGTCAGACATCCGCACGGCCGGGTGACCTTCGTCGTCGACCGCAATGTCAACTACACCAATATCTGCCAGTCCCAGTGTAGATTCTGCGCATTCTACCGCGCGGCAGAGGCGGACGACGCGTACGTGCTGACATACGAGACGATCCTGGCCAAGGTGGCCGAGCTGGCCGATCGCGGCGGCACCCAGCTGCTGATGCAGGGGGGACTGCATCCCGACCTGAAGATCGATTGGTTCGAGGAGCTCTTCCGCCGGGTCAAGGCGGAATTTCCGGCCGTGCAGATCCACTCCCTCTCCCCGGCCGAAGTGATCCACATCGCCCGCCTCTCCGGACTATCCATGCCCGATTGCCTGCGCCGGCTGCAGGAGGCGGGGCTGGAATCGGTCCCCGGCGGTGGCGCCGAGGTGCTGGTGGACGAGGTGCGCAAGGAGATCTCCCCCAACAAGATCGGCTGGCGCGACTGGGCGGCAGTGATGGAGGAGGCGCACGGTCTGGGGATGCGTACTACGGCGACAATGATGTTCGGCAGCCGGGAGCGGCCGGAGGATATCGTCGAACACCTCTTCCGCATCCGGGAGATTCAGGGCAGAACAGGCGGCTTCACCGCCTTCATCCCCTGGACCTTCCAGCCGGGGGGGACCGAGCTGGGGGGCGAGACGGCCACCGGCGTCGAGTACCTCAAGGTCCTCGCCCTCTCCCGCATCGTTCTCGACAACGTCGAAAACATACAGGCGAGCTGGGTGACGCAGGGGGCGATGATGGCCCAGGTCGCCCTCTTCTTCGGCGCCAACGACCTCGGAGGGACCATGCTCGAGGAGAACGTGGTCGCTGCCGCCGGGTGTTCCTTCCGCCTCTCCACGGAAGAGATCATCGAGATCGCCCGGGGTGCGGGATTTCTCCCGGCGAAGAGGAATACAAAGTACGAGATTCTGGAAATATATTAACCACAGAGATACAGAGCCACAGAGGCAACCATTGAATCATTTGCAGTTCTCTGTGTCTCTGTGCCTCAGTGGCAGGAAAGGATTTTATGATTTCGCTGCGTAAAAATATCGCCGAAATGGCCGGCTACGTCCCCGGGTTCCAGCCCAAGGACGAGGCCGCCTGGATCAAGCTCAACACCAACGAGAACCCCTATCCCCCCTCGCCGAAGGTGGCCGAGGCGATCCTGGCCGAGGTCGGAGGAGACGGCGCCAATCTGCGCAAGTACCCCGACGCAGGGAGCAGGGCGGGACGTGAAGAGGCCGGGCGGCTCTACGGCTTCGATCCCTCCTGGATCATCATGGCAAACGGTTCGGACGAGCTTCTCAACAACCTCATCCGGGCCTTTGCCGGTGAAGGGGACGAGATCGCCTACGTCCACCCCTCCTACTCCTACTACGCCACGCTGGCCGAAGTCCAGGGGGCCCGGGTTCGCACCTTCGGCCTGATCCCCGGACGCTGGGAGCTCGACGGCTTCCCCGGGCGTTACGCCGGCAAGCTGCTCTTCCTGACCAATCCCAATGCTCCGTTGGGCTTCACCTTTCCGCTCTCCTTTATCGAGGAACTCGCCGGACGGGTCGACGGGATGCTGGTGGTGGACGAGGCCTACGCCGATTTCGCCGACGAGAACGCCCTGGAGCTGGTGAGGAAGTACGACAACGTGGTCGTCACCCGCACCTTTTCCAAGAGCTATTCCCTGGCCGGGATGCGCCTCGGCCTGGCCGTCGCCCGCCCCGAGGTGATCGCCGCCCTGGACAAGATCCGCGACCACTACAACCTCGACCGGCTGGCCCAGGCGGCGGCCGTCGCCGCCCTGGCCGACCAGAATTACTTCCGAGAGTGCGTGCGCAGGATCCGCGAGACTCGGGACTGGTTCAGCACCGAGCTGCGGGTCATCGGCTACGGGGTGATCCCCTCAAGCGGAAACTACGTCTTCGCCTCGCCCCCCGACCGCAACGGCCGGCGGGTGTACGATGCGCTCTACGAGCGCCGCATCCTGGTGCGCCACTTCTCCGATCCGGTCCTGGAGCACGGAATGCGCATCACCATCGGCACACGGGAGGAGATGGAGAAGACGTTGGAAGCGCTCAAGGAAATCGGGTGAAAACATGATTAGTGATCAGTAATCGGTGATCGGCAAAATCTAAACAGTTCTTCGCCTTTCACTGATCACCAGTCACTGATTACTGATCACGGATTTTTTCATGTTCTCTTTCACTCCTATCGACATCTCTCGGAAACTCCTCGCCTGGTACGGCCGGGCCGGGCGCGACCTTCCCTGGCGCCGCACCCGCGATCCCTACCGCATCTGGCTCTCCGAAGTCATGCTCCAGCAGACGGGGGTGGAGACGGTCATCCCCTACTACGAGCGATTTCTCGAAGCCTTTCCGACGGTGCGGGCGCTGGCTGCGGCAACCGCGGAAGAGGTGGTCGAGCGCTGGGCGGGGCTCGGCTACTACTCCCGGGCCCGCAACCTCCATGCCGCGGCGCAGCGGGTGGTAAACTTTAATGCTGGACATTTCCCCGATACGCTGGAGGGACTGATGGAGCTTCCCGGAGTGGGGCGCTCCACCGCCGGAGCGATCCTCTCCATCGCCTTCGACCGCCCCGGCCCGATCCTCGACGGCAATGTCCGCCGGGTCCTCTGCCGCCTCCATGCCCTGAAGGAGGACCCCCGCAGCGGCTCAGGCGAGAAGAAGCTCTGGGCCTGGGCGGCGGAGCTGACACCTATAGACCGCCCTCACGACTACGCCCAGGCGATCATGGACCTGGGGGCGACCGTCTGCACCCCCCGCTCTCCCGAATGCGGCGACTGCCCTTTGCAAACGTGCTGCCGGGCCCGCTCCTTAGGCCTGGAGGAGGAGCTGCCGCTACGGAGCGGCGGAAAGAAGGCGCCGACCCGGGTCCAGGTGGCCCTGCTGCTGTTCTCGCAAGGCCGCTGCATGGTGCGGCGGCGACCTCTCTCCGGAATGCTCGGAGGGCTGTGGGAGTTCCCCTCCGCTGCCGTGTCCGAGGGCGAGACCCCCGGGATGGCCGCCTCCCGCCTCCTGAAGAACCTGGGACTGGCCTCGGAGCCGCGCCCGGCGGGAGAAATAGCCCATATTTACAGTCATTTTCGTCTCGATCTGCGCCTCTATCGGGCCGAAGCGGAGCAGATGTTCAAAGTCGCGGAAGGGGAGGAGAGCCGCTGGCTCCTCCCGGCCGAGCTCGTCGCCTGGCCCCTGCACGGGGCGCACAAGAAGGCTGTTAAGCATCTGTAGGGGCGCTGCTTGCCGCGCCCCCCCGGGGCGGAGCAAGCGCCGCCCCTACAAAATTCACCCGGAGATCCCATGCCTGTTCCCATCCTTACCACCACCGCCGAAATTGAAGAGCTCGCTGACGATCTCGGCCGGGAGACGGTGATTGCCGTCGACCTCGAAGCCGACTCCATGCACTGCTATAAGGAAAAAGTCTGCCTGCTGCAGTTTTCCACCCCGGAGCGCACCGTACTGGTCGACCCCTTGGCCGTTGGGAACCTCTCGTCACTGGCGCCCGTTCTCGCCGACCCCAAGGTGCGCAAGATCTTCCATGCCGCCGATTACGATATCCGCTGCCTGAACCGCGATTTCGGGTTCGCCATCTGCGGTCTCTTCGACACCATGATTGCCTGCCAGTTTCTCGGCGAGGAGAAGGTGGGGTTGGCCGACGTGCTCGGCAAGTACTTCGGAGTGGTCCTGGACAAGCAGTACCAGCGGGCCGACTGGGCCGCCAGGCCCCTCACCGAAGGGATGATCCGCTATGCCGCCGAGGACACCCGCCATCTGCATCGCCTGGCACGGCTGCTGGAGGAGAAACTGGCGGTCAAAGGACGTCTGGAGTGGGTCGCGGAGGAGTTCGCTCTGCTCGAGCAGGTGCGCTTTCAGGAGCAGGAGGGGCCTCTCTTCCTGCGGGCCAAGGGGGCGGCCGTCCTCGACCGCCGGCAGCTTGCGGTCCTTGAAGCGCTGTTGCAGTGGCGCGACCAGGAGGCCCGCCGCCGGGACAGCCCCCTCTTCAAGGTGCTCGGCAACAAGACGCTGCTGGAGCTGGCCAGCACCATGCCGCGCACCCTTTCGGGCCTGACCGCGGTGGAGGGGCTCTCCCCGCGACTGGCCGATCGCTGCGGAAAAGGGCTCCTCGGGGCCATTGCCGCCGGTCTGACCGTGCCCGAGAGCGATCTGCCAGTTTATCCCCGCGGCGAGCGTCGGGTCAGGGATGCCGCCGTGGACCGCCGCCTGGCCGTCCTCAAGGAGTGGCGGAAGGAGGCGGCGGCGGAGATGGAAATGGATCCCGGCATCGTCATCAACAACGCGTTGCTTGAGGAGATCGCCCGCCGGCGGCCCACCTCGTCTGCTGCCCTGGAGGGGATTCCGGGAATGAAGAACTGGCAGGCGCGGGTGCTGGGGGAGAAGATTCTGGAGGCCGTCGCAAACGATGCCTGATGTGGACTATCCCTGGGCCCATGCGCGGCGGACCGGCATATGAGGAAGCTGTACACCTTCAATATGGCGGAAAAGCCCCAGGCAGCTCTTCTCAAGGAGCGACTGGAGCAGGAAGGAATCGCCTGTCTGCTGCGCAACGTGGATCTCTCCTCCGCCCTGGGGGAGATTCCCTTCCTCGAATGCCTTCCGGAGCTCTGGGTGCTCGACGACGAGATGTTTCCCCGGGCCCGGATGCTCCTGAAGGGATGGACTGATCCCGGCGCCGGGAATAGCAAGGAGTGGATCTGTGCCGGATGCGGCGAGAGTCTGGAGGGGCAGTTCGATGCCTGCTGGAAGTGCGGTCGTTTGCGGGATTAAAAAAAGGACCGGAGTCACCGGTCCTTTTCGCATCAGGCTCTCTCCGCACTCGCCGGAGACCTCGGGTCATTTCTCCAGGGTGACGTTGCTCATGGCCCAGCTTTTGTGCTCTTCGTCAATCTGGACGTCGAAGAAGTCGCCGGGTTGACAGGAGTAAACCTTCCCCACCTGATGGGTGATGTTGTGTTGCAGGTACCTCTCTCCTCCGGCATTCACGGCCTGACAGATATTTTCGTATTCTTCGTGTCTCATAGCGGTCCTCCCCTTGCTTTTTCCCCCTTCTTTTTCTTCATTATAACACTGTCGGAAGGCAAAGGGAGGGGCGGCCTTCTGGGGGGGCACCCGTGGAATTTCCATCATATCGGCCTCTTTGGCGAATGGTGGTTGTCTGGTAAGATTAATAACAGGAGGTTTGACAAGGGCAGAAACGGGCATGAGGAGGCAGGAGGATGGCTTCGACGGAAAGAGACAAGCCGTATTCACCCCTTGATCAGAAGCAACTGCTCCGTCTTTTTGGGGAAGGTCTTCTGCCCGAGAGCGTCTTCCGGACCTTTCACGTCGAATCCACCCCCGAGGGCGGAGACTGGCATCTCTGGCTCAGGAATTTTCTCCTGGTGGTCGGAGTCGCCCTGGTGCTAGCCGGGCTATTTATCTTTTTCGCCTGGAACTGGGGGGGCATGCGTCCCTCGGTCAAATTCACCCTTCTGGAGACGGGCCTCACCGCGGCCGTACTGGCCGCCATGCTGTACGGCAGACATCGCACCGAGGAGAAGTTTTTTCTTTTCATCGCCTCGCTGATCACCGGCGTTCTCCTGGTGCTCTGCGGGCAAGTGTATCAGACCGGGGCCGATGCCTGGGAACTTCTTGCCGGCTGGTGCCTCCTCATCTTCGGCTGGGTAGCCGTCGGGCGGTCCGCTCTTCTGTGGGCGTTCTGGCTGGGGCTTGTTCATGTGGCCGTTTTCCTGTTCTGGATTCACATCGCAGGGCCGGCTTATGGGCTTTATTTCGCCGCAGTCGGCCTTTCGCTTGCGACAATCGACATC
>NZ_KI421424.1:274599-290363 GCF_000472285.1 Desulfuromonas sp. TF
TTCTGGATTCACATCGCAGGGCCGGCTTATGGGCTTTATTTCGCCGCAGTCGGCCTTTCGCTTGCGACAATCGACATCCTTTTTCTCATCCTGCGTGAACAGGGTTGGAGCCGCGGCCTTGAGTGGTTGCAGGAGAAATGGACTCGCCCCCTTCTGCTCGCCCTTTCCCTCTTCTTTCTATGCCTGCCGATCATCGAAATGATCCTGTCGGGAGGCAGCTCTCTTGGGCAGATCCTGTGCGTTCCAGCCTGGCTTCTGCTGGCGGGAGGAGGATACATCCGCTACCGGCGCCCTTTACCGGATGTGGTCGCTCTGGGATTGATCATCACTTCGTGCTGCCTCCTTTTGTCGGTCCTGATCGGGCGTCTGCTCTTTGCGGGAGGGGACGGGGAGGGGAGTTTTTTTATTTTTGCCCTGCTTGTCCTGATGATTACGGGCGCAGGCGCCTTATGGCTGAGGACCCTCGCCGGAGATGCCACGGCCGCCAAGGAGTGGGCGCATGATTGAAACGGCCGAGGCGGTCAGTCGTCAGGTGGACATTCTGCGTTCGACCGGAGAATTGTCTCCGGCCGAGCTTGAAGCTATCGGGATACGTCTTCAGGAATATGCGGAGGAAGCCTCGAAGCCGGTGGTCGTACGTGTGCTCCTCGGCGTTGGGGCCTGGTGTGCCGCTGTCTTTGTGATGCTGTTCGTGCAGTTCATTCTGCAGGGAAAAGGTCTGCTGCCGTGCGGGCTGGCATGGCTGATGCTCGCGGTCGGTCTGTCCCGGACGGGCAAAGGGGTCTTTGCCTCACAAATGGCACTGGCGCTTGCCCTGGCCGGCGATATCGGAATCCTGACAGGCGTCGCCTCCGCCGTTCCGGGGGAGACTCTGGCCGTCATTGCGATCCTTCAGTTTTTTCTCAGTCTGATCCTTTATCCTCTGCTCCCCAGTTCCGTTTTCCGCTTCGCCGCCACGTTTTCCATGGCTGCCCTGGCCGCTGCATGGATGGTGGAGAAAGTCGTACTATGGCCTTTTCATCTTATGGTGGCGGCCGAGCTGATCCTGTTTATGACGCTGATTGTCCGGAAACGGCGGGCCCCCGCATATTTCCCCCTGGAGAAGGCTGTGGCTCTGCTCCTGCCCTTGACCCTCCTGGGTTTCGACCTCGCCCGGATGGTCCACCAGGCGTCTCCCCTTTTCCCCCCGTCGTGGCCTTCCGGTCTGCTTTTGTGCGGCGCCCTGGTCGTCATTCTCTTCCATCCGGCCATCGGCTTGCCCGTCCTGCCGGGGCCCTGGAAGATCGGGCTCCCTGCGGCCTGCGTGCTTCTCGGACTCTTCAGCTCACCCGGCTTGCCGGCGGCCTTGCTCCTGCTCATTCTCGGCAGAGCCCGCGGGGAACGCTACCTGACCGTGCTGGGATGGATTTTTCTTCCCGTCTTTCTCGGCTTCTATTATGACGGACTGGATATCGATCTCGCCAGAAAAGCCTGGGTGATTGCCGGCAGCGGTCTGCTTCTGCTCGGAGTGCGGCGGCTGGCGACCTTCCGACCCGGGGAGGAGATATGAGATCGTTGATCCTGTGGGGAACCCTTTTTCTGGTTCTGGGGACGGTCAACGGCCTCATCCTGGCGAAGGAGCGCACCCTGGACGAAGGAACCTCGATCCTTCTGCCTTTGGCTGAGGGAAGCCCCCGCTCGCAGATGAAGGGCGACTATCTGGACCTGCGGTACCGTCTCCCCCGGCAGGTGCATGCCGCCGCACTTGAAGGAAGGGGTCGTCTGGTGATTGCTCTTGACGGCAACGGAGTGGCGACCTTCCGACGTCCCCACCGGGGCGAGGAGCTGCGATCGGACGAACATCTTCTGTCCTATCGCAAACGCGGAGAATTGCGGCTGGGGGCGGAATCCTTCTTCCTGGGGCAAGGCAAAGCGGAGCAGTGTGCCGGGGCCCGTTTTGCCGAACTCAAGGTGGATCGGGAAGGGCGTAACGTGCTGGTGGGGCTGCGGAATGCGGATCTGAGGCGATTATGCGAGTAAACAGCATGCCATCGCCTGCCCCGAGAGGCCGGTTATGAGAATATCCTGGTGAGATTCCGGATCCGGGCCGACGCGCCTCAGGAAAAGATCGATGAGCTCGTGCAGCTGGCGCAGCAGTGCTCTCCCGTCTTCGACATCGTGACCAATCCGGTCCCGGTGCAGGTGAAGGCGGAAAAGATTCGGGAAGAGAGCCGCCTATTTTGGGTTCTGCCATTGAATGTTTCGATAAATCTGCTAATTGGTTTAAGTCGAAACCAACGCCGCAGGCAGCGGCGTGTGATGCCCCAATGGACCCCCGAAAAGGAGGAACGGATGAAAGGAAACGAGAAGGTCATTGAGCAGCTTAATCTGAGACTGAAAGAGGAACTGGCCGCCATCAACCAGTACTTTCTCCACGCCGAAATGTGTGAAAACTGGCGCTACGAGACCTTGAAGGAAGTGATCAAGAAGCGTTCCATCCAGGAGATGAAGCACGCCGAAAAACTCATCGAACGCATCCTCTTTCTGGAGGGTCGTCCCAATGTCAGCGAGCTCGGCAAGCTAGGTATCGGCGAGAGTGTGGAAAAGATCCATCAGCACGATCTGAATGCCGAAGCCGCCGCCATCACGGGATACAACGAGAGCATCCGCGTATCGATGGAAGCGGGAGACAACGGCACCAAGGAGCTGCTGGAATCGATCCTGCAGGAAGAGGAGGAGCACGTCGACTGGATCGAGGCGCAATTCGACCAGATCAAGCAGATGGGGATACAGATCTACCTCGGCGAGCAGATCAGCTGAGCGGACCTCCCTACCCCCTGGTTCATCATTAAACAAAAAAGGAAGGCGATTTTCGCCTTCCTTTTTTGTGATGGGGCGTATGCGTGGGCCTCTACGATTATTGAGGTTCTCTTCTGCCGGGAACTCCCGGCTCGGTCATCGGCCGCGGATCGAGAATATCTTCCAGTTCCTCCCGGGAAAGCACCTGCTCTGTCAAGGCCGTTTCCCGCACGGTTTTGCCCGATTCAAAGGCTTTCTTGGCGATCTGCGCCGCCCGGTCGTAGCCGATGGCCGGAGCCAGGGCGGTGGCCATGGCCAGGCTCTCCTCGACCAGTGCTTCGCAGCGTCGCCGGTCAGCCTCGAGGCCAAGGACGCATTTCTGTGTGAACTGGGTGACGGCGCGGGCGAGAATCTCGATCGACTGGAGCAGATTGTGGGCGATCAGAGGCATCATGACGTTGAGTTCGAAATTCCCCGAGAGCCCCCCCAGGGTCACCGCGGCGTCGTTGCCGACCACTTGGGCGCAGACCTGAATGAGGCTTTCGGCCATCACCGGATTGACCTTTCCCGGCATGATCGAACTGCCGGGCTGGACCGGGGGAAGGACCAGCTCGCCAAGGCCGCAGCGGGGACCGCTGCCTAGAAACCGGATGTCGTTGGCGATCTTGAACAGGGCGGCGGCGCACCCCTTCAACGTCCCGCTGGCGGCCACTGCGGCGTCCCGGGCGCCTTGGGCCTCGAAATGGTTCCTGGCCTCGCGCAGAGGCAGACCGGTCACTTCGGCAAGCCTCGTAATGACCGCGGCGGCGAAGCGGGGGTGGGTATTGAGGCCGGTCCCCAGCGCCGTTCCGCCGAGGGGAAGCTCAAAAAGCCCCTCCATGGACGTCTCCAGGCGCCGGATGGAGAGGGAGACCTGGCGAGCATAACCGGAGAAGATCTGCCCGAGGCGCACGGGGACGGCGTCCTGGAGGTGGGTGCGGCCGATGGTGACGATGTCGTCGAAGGCGAGCGCCTTCTCCCCCAAGGCCTCCTGCAGGGCGAACAGGGCCGGGACCAGGGTGTGCCGGATCTCTACGGCGGCGGCAAGGTGCAGGACCGTGGGAATGACGTCGTTGCTGGACTGCCCGAGGTTGACATGGTCGTTGGGGTGGACGGAACGGCCGCCCACGGCCTGATCGAGGAGCTGGGCGGCGCGGTTGGCGATCACCTCGTTGGCGTTCATGTTGGTGCTGGTGCCGGAGCCGGTCTGGAAGATGTCGAGGACGAAGTGATCGTCAAGTTTCCCCTCGATGACCTCCTCGGCGGCCTCCATGATCGCCATGGCGCGTTCCTTGTGCAACAGACCCAGTTCCATATTGACATGGGCGGCGTGCTCCTTTATCAATCCCAAGCCCCGGATGAAGGAGCGCGGAAAACGCTGGCCGGAGATGGGGAAATTGGCCAGAGCCCGGGCGGTCTGTGCGCCGTAGAGAGCCTGGGCGGGAATTTCCATCTCTCCCATGGAGTCTTTTTCGATGCGGGTATTCGACATGACATTCCTCTCAAAAGACGATCATGTTGGACTAAAGTATAAACATTCCGAGCTCTTTCGCGGCTGCAACTACTTGAGCATAGCAATTGGAGACCCTGTGTCAACATGAATCCTTAGAAGCCGTTTAGTGAAACTGATTTTATGCATCAATATTTTATTCTCGCTAACTTAACGCGCATGCGCTAGGATGTTGGAATGAGCAGCGCAGCCTTCATGTTGATACTTTTCTCCGCCCTGATGCATGCCTTGTGGAACCTGCTGGTCAAGCGCAGTCACGACAAGACGGTCTTCATCTGGTGGATGTTTCTTCTTTCAGGGGGGCTGTTCAACCTTCTGCTCCTGGTGCTCCCCGGAGCCTTCCCGCAGCCGACGGTCACGCTCCTGCTGCTGGCCGCAGCCGGGGGAACCTGCTTCGTTCTCTACCACCTTTTCACCGGCCGAGCCTATTGCAATGGCGATTTGTCCCTGACCTATCCCCTGGCGCAGACGGCCATACTCTATGTTCCGGTATGGGGAATATGGCTTCTGGGGGAAACCCTCTCATCCCCAGGCATCGCAGGCATTCTGCTGATCCTGACAGGGGCGTACTGTATTCAGCTGCGCCGCCTGACCTCCGACGAAATTCTACGCCCTTTCCGCAATCTGACCGATCCCTCGGTGCAGGCGGCGCTTGCCGCCGGCTTTCTCTACTCCATCGGAGCCGTCATCGACAAAACCGGAATCAGCTCCTATTCGCCCCTCTATTTTACCTACCTTCTGGTGATGGCCATGTTGCTGATCATGTCGCTCAATCTCCTGCGCCCACGCTATCGGGGCCGGATCCTGCAGGAGTGGCGACAGAATCGCACCCTGGTCATTCTTTCAGGCCCCGTCATGCTGGGCTCCTTTCTTTCTTTCCGCTATGCCCTGCAGATGGCGCCCATGAGTTATGCCGTCCCTGCACGCCAAGTCAGTCTCCTGATCGGTGTGTTGATCGGAATTCTCTTTCTCGGCGAAGCCTGCGGCCGGATCCGTGTCCTCGCCACCAGCCTCATCCTCGCAGGCGTTCTGCTGGTGCGCATCGGTTAAGATCCGCCTCCCCCCTCTCTGAGAGTTATCCTGGCCGGCTCCGGCTTTTTCCGTCCGTCCCACCAGAACCACAGCGCCGCTCCCCCTTGCAGCAGAAGGAGGAGCCCGAAAGCCGCACGGTAGCCGTTCGGATGGTAGCCGGTGGCCGTTTCCGGCCAGGCACTGATGAGGACCCCGATCCCCCACTGGACTGCGAAAGCCGCCAGGAAGACAGGCAGATTGAGTGCCGTATTGGCCCGGCCGGCGAGATGACGGGGAAAGGTTTGGGAGAGGATGGCGTAGGGGAGGATGGCTGAGGTCCCGCTGAGGCCGAAAAGAAACCAGAGAGGGATTGTCAGGGCATTCCATTGTCCCAGGAGCAGGAGTTGCACCGCCATGAAGGCGGTCATGCCGGCGGCGGCGACCCGGATCGGCGGCACGCCCCGCCGGCTCAGATGGTCCGTCAACGCACCGAAGGCAAAGAAACCGATAATCATCGCCGCGGCGACGAGCAGAAGCATCTCGGCGACCGTCGTTCGTTCCAGCCCGGCGACATCCCTCAGCCAGGGGCCGGACCACAGCCCCTGAATCGACAGATAGGTGGCCTGGGTCAGGATCGCCCAGGGCGCCAGGCGCCAGAAGGAGCGGCTGGTATAGATGGTGGCGACGCCGCGCAGCGCTTCGCCGAGGGTCTCGCCGCTGTGGTGATCGGGCCTCTCCGGGACGACCAGAAAAATGGCGAGGGCGGCAAGGAGAGTCAGCGCCGCCAGAATCAGGAAGACGCCCCTCCAGTCGGTGAGCCGAAGGGCGGCTTCCACCGGGGCCGTGGCGGTCAGGGCGCCGATGCCGCCCGAGACCATCTGAACGGAATTGGCCAGCGGCAGCCGCTCGGGAGGCAGCCAGGATGAAAAGGCCTTGAAGGCCGCCATCAGGCATGCCGAAACCCCGAGTCCGATGAGGGCCCTGCCGATAACCAGTCCGGTCACCCCTTCGGCCCGGGCGAAGACCAGGGCGCCGGCGGCGGCGACCACAAGCAGGCTCGCCTCCACCCGCCGCGGACCGAAGCGGTCGAGCAGAACGCCGAGGGGGAGCTGAAAGGCGGCGAAGGTGAGGAAGTAGGCGGAGGTCAGCAGGCCGAGGGCGGCCGGGTCCAGTCCGGCGTCGGCCGCAAGGTCGGGGGCGATGACAGCATTGACCGTGCGGAAAAGGTAGGAGAGGAAATAGCCGAAAGCGAAGGGGATGAAGACGCGGAGGAGTCTGGCTGCGGTTATCGGCATGGGCACGATCCTTGACGGTAGATTTTATGGCAAATTATGACGCCGGCTCTGCGAGCAATAACCGGTTTTTAGGGGTGATGTCCACTGGAATGGTTTGTGTGTAAACCTTGTAGCCTTGAGAGCGCAGCCGTGCCGCCCGGGTGGCATCCACCGCCATCGGGCCGCCCATCCACCCCTGCAGGCCTCCCGTATCCCCCTCGTCCAGGTTGTGGCAGCACGGCAGCACTGCGACCCGGGCACCGGAGTCTATCGCCCTGTCCAGAACAAGGTCAGTCAGCTTTCCGCAGGCATGAACGGAAACAACGAGGTCGTTCGGGGTAAGGGGAATCTGCTCGATTCCTCTCTGCTCAAACCGGACACGCCCGCGTAGACGGGGCCATGTCTCTTCCAGGGCTGCGGCCAGCGCAGCTGCGCTTTCAGGGACGTGCAGGTCGACAGCCAGCGCCTCCGGGGAGCTGTCGTCGAGAAGCAACAGGGTGTAGGCCAGAAGGCCGTGCCCGCAAGCCATATCGACCACCCGCCCTCCTCGGAAACGGCGCCGCACCCTGCGGGCCGTCTCCCAGGCCTCGAAGAGCTCTTTTCGCGGCAGACACCCGGCATGGCAGACGGACCGGCCGAGGCGTTCGAACAGGGTGTCTCCGCCAAATCGGGAGAGGTGGCGGTCGTTGAGGCGATTGCGGGAGGATCGGTCCACGGCACCTACTCAGACTTCTTGAACCGGTCGGCGAGGGCGGCGAAGGGGGAGTGGGCCAGCGAGGGTCGGTCCCGGCGATCGGCTGGGGCGTCTTCGCTGCGCTGCTCCTGCACGCCGCGGGTATGCTCGTGGTCGTGGCAGTAGAGACACAGCAGTTCCCAGTTGCTGCCGTCGGGCGGATTGTTGTCATGGTTGTGATCCCTGTGGTGCACCGTCAGTTCGCGCAGTTTTTTTCCTTCGAATTCGCGGGTGCAGCGGCCGCAGACGTGGGGGAAGAGTTTCAACGCCTTCTCCCGGTATCCGGCCTGGCGCCTCTGCTCTTCCTTGCGCATCTCCGCGACGATCTGGTCATGTCGTGTGGCATCGGAATCGGTCATGATAACTCCTGGATCCTGTTCAGATTGGAACTTCGGGTTCGCAGTTGCGGGGCCTTTCCATTTTTTTCATCACAGGGAGCTACTTTATCAGATGTCGGTGCCAAGATGGAGCTCTTTTTAATCATACTACCCCTTTCACGCTGATGAAGCCGAATCTCGAACCATAGTCCATCACCTGAAAAAAGTTAGCTTCTTATACATGAGATGGGTTAGACTGGAACATTATTCGGAATCCTCAACTCCGCTCTATCCGCCATCCCTTCAGAGCACTTTACATACAGGCTTTTTAATGACTGAAGAAACCATACCCAGTTTCGCCCAACTGTCGCTCGCCCCTGCCATCTACAAGGTCATCGACGAGGTCGGCTACGAGGTCCCCTCACCGATCCAGGCCCAGAGCATACCCCCCCTTCTTGCGGGCCGGGACCTGCTCGGCCAGGCCCAGACAGGCACCGGCAAGACCGCCGCCTTTTCCCTGCCTCTGCTCAGCCGCCTCGATCCCTCGCTGAAATACCCGCAGATCCTGGTGCTGACCCCCACCCGCGAGCTGGCACTGCAGGTCGCTGAGGCGATGCAGACCTATGCCCGCCACCTTCCCGGCTTCCAGGTGCTGCCCGTTTACGGCGGCCAGAACATGCTTCAGCAGCTGCGCCAGTTGCAGCGCGGCGTGCAGGCTGTGGTCGGCACCCCGGGGCGCATCCAGGACCACCTGCGCCGCGGCACACTGAGACTCGACCGCCTCTCCTGCGTCGTGGTGGACGAGGCCGACGAAATGCTCAAAATGGGCTTCATCGATGATGTGGAGCAGATCCTCGAGCATACTCCGGTGGGGAAGCAGACCGCTCTCTTCAGCGCCACCATGCCGAAGGAGGTTCTTCAGATTGCCAGGCGCCACCTGAAGGATCCGGTCGAGATCCGCATCAAGAGCAAGACCTCCACTGTCGAAACCATCTCCCAGTGGTTCTGGCAAGTCAAGGGGCTGCACAAGCTCGATGCCCTGACCCGGATCCTGGAGGCCGAAGAGATCGACGCCATGCTCGTCTTCGCCCGCACCAAGACCGCCACCGTGGAGCTTGCCGAGAAGCTCGAGGCCCGGGGCTTCTCCTGCGCCCCCCTGAACGGCGACATGACCCAGGCGCTTCGGGAGAAGACGATCGAGCGGCTCAAGAACGGCTCTCTCGATATCGTCGTCGCCACCGATGTTGCCGCCCGCGGCCTGGATGTGAAGCGGATCAGCCATGTGGTCAACTACGACATCCCCTACGACACCGAGGCCTACATTCATCGCATCGGACGCACCGGGCGGGCGGGGCGTGAGGGGAAGGCGATCCTCTTCGTCGCCCCGCGGGAGCGGCGGATGCTTTATGCCATCGAGCAGGCCACCCGCCAGCCGATCAAGGCGATGAGCCTGCCGAGCCGCAAAGACATTACCGACCGCCGCATTGGTCTCTTCAAAGAGCAGATCGCCGAAGCGATGGAAGCTCAGGACCTGGAATTTTTCGAGGAGTTCATCGACAGCTACCAGGACGAGTACGATGTCGGCTTCAGACGTATCGCCGCCACTCTCGTTTACCTGTTGCAGAAGGAAAAGCCTCTGCAGCACGAAGGGCCTGTCGAAGCTCCGGAGGTGGAGGAGGCGCCGGCCCCCCGCTCTGCGAAATCCGCCGGTGGCGCCGGGATGCGGCGCTACCGCATCGAGGTCGGCCGCGTCCACGGCGTGGAGCCGAGGCATATTGTCGGCGCCATCACGAACGAAGCCCAGATCAGCAGCGGCGCCATCGGCGCCATCAAGCTCTTTCATGAATTCAGCCTCGTTGACCTGCCGCAGAAGATGCCGCAGGAAACCTTCAGCCTCCTCCAGGACGTCTGGGTCTGCGGCCAGCAGCTCAAGCTCAGCGTCGATACCGGACCGGGCGAGGCGCGCCAGGAGAAACATCCCGGGAAGCGGACCTTCGGCAAGGGGGGAGGGCAGCCGCGGTTCAAGCCCGGCGGCAGAAAGCCGCCCCATACCCGGCGGGGGAAGTGACTCCCTTGAACGCCCGCCCACGATCTTTTATACTCACGCGATAGATACACTTTAAAGCTGTTGGAGAACAGAAAATGGAACTCGACCTGGACTTGCTGGATGATCTGATCAACAACCGAATCGATGAGATCGAAAAGAGTGTTGCCGGGACAGGCTATCTGGCCAGAACAGTCATCGGCGTCGGCACCTTTCTGCTCGATAACGAAGGGAATGTCGATCTGTTGACCTCCAAGCAAAAGGTCACCTTCGAAAGGTTTCTCAAGCCGCTTCTGGAAGAGAAGTAAGGCCATGAAAAATCTTGCCAATTTTTTCTTCGAAGTCGGCATGCTGAAGCGGACCCCGCGAACAGGCTTTCAGTTTCTCGGGTCGGGAGCCGAATCGGTGGCGGAGCATTCCTTCCGAACGGCGATCATCGGCTACACCCTGGCGCGTATGGACGGGGAAATCGATGTGGGGCGGGTGGTGCAGCTCTGCCTCTTCCATGACATCCCCGAAGCTCGCACAGGGGACCTCAATTACGTCAACAAGAAATATGTGACCGTTGACGAACAAAGGGCCGTTCAGGACCTGGCCCGTACCCTTCCTTTTGGCGCCGATTACCAGCTGATGATCGAGGAGTTCGCCGCCGGGCAGAGCCGCGAGGCGCTCATCGCTCACGATGCCGACCAGTTGGAGATGATCCTCGCCCTAAAGGAATACAAGGATCTTGGCAATCGCTACGCCGACGAGTGGTACCCGTTCGCCATGCGCAGGCTCCGGACCGAATCGGCCCGCCGCCTGGCGGAGACCGTCTGGGAGACCGACTCCACCCGCTGGTGGTTCGACGAGGACAGCGAATGGTGGGTCAAGGGCAAGAGGAGTGAGTGATCAGGAATCAGGCTGCGGGACTCGGGGCTTGACGACCTGCGGAAGAAGTGTTAAAAAGCCAATCTTATTAAAAAGCGTGTAAAGATTTGTCAGTTATGCTCTTTCGGGTTTTGCGCCCCACCCTCACGTCTCACGGAATGACCAATGCTCGACATCAAATATCTTCGCGACAATCTGGATGAGGCGCAACGCCGCCTTGCTGCCCGCGGCGGTGCGGTGGATCTGACCGCCTTCGGCGAGCTCGACGGGCGCCGGCGGGGACTTCTCGGCGAGTCGGAGACGCTCAAGGCGGAGAAGAACCGGGTTTCGGCCCTGATCGGCAGGACCAGGGACAAGAGCGAGGTGCGGGACGAAATCGCCCGGATGAAGGAAGTTTCCTCCCGGATCAAAGATCTGGACGAGGAGCTCAAGACGGTCGAGGAGCAGCTGCAGACGTTTTTGATGGTGATCCCCAATATTCCTCACGAAGAGTGCCCTGTGGGCGCCTCCGAGGAGGACAACCGCGAGGTGCGCCGCTGGGGAAATATCCGCGATTTCGATTTTAAGCCGAAGGCCCACTGGGATCTCGGCGAAGACCTCGGTATTCTGGACTTTGAACGCGCCGCGAAGCTCTCCGGCGCCCGCTTTGTCATCTACCGTGGGGCCGGGGCGCGGCTCGAGCGGGCGCTGATCAACTTCATGCTCGACCTGCACACCGGCGAACACAAATATATTGAAATATTGCCTCCCTTTATGGTAAACAGGGAGTCCATGACGGGGACCGGACAGCTCCCCAAGTTCGAGGACGATCTTTTCCATACCGAGGGAGTGGACCTCTTCCTGATCCCCACCGCCGAGGTTCCGGTGACCAATATCCACCGGAATGAGATCCTCTCCGCGGCGGAGTTACCGCTGTGCTACACGGCCTATACCCCCTGCTTCCGCAAGGAGGCCGGCTCCCATGGCCGGGACACCCGGGGATTGATACGCCAGCATCAGTTCAACAAGGTGGAGTTGGTCAAATTCGTGCGGCCGGAGCATTCGGATTCGGAACTTGATGGGCTGCTCGGTGATGCCGAAGAGGTCCTCCGACGTCTGGAGCTTCCCTACCGGGTTGTCGACCTTTGCACGGGTGATCTGGGGTTTTCCGCAGCCCGAACCTACGATATCGAGGTCTGGCTTCCTGCACAGGGTCTTTTCCGGGAGATTTCATCCTGCTCGAATTTTCGGGACTTCCAATCCCGCCGGGCCGGCATCCGGTTCCGCCGGGAAGAAGGGGCAAAGCCCGAACTGGTTCATACCCTGAACGGCTCCGGACTGGCCGTCGGACGTACCTTGGTGGCCATCCTCGAGAACTACCAGCAGGCGGACGGCTCGATCGTCGTTCCGAACGCCCTGCGTCCCTACATGGGGGGGATGGAGCGGATCAGCGGCTAGGACAGATATCCATGGAGGAGTGGCCGAGTGGCTTAAGGCGGCGGTCTTGAAAACCGTTGTGCGAAAGCACCGTGGGTTCGAATCCTACCTCCTCCGCCAGAATTTCAACGCACGATCTTGGCGGCGACCCGGGAAAAGAGATTAGAAGACGTAATATTTCATACGGAGAGGTGGCCGAGTCGGCTGAAGGCGCTCGCCTGCTAAGCGAGTGTACGGGGAAACCTGTACCGAGGGTTCGAATCCCTCCCTCTCCGCCATTTTACATTCAGAGCGGTAAACGGATGTCCTGGTTTTTGCGGTTACCGGTCATTGTCCTTGTCACCCTGCTGTCTGGCGCTGTCGGGTGTGACCGCAGGGAAGAGCAGGCCGTGGTCAAGCCGACGGCTCCGGTCCAGAGAAAACTCACCGAGGTCGTTATTCCTGAAGAAGTGAAGGGGCAGTGGAAGTCGGTCCGAATCGCCATAACCGATCAGGACGCGGGGGAGCGGGACATCTACACCGTGGAGATCGGATCAACATTCACGGTGGAGAATACACAACTCACCATCGATGTTTTAAATTTCCTGCCCGCCTTCGTCATGGACGGCACGAGGATGACCTCGGCCAGCAATAAAACCAGTAATCCTGCCGCTCAGATCGTGATCAGAGAAGAGGGGGAGGAGGTCTTCAGGGGTTGGCTTTTCAGTCTCTACCCGGGGGTCCATTCTTTCAAGCATTCCCGGTACAGTTTTGCACTGGTTGATTTCATACCGACCGAGAAAAAAAGGGTTGACAAAAAGAGCTGAGTCGGCAAATATATGCGTCCTGATGTGCGCCACTAGCTCAGCTGGATAGAGCGTCTGACTACGGATCAGAAGGCCGGGAGTTCGAATCTCTCGTGGCGCGCCACTAAATGCAAGGCCCCCGCACTCTCCAGTGCGGGGGCTTTTTGATTACCGGCTTCCACCACACCAGGACGCACATCCTCTCTTGTTTTTATCCCCGGATCGTGGTAAAAGTTCTCTGCCTCGGGAGGCGGAAGCAGGGGACAAGGGACGTGGGTGGAGCACATTGACAGTCAGGATCAGACCTTCATGGCGGCAGCCTTGGAAGAGGCTCGAATCGCGGAGGCTCTGGGAGAGGTTCCCATCGGTGCGGTGGTGGTGCACGGAGGTGCGGTCATCGGCCGCGGCCACAACCTGCGGGAGTCGAGCAACGACCCGACCACCCACGCCGAAATGATTGCCATCCGCCAGGCGGCAGTGGCGCTCGATTCCTGGCGTCTTCTAGACAGCACCATCTATGTCACCCTCGAGCCGTGCGTCATGTGCATGGGGGCCATTATCCTGGCCAGAATCCCCCGTTTGGTTTACGCCTGCCGGGATCCCCGGGCCGGAGCCGCCGGTTCCATCTATGATTTCTCCCGGGACGAGCGTTTCAACCACCGGGTTGCAGTCGACGAGGGGGTGCTGGGGCATGAATGCAGTGAGATATTGAGCGGTTTTTTCCGCGAGTTGCGGGCACAGAGGAAATCCCGAATATAAGACTTGCGGAGGGGTGTCCGAGAGGTCGAAGGTGACAGACTCGAAATCTGTTGTACCGCAAGGTACCGTGGGTTCGAATCCCACCCCCTCCGCCAGATAAAAACAAGGGCTCAGCCGGAAGCGGCTGGGCTCTTTGTTTTTTGGTCGTCCTTGCAGTGAGACCGGAGTCGGAGGCGATGAGCGATGACGCAAATGGATTGGAATTATGTCTCTAGTGTGTAGAGTCCTGCGTTACGTTGTTTGTGCAACATCCGGGAATTTCTCCCGATCGCCCCAAGGGGCTTCACCGCTGTCACATGGTTGTCAAGGTGAAGCATCCGCGGATCGCTTCGATGTCCCCGGCCGAAAGGCCGTGACCCCGATAATGCTCCTCCCAGCGCGTGACGCACGAGCGCATTTCGGCCACCACCTGCTCTGCCTCCTCCCTGCCCAGTCCGAATCGCGGAGACATGCTGAGGGCGTTCTTCAGCGATCCTTCCCGGCCCCGCTCCCCCAGCGCCATGCACAGTGAGAACTCCGTCCCCACGCCGGGACGGGTCGGGTTCGGCACTATGTCGTAGGCCGGAGAGAGCGCCAGCCCTTTTTCTCCCCGGACAAACCCGTGGTTGCGGGGATGATCGTCCGTGTTGCGGCACAGGACGTTGAATACCATTCTTCTGAAGAGTTCGTGGAGTTGAGCTGGTTGGGCCAGGATGGCGGCGCGCATCCGGTCGGCGAGTGCCTGATAGCTCCAGTCGGGCCGGTCCCATTCATCCCATTCCATCAGGGAGAGGGCGCTCAGAAAGCCGAAGCGCAGGTAGCCGGTCGTCGACTTTTCCCGGTCGAAGCGCCGGATCAGCAGGACGTCCTTGCCACCAGCCTGTATCAGGTGCGTTGCCGGCACGGTGATGCCGCAGGCCCGGGCCAGGTCCAGGGTCGCATATTCCAGGCGGGGAAAGTTGACGGTGTCCCCCCGCGCCGGGAACTTGGCGATCCAGAGGGCGTCCTCCAGCTCCACCGTGCATTTCGGCCGGGCGCCGCCGACGCTGGTGCCCTGTTCCAGCAGGCGCAGCAGTTCCTGGCTGACCTGCTCCCCCGCCTGCAGCAAAGATGCCGCCTCAAGCAGCTCATCGAGCGCCTGGAAGGCAGGAGGGGCCATTGGCGGCTCTCCCTGCTCAAGATCCTCGCGGAAGTCGAGGTTGCCGACCCGGGAGGCGTTGGCCTGCAGGAGGTAATCCATCTCCGTCAGGGCCTCGGGGGCGGACTTCAACCCGGCGGCCATGACCAGGCGGCCCCAGTAGTCGGGGGAGGCGTCGCGGAACGCCCCGTACAGGCCGCCATTGGCCGAGACATCCCGGGGCGTACTCCCCAAGGGCAGGGCGACTGGGTCCACCGGCAGTGCGTTGGGACGTTCCAGGTAGCGGCGGCCGTAGGCGAAGCGCCCGATGCGGTCGTCGGGATAATGGGTGAACACTCCGGCCGGAACGGCGGTGGTCTCATCCGGCAGGTAGATGAAGACGTAGGATTTTCGTTCGGTCGCCATCAGAAGTCCAGTTCATCGGCCGGGGTTTTTTTCTTCCGCACCCGCCGGGGAAGGCGCTGCTTTTCATGGAAGAGCCCCACCGTGTCCTTGTCCGGGGCGGCGATCTGCGTCAGATCCTCGACCATGTCCAGAGCATGGAGCGCCGCCGCCAGGACGGCGAGGCTGACGGAGGGGTCCCCGGACTCCAGGCGGGAAAGTGTCTTGCGGGTGACCAGCATGGCGCCGGACATCTCCTCCAGGGTCCAGCCCCGCCGTTTTCTGGCCGTCTGGATGTGAGTGCCGACCGCCTTTACGGCGCGTTGAGGAGTGGATGGGAGACCTTCGCTCCCGAGGGTTTTTCGAGCCATATAATGCCCCCAATAACCATTTTGTGGGTATTATATAGCACAAAATTATTCAGGTCAAGTCTTTCCCGGCAGCGGAAAGAGGTTATGGGCCGATCATCCGGGCTGAGAGGTCTCCCGGCATGTCGGCCGCCTTGGTCTGCCGCCAAAACTTTCCTGGGAGAGGCGGATCTGGCGGGGAAATGCTAGGAATGGAGGCAGGAGTGCTCCTTTTAGGGATGCCGCAACCTGTTGATTCAACAGGTACTTCTTGCGAATCATCTGCTTTGGAGAGTGGCCGCGTTGGGGGTTCGAATACTACCCCCTCTGCCAGATAAAGCCAAAAGGCCCAGCCGCTTTCGGCTGGGCCTTTTGGCTTGCAG
>NZ_KI421424.1:290442-295723 GCF_000472285.1 Desulfuromonas sp. TF
GCTTGTTGCACTTGATATGATACAAGAAGAAGAGAGAACGAGAGGAAGGGAGACGCCGTCATGATGATTCCCGTGATGCTCAAGGACGGTACCGACGAACTGGTGCAACCGCATGTCCTGGACCGATTGCTGGAGGAAAACCGTATCATGTTCTTCAAGCGTTCCACTGGATGGGTGGTTGTCGGCCGTGATTCCTTGCGGGGAATGGGTGGAGAGGTGTACGAAGGGAAGGAAAGGCGTTCCGAATTGCGGAGGCAACACTGATGAAGAAACGCGCCGAAAGGTGCGTTTCTTAGCCTCCGCAGGCCAGAGATCCGGTCGGACGCAAGAATAGAAGTTCACTCCGGCCATTGCTTGTTGACAAGCTTCGGCAAATCCGGTAAAAAGACGCCCCCGGTGGCACTGAAGGGGGCGTCGCTAGCGGTCTTCGATCATCCCCCCGCATCCGCCAGAAAATCCTTTACAGCTCCCATCCCCTGGTGTATTCTGCTCAACCTGCGGAGAGGTGACCGAGAGGCCGAAGGTGCACGACTGGAAATCGTGTGTACCGCAAGGTACCGAGGGTTCGAATCCCTCCCTCTCCGCCAGATTTCATCTGATCATCGCCGGCCTTCATTGCCGTCAGAAGTGACAGCCGGGTCCCGCGCAACGGACGGTCGCGAACCCCGTCAGGCCCGGAAGGGAGCAGCGGCAGCGATCTTTGCCGTGTGCCGCGGGGGTGCCTGGCTGTCACTTGTGCCGGCAATTCCATTCGGCTACCCCCGCCGGCCAATTCCCTTTCTCCACGGAGATCCTTGAGCCCCATGTCGTACCTGGTACTGGCCCGCAAATGGCGGCCCCAGAGCTTTGCGGACCTGGTCGGACAGGAGCACGTCAGCCAGACCCTGAGCAATGCCATTCAGGCGGGGAGGGTCCACCACGCCTTTCTGTTTACCGGCGCCCGCGGCGTCGGTAAAACGTCTGCCGCCCGCATATTCGCCAAGGCTCTCAACTGCGAGGAGGGCCTCTCTGCCCAGCCTTGCAATCAGTGTCCTTCCTGCGGAGAAATCACAGCCGGCCAGGGTGTGGACGTCTTCGAAATTGACGGAGCATCCAATACAGGCGTCGACGACATCCGGGAACTGCGGGAGAATATCCGCTATCTTCCCTCCCGTTCCCGCTACAAGATCTTCATCATCGATGAAGTTCACATGCTCTCCATTAATGCCTTCAACGCCCTGCTCAAGACCCTGGAGGAACCTCCCGGTCACGCCAAGTTCATTTTCGCCACCACCGAGCCGCACAAGATCCCCGTCACCATCCTGTCCCGGTGCCAGCGCTTTGATTTTCGTAAAATCGCCCTGCCGATGATCAGTGCCAGGCTCCGGGAGATAGTCGATGCCGAGGGGATTGAAATTTCGGACCGCTCGTTGGCCCTCGTGGCCCGGCGGGGTGAGGGGAGCATGCGTGATGCCCTTTCCACCCTCGATCAGGTCATCGCCTTCTGCGGCGAAGCCGTCGGCGACGAGGATGTGCAGAGCCTGCTGGGGATGGTTGATCGGCGCCTGTTGCTGGATACCGCCGAAGGCATTGTCCGACGGGACAGTCGTATGGCCCTGGAGGCGGTGCGGCGAGTGGACGATCTGGGGCATTCCTACCGCCAGTTCAGTCAGGAACTGGTGGAGGTCTTTCGCGCATTGACTCTCTGCCGGGTGCTTGCGGACCCGGGCGAGATGCTCGATGCCACTGCCGATGAACTGCGGGAGCTGCAGACTCTGGCCGCCTTGGGAACCCTGGAGGATCTTCAACGGGCGCTCACCGTGCTGGTGCGCACCGAGATCGACCTGGCTTCCTCCTCCTTCCCGCGCCTGACCTTGGAGATGGCCCTGGTCCGGCTGGCTCATCTGCCTCCGGCCCGGGATGTGGGCACCCTGGTGCGCAAGATCGAGGATCTGGAGCGCCGCCTTGCCGGCGATGCGGACAGACTTCCTGTCGCCTCGCCCTCCCTCCGGCCTTCGGCCCCGGCCCAGGAGACTGCGAGGGACGCAGGCCCTCCGCCAAAAAAGCCTGAAGCCCCGGCGTCCCCCGCCGCCGGCGGCAAGGGGTGGCAGGGACTGGTCGAGCATGTCAGGGAGAAGCGTCGCCCGGGAATTGCCTCCATACTGGAGCAGGCCAGTCTGCTGACTTTTGAGCTTCCGCTGATGAAGATCGGACTGCCAAAGGGGTCCTTTGCCCTCTCCCAGTTGGAGGATAACGAATATCTTGAGGATTTGAGCCGGCTGGCCGAGGAATATTTCCAGCAAAAGATCGATGTCCGGATCACGGCTCTTGACGAACGGCAGGCTAACGCGCCCCCCTCCCTGGCCGAGGAACGCCAGAGCCGGGAGACTGACCGTAAAAAACGCCTTCGCGAAGACGCCCTCTCTCATCCGATGGTAAAGACCGCCCTCGAGGTCTTCAGCGGCGAGGTCAGGGAGGTCAAGGCGATCGACAAGGGATTCGTCTGAAGTCGGTGTGTGGCAAGTGACAAGGGTTCGAAAAGACCAATCAAGAACTAGATAGATGGAGGTTTCAGGATGTCCAAAGGTCTCGGCAATATCATGAAGCAGGCCCAGCTCATGCAACAGAAAATGGCCCGCATGCAGCAGGAACTCGAAAGTCGTGAAGTAGAAGCTACCGCCGGCGGCGGCATGGTGACCGCGGTGGTTAATGGTAAACAGCAGCTTCTTTCCCTTAGAATCGAGCCGGTCGCTGTCGACCCGGAAGATGTCGAAATGCTGCAGGACCTGGTGATCGCAGCAGTCAACGAGGCGATTAAGAAAAGTCAGGAAATGATGCAGGAAGAAATGGGCAAGATCACCGGGGGATTGAATATTCCGGGCTTGTTCTGACCAAGGAGCTGGTTCCGGATGCTCGGAGCGGATCAAGGCGTCAAGTAGATAACCCCAAGATCAGAAGCTTTCACCACAGAGGCACAGAGGCCACGGAGAAAATCAATAAAACCAGAAGGTTTTTCTCTGTGTTCTCCGTGTCTCTAGTAAGCGAAGCAAACGGGTGGTGAAACGATTTTCCGGTTTGGTGCTGTCAGGCCTTAATTTACTGGAGCCAAGTGCATAACCAGACTAATTTTTTTAATCGTTTTAAACGTATTGTCCGGAAAATTTGGTTACCATAAAAAGAATAAAACACCATTTCAAATTGTTGGATTTTTAGAAAAACCCATGTTAGACTCCATCCCGTCTTTCGCCCGGCTGGTTGCCGAGCTGGCTAAATTTCCAGGCATCGGACAGAAGACCGCCACCCGATTGGCCTTTTTTATTCTGCGCCAGCCAATCGGTGAAGCGGAAGCCTTGGCGGGAGCGATTCGGGAACTGAAAGAGAAGATCCGTTTCTGTTCCCGCTGTTTCCACATTACCGAGAGCGACCCCTGTCCTCTTTGTACCGATCCGTCACGCGACGATGCCCTGTTGTGTGTAGTGGAGGAGCCGCAGGATCTCATCGCTATTGAACGCAGCCGCTCTTTCCGGGGACGTTACCATGTTCTGCATGGGGCGCTTTCGCCTCTGGACGGCGTTGGACCTGAAGAAATCAAGATCTCCGGACTGCTGGACCGCCTCAAGGAAGGGGCGGTGCGGGAGGTGCTGGTCGCTACCAACTTTACCGTCGAGGGGGAGGCTACCGCGCTCTATCTGGCGCGCCTGCTCCGTCCTCTGGGTATCCGGGTGACCCGGCTGGCCCACGGCATTCCAATGGGGAGCGATCTGGAATATGTGGACGATGCCACCGTAAACCGTGCGGTGGAAGGACGCCGGGAGATCTGACGCGCGTCCATTGTCTTTCCCCGTTGCCCGTGTATACTGCATACTTTGTTAGCCCAAGGTCATTCTCCGGCAGGACTCGAATGCTCCGCCCTTGCCCGGGCGCATACCGTTTCCCGCCGAACAGATTCCGCACTGAGGAAGTACTCAAAGAAAAAGGAGGAGTTCATGTCCCGAAAGATGGTAAACATTGACGGCAACACCGCCGCGGCTCACGTGGCGCATGCCACGAACGAGGTCATTGCGATCTACCCGATCACCCCGAGCTCGGTGATGGGGGAGATCTCCGACGCCAAGAGCGCGGTCGGTCAGAAGAACATCTGGGGGACCGTCCCCAAGGTGGTGGAGATGCAGTCCGAAGGGGGCGCCGCCGGCGCCGTTCACGGGGCTCTGCAGGCGGGGGCTCTGACCACCACCTTCACCGCCTCCCAGGGCCTGCTGCTGATGATCCCCAACATGTACAAGATCGCCGGCGAGCTGACCTCCACCGTCTTCCACGTCAGCGCCCGGGCGATCTCGGCCGCGGCGCTCAACATCTTCGGCGACCACTCCGACGTGATGGCCTGCCGGCAGACCGGTTGGGCCATGCTGTGCTCCAACAACGTGCAGGAGGTCATGGACTTCGCCCTGATCGCCCAGGCCGCCACCCTCGAGTCGCGCGTCCCCTTCCTGCACTACTTCGACGGCTTCCGCACCTCCCATGAAGTGCAGAAGGTCGAAGAGCTCACCTTCGACGACATGCGCCACATGATCGACGACGAGCTGGTGCGCGCCCACCGGGGCCGCGCCCTCTCCCCCGATCATCCCGTGCTGCGCGGCTCCGCCCAGAACCCCGACGTCTACTTCCAGGGACGCGAGTCGGTCAATCCCTACTACACCAAGGTTGCCGGCATCGTCCAGGCCGCCATGGACAAGTTCGCCGCCCGCGTCGGCCGCCAGTACAACCTGGTCGACTACGTCGGCGCCCCCGACGCCGAGCGCGTCATGGTGGTCATGGGAAGCGGCGCCGACTGCGCCGAGGAGACCGTCAACCACCTCGTCTCCAAAGGGGAAAAAGTCGGGCTGCTCAAGGTGCGCCTGTTTCTGCCCTTTCCCATCGCGCAGTTCGCGGGGGCCCTGCCCAAGACCGTCAAGAAGATCGCCGTTCTCGACCGCACCAAGGAGCCCGGAAGCATCGGCGAGCCCCTCTACCACGAGGTGCGCACCGCCATCGGCGAGGCCATGGAAGAAGGTCTGCTCACGCTCGATCGCTACCCCAGCATCGTCGGCGGCCGCTTCGGCCTCGGCTCCAAGGAATTCTCCCCGGCCATGGCCAAGGCCGTCTTCGACAATCTCTCCCTCGACAAGCCCAAAAACCACTTCGTGGTCGGGATCAAGGAAGACGTCACCGGCTGCAGCCTCGACTACGACGAGAGCTTCAAGATCCCCAGCAACGTCTACGCCGCCATGTTCTACGGGCTCGGCTCCGACGGCACCGTCGGCGC
>NZ_KI421424.1:295733-296519 GCF_000472285.1 Desulfuromonas sp. TF
GCACGAAGTGCAGAAGGTCGAGGAGCTCAGCTTCGACGACATGCGCCACATGATCGACGACGAGCTGGTGCGCGCCCACAGGGGCCGCGCCCTCTCCCCCGATCATCCGGTTCTGCGCGGCACAGCCCAGAACCCCGACGTCTACTTCCAGGGACGCGAGTCTGTCAACCCCTACTACACCAGGATCGCCGGCATCGTCCAGGGCGCCATGGACAAGTTCGCCGCTAGAGTCGGCCGGCAGTACAACCTGGTCGACTACGTCGGCGCCCCCGACGCCGAGCGCGTCATGGTGGTGATGGGCTCCGGGGCCGACTGCGCCGAGGAGACCGTCAACTATCTCGTCTCCAAAGGGGAGAAGGTCGGCCTGCTCAAGGTGCGGCTGTTTCTGCCCTTCCCCATCGAGCAGTTCGCCCGCGCCCTGCCCAAGACGGTCCGCAAGATCGCCGTTCTCGACCGCACCAAGGAGCCCGGCTCCATCGGCGAGCCCCTCTACCACGAGGTGCGCACCGCCATCGGCGAGGCCATGGAGCAGGACCTGATCCAGCTCGATCGCTACCCGGCCATCGTCGGCGGCCGCTTCGGCCTCGGCTCCAAGGAGTTCTCCCCGGCCATGGCCAAGGCCGTGCTGGACAATCTCTCCAAGGACAAGCCCAAAAACCACTTCGTCGTCGGCATCGTAGAAGACGTCACCGGCTGCAGCCTCGAGTTCGACGAGAGCTTCAAGATCCCCAGCAACGTCTACGCCGCCATGTTCTACGGGCTCGGCTCCGACGGCACCGTCGGCGC
>NZ_KI421424.1:296529-296699 GCF_000472285.1 Desulfuromonas sp. TF
ACAACCTCTACGCCGCCATGTTCTACGGCCTCGGCTCCGACGGCACCGTCGGCGCCAACAAGAACTCCATCAAGATCATCGGCGAGACCACTGACAACAACGTGCAGGCCTACTTCGTCTACGACTCCAAAAAAGCCGGCAGCATGACCACCAGCCACCTGCGCTTCGGC
>NZ_KI421424.1:296709-297508 GCF_000472285.1 Desulfuromonas sp. TF
CAACAAGAACTCCATCAAGATCATCGGCGAGACCACCGACAACAACGTGCAGGCCTACTTCGTCTACGACTCCAAAAAAGCCGGCAGCATGACCACCAGCCACCTGCGCTTCGGCAAGGAGCAGATCCGCGCCCCCTACCTGATCGACAGCTCCGACTTCGTCGCCTGCCACAACTTCTCCTTCCTCGAGAAGTACGACATGCTGGCCAGCGCCAAGGAAGGGGCCACCTTCCTGCTCAACAGCCCCTTCGGCAAGGACGAGATCTGGGCCCATCTGCCCGTCGAGGTGCAGAAGCAGATCATCGACAAGAAGCTCAAGTTCTTCATCATCGACGGCGTGCGCCTCGGCAACGAGATCGGCCTCGGCCCCCGCATCAACGTCATCATGCAGACCGCCTTCTTCAAGATCTCCAACATCATCCCCCTTGACCAGGCGATCCGCGAGATCAAGGACGCCATCGTCAAGAGCTACTCCAAGGCCGGCGAGAAGGTACTGGCCATGAACAACAAGGCCGTCGACGTCGCCCTCGAGAACATCGAGGAAGTCGCCGTCCCCGCGAGCGCCGACAGCGCCCTGCGGATGAAGGCCGGCCTCGGCGCCGAAACGCCCGATTTCGTGCGCAACACCTTAGGTCCCATCATCGACGGACTCGGCGACAGCGTCCCCGTCTCCGCCCTGCCCGCCGACGGCACCTTCCCCACCGGCACCGCCAAGTACGAAAAGCGCAACATCGCCGTCGACATCCCCGTGTGGGACGAAGAGCTCTGCATCCAGTGCGGCATCTGCTCCTTCGTCTGT
>NZ_KI421424.1:297586-298136 GCF_000472285.1 Desulfuromonas sp. TF
AGCCGAACTCGACGGAGCCCCTGCCGCCTTCAAGTCCGTCGACGCCAAGGGCAAGGAGATGGCCGGCAAGAAGTTCACCCTCCAGGTCGCTCCCGAGGACTGCACCGGCTGCGGCGCCTGCGTCCACAACTGCCCCGCCAAAAGCAAGGAAGACCCCAACCACAAGGCCATCAACATGACCTTCCAGGCCCCCCTGCGCGAGCAGGAAGCCAAAAACTGGGACTTCTTCCTCGGCCTCTCCGACACCGATCCGGCGCTGGTCAACCGCGCCAGCCTCAAGGGCAGCCAGCTGCTTCCGCCGATGTTCGAGTTCTCCGGCGCCTGCGCCGGCTGCGGCGAGACCCCCTTCGTCAAGCTGTGCTCCCAGCTCTTCGGCGACCGCATGCTCGTGGCCAACGCCACCGGCTGCTCCTCCATCTACGGCGGGAATCTCCCCACCACCCCCTGGACCACCCGCAAGGACGGACTGGGACCGGCGTGGAGCAACTCCCTGTTCGAAGACAACGCCGAGTTCGGCTTCGGCATGCGCCTGGCCGTCGACAAGAGCACC
>NZ_KI421424.1:298146-299895 GCF_000472285.1 Desulfuromonas sp. TF
GCGAGATGCTCGATCGGATCATGGGGTGCGGCTGCAAGGTGTGCGAGGCCGACAAGGCCCTCATGCAGCAGATCAAGGAAGCCGACCAGAGCACCCAGGAGGCGATCGAGCAGCAGCGCGGCCGCGTCGCCAAGCTCAAGGAAGTCCTCGCCTCCTGCACCGACCCCGAGGCCAAGCAGCTGCTGAATGTGGCCGACTACCTGGTCAAGAAGTCCGTCTGGATCCACGGCGGCGACGGCTGGGCCTACGACATCGGCTACGGCGGCCTCGACCACGTGCTCGCCTCCGGCGAGAACGTCAACGTGCTCGTCCTCGACACCGAGGTCTACTCCAACACCGGCGGCCAGGCCTCCAAGGCGACCCCGCTTGGCGCCGTGGCGCAGTTCGCCGCCGGCGGCAAGCGCATGCCCAAGAAGGACCTCGGCATGATCGCCATGACCTACGGCAACATCTATGTGGCCAAGGTCGCCATGTCCAACCCGGCCCAGGTGGTCAAGGCGATGCTCGAAGCCGACGCCTACGACGGCCCCTCTCTGGTGATCGCCTACACCCACTGCATCGCGCACGGCATCAACATGGCCTCGGCGGTGGACGGCTGCAAGGAGGCGGTCAACAGCGGCCACTGGCCCCTGTTCCGCTACGATCCCCGCCTTGCCGATCAGGGAAAGAACCCCCTGCAGCTCGACAGCAAGGAGCCGACCATCACCTTCTCTGAGTACGCCCAGAAGCAGAACCGCTACCGGATGCTCAGAAAAACCGATCCTGAAGCATCGGATCGGCTGATGGAGGCGGGCAACAGGGAGACGGCCACCCGGTTTGATTTGTACAGGAAATTGGCGGAGGTCAACGAGAATCTTTACAAGTAGTAACTCTTACATGCGCAACTAAAAAGCTCCCGGCGGTTTCTCCGCCGGGAGCTTTTTAGTCAGTCCGTTTGAAACGGTAATCGATGTAAGAGGTTATATCGATCGGAACACCAGCCTTTTACCTGAAAAGACAGTGCTTTGCATAGTCTGCTGCATCACTTGCGCTCCATTCCTTCCGGGGCTTATCTCTCATGTCTTCACACCATGCTTCGCTTCCGACCTCCGGTGAACATCCTGCCATGGCTAAAAAGAGACTGAATGCGATAGATACACCGGTTAGTCTAATGAGTTTCATAATTTCCTCCATCCTGAATGTTTTCAGATCGCCAAACTGGGACACGAGCAATGAGTCAATTCTTGTCCGGACCGGAGGTCAAATGGCTTTGTCCTCGTCCTTCAGACCAGCCTTCTGACTGAACAGAACCATGAGACAGCACCTTTTCTTCCGGCAAACTGCGCGAATGAATTGAGAAAATGATTTGGCCCGACTCGTGCAGGCCGTATTAATTAATATAATCCGAAATCCCCGGGCCGCTTCTTGTTGTAGGCATGCAAACCATTCAGCAAGAAACATTCCGTTGGGTCTGATGAAATGACTGGAGGATGGCGGAACGAGGATCTTCGCCGGTGGAAATTGCATTCCACTTCGAGCGGAGCCAGAAAGAGCTGCCCATGTCGGAAATTAGCGAAAAAGGGTGTGATTTGAAGAAGGAGTGTGGCTTCTACTGCACTTTCATCAGCAGCAAGTCCCACGTCTGGGCCACCATGATTGCAAAATATTGCAATGGCGCGGACTATCCTCTCTGCGCCCGAAGAATCTATTTTTTCGAAAAAGGGGTGTGCGCGCCGACAATCATGACTCCCATCGGAATTCTGCCACCTG
>NZ_KI421424.1:299905-302018 GCF_000472285.1 Desulfuromonas sp. TF
GAGGACTACGCCCAGCGGCAGAACCGCTATAGGGTGCTGAAGAAGGCCAACCCTGAAGCGGCAGCCAAGCTGATGGAAGAGGCCAACAAGGTCACGGCCACGCGTTTCGACCTCTACAAGAAACTGGCCGAAATGCAGGCAGATTGCGGGATCGAAAAATAATCCCGCAAAGAGGTGACAAGAACTCCCGGCGATAATTTCGCCGGGAGTTTTTTTTCGCGGGCGTGGGCTCCCGGAAAAACCTTGATTCATCCCGGGCCCAATGCTATATAAGGCTTTCGTGTAGAAACCCCGCCTAGGAGCACTGCCCAAGGAGCACTGAATGTTCGGGTCTCAGTCAACCTTCGTCATGTATGACGAAGAGCTCAAGAGAATCTACGCCGTTATCGAGAAGCTTCTGCGTGAATCCAACAGCAAGGTCATTTTTCTGGTCGACAAAAACGGTCAGTTGATCGCCGCTACCGGCGAAACCGAGCACCTGGATACCACGAGTTTGGCTTCGCTGACGGCCGGCAATATTGCAGCTACGGGCGGTCTGGCCAAATTGATCGGGGAAAAAGAATTTTCCATCCTCTTTCACGAGGGAGAAAAAGACAACATTCATATCTCCATCATTGCCGGGCGGGTAATCCTGGTGGTCATCTTCGACCAGCGCAGTTCCCTCGGCCTCGTGCGGCTCCGGGTCAAAAAGGCCAGCGATGAACTGGCGGTTATTTTCGAGGACCTGGGGCGAAAGACGGCGGAAATGGAGAAGGAGGGGACAAACCAGAGTCCCTTCGCCGAGATAACCGATGACGACATCGACAATCTCTTCAAATGACAGGGTAGCCGAGCATGTCTTTCATCAATTACGCCTCGCGTGAAATCAATTGTAAAATCGTATATTACGGACCGGGGCTCTGCGGCAAGACCACCAATCTGCAGCTGGTTTACCAGAAGACCGCTCCCGAGGCCAAGGGGAAGATGATCTCGCTGGCCACCGAAACGGAGCGGACCCTCTTCTTCGATTTCCTCCCCCTTGCCCTCGGCGAAATTCGAGGCTTCAAGACGCGTTTTCACCTCTACACCGTTCCCGGACAGGTTTTCTATGATGCGTCCCGCAAGCTGATTCTCAAAGGGGTGGACGGCGTTGTTTTCGTCGCCGACTCCCAGGAAGAACGACTCGACGCCAACATCGAAAGCATGGAGAACCTTAAAGATAATCTGGAGGAGCAGGGGTATCAATTGGAAAAACTCCCCTTCGTGATCCAGTACAATAAACGCGACCTGCCTAATGTGACTTCAACGGAGGAACTGCGGAGCCTGCTCAACCCCGACAATGTTCCCGACTTCGAAGCCTGCGCCACGACCGGCGAAGGGGTTTTCGAAACCCTCAAAGCCGTCGCCAAGCAGATTCTGATCGATCTGAAAAAAGGGGGAGGGTAGATCCCACCCCCCCCTTTACGACGAGAGACGAAGAGGCCATTTCCTTCATGGGGAAATGGCCTCTTCGTTTGGCGAACGTGAAAGCGGATGGATCGAAAACGTACGGGGTTGGACGAACACCTCATCCGCATCGGCGATTCAGGTGGGTATGGAGAGGATGACATTCGTTGCGGATTATCAGAGCTCTTTTGTGTAAAAATGATTGAAGGTTCGTTATTTTTGCTTTGGCGCCGGCTCTGCCGCGAAATCTAATCAAACCCTAACAATGCCGCTCCTATACTTCCGCAAACCGACGGAGGATTTAAATGAGCAAAGAACACATTCTGGTGATCGAAGACGAAGAGGATATTCTGGCGGTGATCCACTACAACCTGGCTAAAGAGGGATACAGGGTGACTTCGCGCACCACCGGCGAGGAAGGTCTGCAGGAGGCGCGGGAGACCTCTCCCGATCTGGTGATTCTCGATCTGATGCTCCCGGGAATCGACGGCATGGAGGTCTGCCGCAGGCTGCGCGAGGATCCGGCCACCTCCCGTACTCCGGTAGTGATGCTCACCGCCAAGGGGGAGGAGGCCGATATCGTCGGTGGCCTTGAGACGGGAGCCGACGACTATGTGACCAAGCCGTTCAGCCAGAAGGTGCTCTCGGCCCGGATCAAGACGGTTCTGCGCCGGCGGGAGCAGGCGGC
>NZ_KI421425.1:0-1134 GCF_000472285.1 Desulfuromonas sp. TF
TTATTTCGCATATTCGATGGCCCGGGTCTCCCGAATGACGTTGACCTTTATCTGACCGGGATAAGTCATCTCATCCTCGATCTTGCGGGCGATATCTCTGGCCAACACATGAGAGTGGGCGTCGGAAACGTCCTCGCTGGAAACCATGACTCGAATCTCTCGACCCGCCTGAATGGCGAAACAACTGGTCACTCCACCGAAGGAGGTGCCGATGCGCTCCAGATCCTGCAGACGCTTGACATACGTTTCAAGCATCTCGCGGCGGGCGCCGGGACGGGCGCCAGAAAGTGCGTCAGCGGCCTGAACCAGCACAGCCAGCATGGTTTCGGGCTTTTCGTCCTCGTGGTGAGCGGCCAGAGCATGGACGATCTTGGGGGATTCACCGTACTTGCGCGCCAGGTCGGCGCCGATGACGGCATGAGAGCCCTCGATCTCATGGTCCACCGCCTTACCGATATCGTGCAGGAGACCCGCCCGCTTGGCCTGCTTTACGTTCAGGCCGAGCTCGGCAGCCATGATCCCGCACAGGAAGGCGACTTCCAGGGAATGCTGGAGAACATTCTGCCCATACGACGTCCGATATTTGAGACGACCGATCAGCTTGATGATCTCGGGATTGATGCCGTGCACCCCAACATCGAACGTCGCCTGCTCTCCCGCCTCGCGAATAGCCTCATCCACCTCCAGGGCGGCTTTATTGACTACCTCTTCGATACGGGCGGGGTGAATGCGTCCATCCGTAATGAGTCGCTCCAGGGCCAGTCGCGCAACTTCCCTGCGGACGGGGTTGAAACCTGAGATGATTACCGCCTCCGGCGTATCATCAATGATCAGGTCGATGCCGGTTGCCGCCTCAATTGCCCGAATATTGCGCCCCTCCCGCCCGATGATCCGCCCCTTCATCTCGTCGGTGGGCAGCGGCACAACGCTGACCGTCTTCTCGGCGACATAATCTCCGGCATATCGCTGAATGGCCAGCGCAAGAATCTCCTTGGCTTTTTTGTCTGCCGTCTCCTTGGCTTCGTCCTCAATTTGCTTGATGCGCTTGGCGGCATCATGGCGGGCCTCGCTCTCCATGGTTCTGATGAGCTGTTCCTTGGCCTCTTCCGAACTCAGCCCCGAGAGGCGCTCAAG
>NZ_KI421425.1:1144-50403 GCF_000472285.1 Desulfuromonas sp. TF
CCTGCCCCGTAGAGCACCTTTCAGCGACGAGCGGTGTTTATACCCGATCACCACCCGACTGTCAAGAACCTTTTTCCTATCTTTCATCTTATTGCCGGGGGGGGATTTTGTCAAATCCGGCCCGTCGCAGCAAGATGCGGACTATAGCCAAAGGAGACCGTCCTGTCAACTCAAATCACAATTAATATTCAACTAAAAATCACGCGGACGAATCGCCTCTTTCCTGCCTGCATCACTACCTCCCCATGGGGACCGATTTCCCTGTCGGGATCGGCCACCTTTTCACCATTCAATTTCACCCCCCCCTGTTTGATGAGACGCCGGGCTTCACCATTGGAGGATACCAAGCCGGTGTCCGTCAACAGACGGCATATCCAGACCGGCTCGGAAGCCTGCATCTTAACCTCGGGAATATCTTCGGGAATCTCTTTCTGCTTGAACTGCTGCACGAAATCTTCTTCGGCCTGCCGGGCTAGGAAATCATCGTAAAACCGGGTCACGAGTTCCCGGGCAAGGGCTTTCTTGCTCTCCATGGGATGGGCACCGTCGGGCTTGCCGAGCACCCCGTCCTTGACGCTCTGCAACATCTCCAGATCGACGTCGGAGAGGAGTTCGTAATACCGGACCATCAGTTCATCGGAAATGCTCATCACCTTGCCGTAGATTTCCTTCGGCTGTTCGGTGATCCCAATATAATTATTCAGCGATTTGCTCATTTTGTTGAACCCGTCCAGCCCCTCGAGCAGGGGCATGGTAAGGACGGTCTGGGGCCGCTGTCCCTCTTGCTTCTGCAGCTCCCGACCAACCAGCAGATTGAACTTCTGGTCGGTCCCGCCGAGTTCCACGTCGGCCCTGAGAGCCACCGAATCATAGCCCTGAACGAGGGGATAGAGGAATTCGTGAATGGCAATGGGCTGCTGTGAAGTGAAGCGCTTGTGAAAATCGTCCCGCTCCAGCATACGGGCCACCGTATGGCGGGCGGCAAGGGCGATGAGATCGGCGGCGGCCATCGGACCCATCCAGGAACTGTTGAAGACAACCTTGGTCCTCTCCGGATCAAGGATCTTGAAAACCTGCTCCTTATAGGTCTGGGCATTCTGCAGAACCTGATCGCGGGTGAGGGGTTTGCGGGTCTCGTTTTTGCCCGTCGGATCCCCGATCATGCCGGTGAAATCGCCGATAAGGAAATAGATCTCATGCCCCAGGTCCTGAAACTGCTTGAGCTTCTGAATCAGGACCGTGTGTCCGACGTGAAGGTCCGGAGCGGTCGGGTCGAAGCCCGCCTTGATTTTCAACGGCACTCCGGTCCGCACCGATTCCCTGAGTTTCTCTTCCAGTTCCGACTCGACCAGAATTTCAACGGCGCCGCGCCGGATGACCTCCATCTGTTCCTGAACCGACCTCATTTCACCTACCCTCTTCCTCTTAGTCACTGTCGCTGATTTCTTCCAGGATCCGGCGCACCGCCTGCGCCCGCCCCGTATTCTCGTCTATGTCAAAGAGAACGCCGCAAAGCACGGCGTCTCTCTTCGCCACCTCGAAGCGAACCGGCAGCTGTGTCAGAAATCTTTCAACCGCCAATTCCTTGCGGATACCGATAACCGAGTCGCGGCTGCCGGTCATCCCGGCATCGGTGATGTATGCCGTCCCCCCCGGGAGAATGCGTTCATCTGCTGTCTGCACATGGGTGTGGGTCCCCACTACCGCCGAAACCCGCCCGTCCAGATAACACCCCATCGCCACCTTTTCACTGGTGGCCTCTGCGTGAAAATCGACCAGGATGACCGGAGTCTTCCGGCGCAGCTCTTCGACCAGTTCATCGGCGGCGCGAAAGGGGCATTCCAGGTTGTTCATGAATACTCGCCCCTCGAGGTTCAGCACTCCTACCTGGATACCGGCCGCGGTGGCGAATATACCGCTGCCCCGGCCGGGAGTGCCGGGTGGATAATTGGCGGGACGCAGCAGGGCCGGGAAACTGTCGAGACAAGGGATGATTTCCCGCTTGTCCCAGATATGGTTGCCGGTGGTGATGACATCCGCCCCAAGATCGAAGAGTTCCTTGGCGATATCCACGGTCAACCCGAAACCGGCGGCAGCGTTTTCCCCATTGACCACGACGAGGTCGACCGCATGCACATCCACGAGGCGGTCAAGCCGCCGGGAAAGGGCAAGTCGGCCGGGGCGGCCAACGACATCACCGACGAAAAGGATTTTCAAAGATTCGACTCCGTCACAAGAGGAGAAAGGAAAAAGGTGAAAGGGCCAAGGAAAAGCGGCAGGGCTTTTCCTTTACCCTTTATTCCTTTCCCTTTTGTTTATTTTGCATATTCGACCGCCCGGGTTTCCCGGATAACATTGACCTTGATCTGTCCGGGATAAGTCATCTCCCCCTCGATCTTTCGGGCGATTTCTCTGGCCAGCACATGAGAATGGGCGTCGGAAACGTCCTCGCTGGAGACCATGACCCGGATCTCCCGGCCAGCCTGAATGGCGAAGCAACTGGTCACTCCACTGAAGGAGGTGCCTATGCGCTCCAGATCCTGCAGACGCTTGACATAGGTTTCGAGCATCTCACGGCGGGCGCCGGGGCGGGCGCCGGAAAGTGCATCGGCGGCCTGCACCAGCACCGCCAGCATCGTCTCGGGCTTTTCGTCCTCGTGGTGGGCTGCCAGGGCATGGACGATTTTGGGTGACTCTCCGTACTTGCGCGCCAGATCGGCGCCGATTACGGCATGGGAGCCCTCGATCTCATGGTCCACCGCCTTGCCGATATCATGCAGAAGACCCGCGCGCTTAGCCTGCTTGATGTTCAGCCCTAGTTCGGCGGCCATGATTCCGCAGAGGAAGGCGACTTCCAGAGAATGCTGGAGAACGTTCTGCCCATAGGAAGTCCGATATTTCAGGCGGCCGATCAGTTTGATGATTTCGGGGTTGATGCCATGCACCCCGACATCGAAGGTCGCCTGCTCGCCGGCCTCGCGGATGGACTCATCCACCTCCTGAGCAGCCTTGTTGACCACCTCTTCGATGCGGGCGGGGTGAATGCGCCCGTCGGCGATGAGCCGTTCCAGCGCCAGACGGGCAACTTCCCTGCGGACGGGATTAAAGCCGGAGATGATCACCGCCTCCGGCGTATCGTCGATGATCAGGTCGATGCCGGTCGCTGCCTCGATAGCGCGGATATTGCGTCCTTCCCGACCAATGATCCTCCCTTTCATTTCGTCCGTGGGAAGCGGCACCACACTAACAGTCTTTTCGGCAACATAGTCACCGGCATATCGCTGAATGGCCAGCGCGAGAATTTCCTTGGCCTTTTTGTCGGCCGTCTCCCTGGCTTCATCCTCGATCTGCTTGATGCGCTTGGCGGCATCATGGCGAGCTTCGCTCTCCATGGTCTGGATGAGTTGCTCCTTGGCCTCTTCCGAGCTCATCCCCGAGAGACGCTCGAGCCGCTCTTTCTGTTCAAGAATGAGGGCTTCGACATCCTGTTCCCGGCTGCGCAGACGCTCTTCCTCCTGGGCCAGATACTTCTCCCCTTTGCCGATTTCCTCCTCACGACTTTCCAGCTGCGAGACCTTGCGGTCCAAGTGCTCCTCTTTCTGAAGCAGCCGTTTTTCCTGGCTCTGGATTTCCCGACGCAGTTCCCGGGATTCTTTCTCCCAGTCGGTCTTGGCCTCGAGGACCGTGTCCTTGGCCTGAATGACCGCTTCCTTGCGGATGGTATCCGCTTCTTTTTTTGCGTCCTCAATGATCTGGGCCGAAGCCCTTTCAGCATTGGCGATTTGCGATTCGGCCAGCTTCCGGCGCAGGAAAATGCCTAAAAAGATCCCGGCGGCCAATGCTGCACCGATCCAGACGAGAGCGATTTCTATTTGCACAATTCGGGTCCTCCTCCACGTGTATTTATGAGCTTGGGTTTAGCGACGGCAGGTCGCCAAATCCGAGAGTATGTTCCTCGGTAATAATCATATCCATACGGACATCGTGAGTTTCCACCGGCAAAGAACTGATCAGCTGCTGTTCGAAACAGAGACCGACCAGCAGGGCGTGAGCTGCGCGCCGATGCAGAATGCGATCGTAAAATCCTTTTCCGTAGCCGAGTCGGTGCCCGGCCATATCAAAGGCAACCCCGGGCACGAGCAGAAGATCGAGCGAGTCCAGGGACATGATCCGGGAACCCTTCGGCTCCGGAATTCCATAGATACCCGGGCAGAGTTCACTCCGGTCCGACACTTCGACAAACTCCAAAGTCGTTCCGCACACACGGGGATAGGCCACCCTCTTGCCGAGACGACGGGATACCGAAAAGATCTCCTCCGTAAAAACCTCGTTCAGGACAGGGCTATAGAGGGCCAGACGATCGGCGGCAGCGAATTCTGGCGAAGCCAGCAGTCGCTCCTGTATCCTGAGGCTCAGTCCCAGACAGGTGGTCGCAGCGAGACCCTTGCGGCGGAGCAACATTTCGTCCCGGATGGATTTTTTCGGCATGGGCAGAGATCCCCGAGTCGGGAAAATCTCTGTAAGGAGGGATCAGATGTGGACAGGATAGTGAACAACGGATCCGAGTTATTCAGCAGACCGACACGCCAGATTAAAGCTCCCTGCGGTGCCCTGGTAAAGAAGCAGGCGCCGAAAAGGGGTTCTCCGTAGTTTCAAGAGCGTCTTCCCAAGTGTGAGATCGGGATAGGGACAGAGCGTCATTACGGAAAAGCTGAAGCATGCCAGAACTCATCTTTTTATGCAAAACGAGGCTTTTGTAACCGGACCACAAAGCGCCGCGAAACCCTTGACGCGATAACCATCTGTCAAACAATCTATCTTTAAATCTCCGAACAGAGATCAGTTTTTCTCAAGCCGGACGGAAGATCATGCCCGATATCCTCTTGAGAATTTTTTTTAGTCCCATCAGCCGCTGGCTCGGGGCACGCCTGTTCAAGGCGAACCAGCAGGTGGCGAATGCGTTCCTCAATTTGCTGATCCGTCGGACTTTGTTCGCTTAATCGAAGGTAGGATCCCGACACGTTCAACAAGGCAAGAACCGCAGCATTCAAGCTATCGACTGTTTTGCTTGCCTTCGCCACTTCCTCGAGCCGGTCATTGACGAAATCTGCAACTTTCCGGATCTCTTCGGGAGGGGCGGCACTCTTAACCATGTACTGTTGACCAAGTATGGTAACCTGGACGGCTTGTTTCAAGGGCTCTCCTGCTCCAGACGATCCAGCTTGGCAAGAATCCTGTCCAGCTCCCTGCGAAAGCGCGCCCGCTCCTCCAGAAGGGCCGATTTTTCCGCGTGAAGGCGCCGACACTCCTCCTCCAGCTCGTCCTTTCTGTTCAGAAGCTGATCGAACTTTTTTTCCAGCCGCAGAACCAGCTCAAAATCCACATGTATATCCTTCCCCAGCTAAGAGGAAATTCTAGGTAAGCAGGCAACGAAAGTCAAGGATTTTCAATCCCTTTGGAAAAGAGCCGCAACGAACAGGTCCGGGTCGAAGGGGCGCAGATCGTCCAGCCCTTCGCCAATCCCCACATATCGCACGGGCAGACCGAGTTCGGCACCAATGGCCACGACCATACCTCCTCGGGCGGTCCCGTCGAGCTTGGTCAGGGCAATCCCCGAAACTGCCACCGCTTCCTGGAACAGCCGCGCCTGGACCAAAGCGTTCTGTCCGGTGGTGGCATCGAGTACCAGCAATGTCTCATGAGGTCCCCCCGGAATTTCCCGGGAGATGACCCGGCGGATCTTTTTCAATTCCTCCATGAGGTTGACCTTGGTGTGCAGACGTCCGGCGGTATCCAGTATGAGAACGTCGGCTTTCCGGGCCACGGCCGCCTTGGCGGCATCGAAGGCCACGGCTGCGGGGTCGGCTCCTTCGGCATGCCGGACGACATCGACACCGGCGCGTTCGCCCCAGATCGCGAGTTGCTCGGCGGCAGCCGCGCGGAAGGTGTCGCCGGCCCCGAGAAGCACTCTTTTTCCCTCTCCGGAAAACTGGTGAGCAAGCTTGCCGATGGTGGTCGTTTTGCCGACGCCGTTCACCCCCACCACCACGATGACAAAGGGGGAGGCGGAATTCAGATCGAGAGGGGCGGCTTCCAGCCGGAGCCGCGTTGCGATCTCGTCCTTGAGGGCATCCCGCAAGGCTTCCGGATCGCCGCCCGCAACCCGTTTCTTCAGGGCCTGGATCAGATCCTGGGTGGTCTTCATGCCGAAATCGGCGGTGATGAGAATCTCCTCGAGCTCTTCCAGAAGGTCGGCATCGACTCCCCTGCTGCCACTGAGCAGGGCATCGATGCGGCCGACCAGGGAAGCCTGTGTCTTGGCCAGACCGGACCGCATCCGTTCGAACAGGCTGACGGCCGGTGGAATCGGCGGCGCTTCGGACTCGACAACGGCCTCGGGCGCCTCCGCCGGCTCCTCCAGTGCTATTTTTTTTCCAGGGGCAGCGGCCTCTTCAATCTCTTCAGCCTCTTCCTTCGCAGCCTCTTCGGGAGGCGCCTCTTCCGATGGAGCGGCTCCCTTCCGGCGTCTGCCGGCACGCAGAAGAACGAAAACGAACAGAAAGACGATCAGAGTGACCAGAATAAAGAAGAGTCCAAGGGCTCCCGGGGTCTGGTAAACTTCCGGGACCCCCATTTCAGCCAGAACACTTGCAACCATCTCTATCCAACGGGAAAACCATTCCATCAGGATACAAACTCCTCTTCAGGACTGAAGGCCTCGCTAAAGACCTTGTTCTCATAACAGAAGACCCGTGCAGTGTTCGGGAAATCAATCCCTCCATTCATGCCCGGGTATACTCTATAACTACCTATGGAAAAGACAGAGGATCAGTCGATTTCCTTCTTCAGAAGAGCAACGCAGCGCCTGGCCTCGAACAGCGCACGGCCGAGAACGTCGTCCCGATTGAGTGTGAGGACCAGAAAATAATCGGGAGTCACCGGCATGATGACAGTCTGAACCTTTTCGGTGGTCACCACAATTTCGCGCACCTGATCATCCTCCAGCCTTCCCACGACCTCCCTCAGATTCTGAAGGATGACCCCCTTGTGGGCTCCGATGACCTTGAGCTCATAGTCGGCGAGATGTCCGGACTGATCAACAGCCTCGCCTTCCCAGTCGGCGAGGATGGCGCCCAGAGCTCCTGGGACCTTGAAGACCAGTTCGCCCAAAAGAGTCTTGAATGACATATCGGCTCCTAGAATTAGTTGATCCGAACCGAAACCAGCTTGGAGACCCCCGGCTCCTCCATTGTGACGCCGTAGAGAGTGTCGGCGATTTCCATCGTGTACTTGTTATGAGTGATGATGATAAATTGCGAAAGCTCCGACATCTCCCGGACTATTTCGTTGAAGCGCCCGATATTGGCATCATCCAGAGGCGCATCGACTTCGTCCAGCATACAAAATGGCGAGGGTTTAACAAGAAAGATGGAGAAAATCAGGGCCACGGCGGTCAGGGCCTTTTCTCCCCCGGAAAGGAGATTAACGCTTTGCAGCTTTTTACCCGGGGGCTGGGCCACAATCTCTATTCCTGTTTCCAGGAGGTCGCTCTCGTCCGTCATCTTAAGCTCCGCCTTGCCGCCGCGGAAAAGACGGGGGAAAACCTCTTGAAATTTAATATTGACTTGATCAAAAGTTTCCCGGAACCGTTTGCGTGTAGTCCGGTTGATTTTGCCGATGGCCGTCTGCAATCCCTCCAGGGACTGTCTAAGATCCTCCTGCTGTGAGGTGAGAAACTCCCAGCGCTCTTCCAACCCCCGGAATTCCTCAATGGCGGTGAGATTCACTTCGCCGATATCATCGATCAGCCTTTGCAGCTCCTGCAGTCTCCGCCGCCCTTTTTCGGCATCGAAGTCCTCGGCCGCTTCTCCCAGCCCCTCGGCGAGATCAACCCGGAAGCGCTCCAGGATGTTCTGTCGCAGGTGATCGGCCTCCATGCCGACTTCCCTGGTTTTCAGCAGCAGGGCACCCAATCCGTCACGGGCCTGGTTGAGGCGGCCGCGAAACTCCTTGAGCACGGTTTCCTGCTCCTCGATCCGCCGGCTCCCGTCCTCGAATCGATCCCGGACGCGATCGAAGCGGACCTTTTCCTCTTCCCTTCGGGCGAAGAGCAGATCGAGCTCGGTGTGCAGTCTTTCCTGTTCTGCCTGCAGCCGTTCCGTCTCCCGACCGCCTTCCTCGACTTGGCCGTGCAGCAAAGCGGTTCGACCTCGAAGTTCCCCGCGCATCGTCGCCAGCCGCTCGAGGCTTCGGCGCCCGCTCTCCTCCCGTTCGCGGATGCTGGCAACGGCCACCTTGAGGGTTGTCACCTGCTCCCGAAGCACTTCCATTTCCCGCCTCTGCACCTGCAGTTCTTCCTGAAGGCGAGTCACGCTCTCCTCCTGCTCCTTCTTGAGCCGCTCCCTCTCATCACGCCCCCGGGAGGCCTCCCCGAGCTGCCGCTCCAAGTCCTCCCTCTCTTCGTGCAGCTGGTCCTCCTCGAGGCTGAGAACTTCCAGACGCTCCTGCAGGCGGGAGGACTCCTCTTCCATCCGGGTGAGGTCTTTTTCGATGTCGGCCTGCTTGAGTTCCACGCGATGCAGTGCGGCTTCCATCTCCTGCACCCCCTCCTCTGTCCCGGTCAGGTTCTCACGAAGACTCAGCCGCTCCTGCTGCAATTTCTCGACATCCCCCGAGAGCTGCTCCACCCGGGCGGTCAGCTCCTTGATTTCGCGTTTCTTGTGCAAAAGCCCCTGATCCAGGGTTTCCCGCCCGCCTCCGGTCAACTCTCCGCGGGGGCTCAGCACCGCACCGGCCGTCGTCACCAGCGTGACTCCCGGCGGCGATCCGCCATCGAGGAAAGGTCTCAGGCTTTCCACAACGAATACGCCGGAGAGAAGCGCCGACACTTCCTTCCCTGCTTCCTCGGCAACCATCACCAGAGCGCTCAGGGGGGTCCCTCCTTCCACCGGGAGAGAGGACGAGGGAGGAAACCCGGGCAGCAAAAAAGTGCATCGTCCACTCTTATCGGAGAGAAAGTTCAGGGCCTCCACGGCGTCCGCGGAGCAGGGAGCGAGCAGCGACTGCAGCCGATCGCCCAGAACCGCCTCCACTGCCGCTTCATAGGGAGCAGGCACTTCCAGCACATCGGCAATCATGCGGCCGAAGCGCTTTCGAAACGCGTCCTCACCCAGCAGGGTTCTCACCCCGCCGCCGTATCCTTCAAGATCCCTTTCCAGTTGCCGCAGAGAGTCGAGGCGGGACCGGTGGCGATGATGCTCCTCCCGTCGTACAAGGAGGGCGTTTTCGGCCTCTTCCAGGCGGTGGCGCAGCATCCGCAATGTTTCCCGCCCCTCTTCCAGTTCCGTCTGCAGAAAAGTTCGGCGTTCCCTGACTTCCTGCTGCAATCTCTTCAGCTCGTCGGTTCGTGCCTCGACTTCCGCCTGCTGTTCACGGATGCCTACGGCTTCGCTGCGATTGCGCGCCGCTCGTTCTTCAAGCCCCTGCAATCGCCTTCGCGCCTCTTCGTGAACGGCGCCCATTCGGGACAGATCGGTCAGCAGATTGTAGAGATCGGTGCGCGCCCCCTCGAGACGATCGGCCAGGGTCTGTTCCTGACAGGCAAGTTCGTCAACAAGAGACTCGCCTTCGGAAAGACGCCGGATCTCCCGGTCGAGCCCGGACCCCAGCTCAACCTGAGTTTGCCTCAGGGCGGCTTCCTCCCGATCCAACTCGTCAAGGCGCCGGGCGACCTCTTCACCCTCGGCGGCCAGACGCTCCTTCTGCCGGTCCAGATTGCTCAGTTCCCTGGCACCCAGCTCTATCCGGCTCTCGACCTTCTGAATCTCGCTGGTGAGATGAAAAACTCGCTCCTGCCCAAGGGTGACTTCCTTTTCCATCCCGATCTGAAGCAGGCGCAGTTCCTCCAGCCTCAGTTCGCCCTCCTCCGACTGTCCCCCCACCCTGTCGAGCTCCTGCCGGGCGGTCTTCTCCTCGCCGGAAAGACGGGCGAGATCATCCTGAAGAAACCGGTACCGCTCCAGGGCGAACCGCGTTTCGATCTTTTTGAGTTCCTCCCGGTAGGCTCGGTATCTTTCGGCCTTCTGGGCCTGTCGCTTGAGATTGTTCATCTGGCGACGAACCTCGGAAACGATGTCTCCGAGCCGCAGCAGATTCTGTTTGGTGGCGTCGATCTTGCGCAGCGCCGATTTTTTTCGGGATTTGTACTTGGTGATCCCGGCTGCCTCCTCGATGAGGAAGCGGCGATCCTCGGGCTTGGCACTGAGGATCATGCCGATCTTTCCCTGTTCGATAATAGAGTAGGCTCGAGCGCCGACCCCCGTATCCATGAACAACTCGGTAATATCCAGAAGACGACAGGGGGTTTTATTGAGGTGGTATTCGCTCTCACCGTTGCGATACAATCGCCGGGTGACCATGATTTCCGCATAGTCGCTGAACCGGGGGGGCGACGAGCCGTCGTCGTTGACAAAGGTCAGCGACACCTCGGCCATCCCCAGGGGCTTGCGGGACTCGCTGCCGCCGAATATGACATCCTCCATGGAGCGGCCGCGCAGATTCTTGGCATTCTGTTCCCCCATGGCCCAGCGGATGGCGTCCACAATGTTGCTTTTACCGCAGCCGTTGGGCCCCACCACGGCGGTGGTGCCTTCCTGAAAGTCGAGAGATACCCGATCAACGAAGGATTTGAAGCCGATGATGTCTACGCGCTTGATTCGCATCTGGAATACAGTGACCGCCCGGGGAAAAGGTCTTTCTCGAGAATTTCGGCGCCTCATGTTAACAAGGTCCAAATACCATGTAAAGAACTAAGCGGCTTCGCATCATGGACCGAAGGCGCAGCGCAGACACTCAGTCCTTGCCTGTCGGACGGGACAGGTTTAAGATGGGGCCCATGATGACGACGGAATGGAGCTTGACCGACAAAGAAGACGGACTGACCGCTCTCGATGTGCTGCGGGAAAGGATCCCCGCCGCGCCGGTCTCCTACCTGCGGCAGCTTCTGCGCCGCGGCAAGGTGCGCAGGGAGGGGCTGGCCCTGACCGAAACCACCGCCCTTCGGGCCGGAGAGCGGATCACCCTTCCCGGCAGCCGGCGGTTTGAGGAACTGCTTGCGAGCCCTCCCGCCGGAGAAGTGGAGATACTTTTCGAAAGCCGTGAACTTCTGGTGGTCTTCAAGGCGGCCGGGCTGGCGACGCATCGGGGTGAGGGGCACGAGGAGGACAACCTTCTGGACCGGGTTCAGGAAATGATTAAAAAACGCCGGGCGCCCTTCATGGTGGCTCCGGCCCACCGCCTCGATGCGGGAACCTCGGGGCCGGTCCTCTTCGGCAAGGGCCGCAGGGCCGCCGGTCTGCTGGGAAAACTCTTCATGGAAGACGGGGTGGAAAAGATCTACCTTGGGCTGGCCGCCGGAAAGATTTCCGGCGCCGGACTGCTCTGCTCGCCCGTGCCGGCCAAGGGAAAAGAGAAAGAGGCGCAGACCGCCTTTTCCGTCCTTGCCTCCGGAAGCGGTTTTTCCCTTCTGGAGCTGCGCCTGCACAGCGGCCGCACCCACCAGATCCGCCATCAGCTTGCCGAAGCGGGCCACCCCCTGGCCGGTGACCGGCGCTACGGCGGCCCCCTTCTGCCCGGACTCGACCATCCGTTCCTCCATTGCCGGCGCCTGGCCCTGCAGGATCCCTTCAGCGGTCAACCCCTGGCTATCGAGTCGCCCCTCCCGGAAGATCTCGGGGACGTCCTCCGTACACTCGGCGTGGAGTTCCCTTTCCGGGACCACGAATCGGGGTAAAATGACGCCTTTCATCCATCCCTTCGCCCTTGGATCGTCATGACCCTCCGCCGCCCCCTGCTTATTACCCTTGGTTTGCTGGCTCTATCGGCATCGATTGCGATTGGGGTTTTCGTCTATACCTTCGATCTCAACCGTTACCGAGGCGAAATTGCCCACAATCTTGCGACGGCCCTCGACCGCCCCGTCCTTTTGGGAGAAGCGCGCCTTTCCTTGCGCCCCGGCCTCGCCCTCTCCTTTGCCGATCTGCGGGTCGGCTCTATCGACTCGGGAACGGACGAACTCTCAGCCGACCACATGGCTCTCCTCATCGATCCATGGCCCTTGCTGAAGGGAGAGCTCATCTTCCGTGAAGTTGCCCTGGACGCTCCCCGACTCACCCTGACCCTAGGTCCTCCCAAGGCAGACGGCCCGCCGGGACCATCCGGAAGGGAGCACGGCCTGCTCAAAACCACCCTGATCCACACCCTCAAAATCGAAAACGGCGGCCTTCTTCTTCAGGACCGCCGGAACCCCGACCGCCCGGTGGTTTACGAAATGCAGGATATCCGGGGACAGCTCACCGACCTCTCCCTCGAACGTCCCTGGCGCATGGACCTTCTCGCCGCTCTGGTCCAGGGGCAAAAAACCGCCGCCCTGACCCTTGCGGGCGAAGTCACTCCGCCGGCAGACCTTGCCCGGTGGAGCGAAGCCCGCCTCGATGTTCAACTGGGGGCGCAGGGGCTGGATCCCATGTCCTTGCTGCCGCGCCATGCGGCCTCAGACACCTTTAAAACCGAAGGCAGCCTTTCCCTGCAGATCAACCTGACCGGCGCCCCGGCTTCGGGCCTGCGGGTTGAGGGCGCACTGAAGTCGACGGACTTCTCACTGCATCTTCCCCGCCTTTACCGCTCCCCTCTGCCTCTTCACCAGGCGTCGATAAAATCCACCTGGACGGCGGCAGCCGACACCCACGAATTCACTGATCTGACCTTCACAGCGGATGAGATCGCCCTTGCGGGCAACCTGTCGCTGCGCCGCCAGGAGGAAAAATTCTGGCTGGAGGGGGAGCTGTCGAGTCCCGTGCTTTCCCTGGATAGGATCCGCCGTTTTCTTCCTGACCGCAAATCTCCACTGGCGGCCCTGATCAAGAAGGACCTGACCGGCGGCACATTGCGTCTCGAAGGCGTTCGTTTAGCCGGCTATCCCGATCAGGTCCTGCAATACGCGCGATTTCCCCTGCAGGAGGGGAACCTTTCGGTGCAGAATGCCGCCTTCCGCCTCGATCAAGGAGAGGCCGTCACGGGCATCTCCATTGACGCCGCATGGAATGAGCGTCGCCTCATCATGAAGGAAGGCCGAGGAGTTGCTTACGAGTCTCCCTTCGACTTCTCCGGCTCTCTGACATTCTCCGGACAGGGGTCTCCCGAAGTGGATATCTCTGCCATGGGTACCGCTTCTTCGGAAAAGCTGCTGTCTCTTGTCCCGATGGAAAAACAATCAGGCATTCTGCTCCACGGACCCGTTTCCGTTGCCTTAAAGCTCGGCGGAACTTTCGAGCGGCTGGTGGTGGATCTGCAGGCGGATCTGAAACACCTCAGCGGCCGCATGGCTGACAAAATCACCAAGCCTGCCGGTTTGTCCGGAAATCTCTTCGTTACCGGCGAGATCAGCGCCGGCCGCCTGGAGCTGAGCCACAGCCGCTTATCCATTCCGCCATTGGAATTGCGGGCGCGGGGCTCCCTGGAAAGGTCTGAGGCCAGAGGCTTTTCCCTGGTACTGGACATCGCGCCCCTTGATCTTCAGAAGGCCCCCTTCCGCACCCCCCTGCTGGAGAAATTCTCTCCCAGAGGGGAAATTGCCGCCCATTACGAAATGGAAGGGAGGGCAGGAAAAATAGACCGGCGAGGAGGAACGGTATCCCTGCGGGACTTCGGCATCCACCTCCCCGGCCCGGTGGGCGATATAAGCCAGGCCAACGGGGAAATACTCCTCCGGAAAGACCGGGCGGAAACGTCCCGCATCACCGCACTGCTCGGCTCCTCTCTGGTGGAGGCCGAGGGGAGCCTGGAGGATTTTTCCGACCCCCGTCTCGAATTATGGGTGCGAAGCCAGGCGATCAGGGCGAACGATCTGATCTTTCCTTCCGACCGGGCGGTGCTCCGTGACGTCGACGGACACCTGGTCATCACCAGGAAAGGTATTGATTTCGCGCCGGTCAAAGTCCGCCTCGATGGAGGAACCCGGGCCACGGTGAGTGGGACCCTGCGCAACTTCAAGGCCCCGGAAACCACGCTGGAAATCACGGCGGATTATGGAAACATCGATGAGGTCATAGCTCTCTGGAGTCAAACTCGGGACAAGGTGCCGTCAGGACCTAAAAAGCGGAGAAAAGTTGGGCTGTACATCGATGCCCGGGTTAGGGAAGGGGTTCTGGGTCCGCTGCACTTTCAGGACGCTCGGGGGGAAATCACTTTGAATGAGGGGGTTCTGAACATTTTTCCCCTTCGATTCTCCGCCGGGTCGGGCTCCTGCATGGGGCAGGTCGTCGTCGACGGCAGTAGCGGTCCGCCATCGCTGCTGAAAATATCCGGACACATGGAAAACATCGATGCCGCCGCGCTGCATCATGAGCTTCTAAAAAAAAGAGGCCTGATCACCGGCACCATGAGCAGCGACTTCTATCTTGAGGGGCGAGCCGGCAAGGACTTTCTGGCCACCTCGCTCGGCGGCTTCGACCTCAAGGTCAGGGACGGGGTTTTGCTCAAATTCAGGTCCCTCTCCAGGGTCTTTTCTCTTCTGAACGTATCGCAGATCCTCTCCCTTCAGCTTCCGGACCTGGACCAGAAAGGGATGCCCTTCGAGCGACTGACCGGGACCTTCGGCCTGCGAGGAGGAATCCTTTCCACCGAAGATCTTTTCGTTAAAAGCAATGCCATGAATCTCTCACTGGTGGGAGATGCCGACTTGGGGAAGGGTACCGTCGACTTGGTCCTGGGAGTCAAACCGCTCCGGACAGTTGACAAAATCATCACCCAGATCCCCATCGCAGGCTGGCTGCTGGCCGGAGAGGAAAAAGCCCTCATCACGGCTCATTTCCATATCAAAGGCAGAAGCGACGATCCCGAAGTCATACCTGTTCCCATCACGTCGGTCTCGGAAAAAGTCCGGGGTATTTTCAGGAGAGTCCTGGAACTGCCGGGAAAAGTAATTACGGATATGGAGAATGTTCTCGGAGGCGAGAAGGAACAGAAGGAATAGAAGGCGCTGTGGCAGATGGCTGATGAGCTCTCGAGGGAGCGAACTTACCGGCCCGCTCTCAGCCTTTCTCACCGACGTAAACCGTGGCGATGCCGCAGGTCAGATCGTGGTGCCGCAGGTTGACAAAGCCCGCTTGGCCCATCAGCGCCTTAAAGGACTGCTGGTCGGGAAATTCCAGGACCGAATCGGGAAGATACTGGTAGGCGCTGCGTTTTGAGAGAAGGCCTCCGACACAGGGGAGGATACGGCGGAAATAGAAGTAGTACAGGGATTTGAAAAGACGGCTTTTCGGATTCGAGAACTCCAGGATGACCGCCCGACCGCCGGGTTTCAGCACCCGATGCATCTCCCTGAGCCCCTCCAGGCGATCGACCACGTTGCGGATTCCGAAGGCGATGGTGACGCCGTCGAAAATGGCGGAAGGGTGGGGCATGGCTTCACAGGGAGCATTGACAAGGGCGATGCGCCGCCTGTAGGGAGATTTTGCGATCTTCTCCATCCCCTGAACCAGCATTCCCTGGGTGAAATCCTCACCCACTATCGTGACGGAATCGGGGGTCCGGGAGGCGATCTCCAGTGCCACATCCCCCGTGCCGGTAGCCACGTCCAGCACTTTTCCACCATTGGGAATCTGCAGCTGGCCCACGGCAAATCTCCGCCAACGCCGGTCGATGCCGAGGGAAAGCAGGCGATTGAGAAGATCGTAACGGGGTGCGATGGCATCGAACATGTCGCGAATGCCACGCCCTTTTTCGGAAAGGTTGAACATGGCGGAACTCCGGTTGTCTGCGAATACCAAGAAGGTTCAGCGGGGGCCATCTTTTACCATATCGCTGCCGTTCTGTCAGCAAAAAAGCCTTTCGTCTGACCGGCTCCCGCCCCTATACTGACCATTATTCCGCCATCCGACACCCCCGTGAATAACACTTCTATCCAGGAGCCCCATGATACCCCTCATTGTCACCGCCGCCGTCATCCGTGACGGCGATGCCATACTCATCACCCGCCGGCCGCAGGAGAGTCGGCACGGAGGGATGTGGGAATTCCCCGGGGGCAAGCTCGATGCCGGCGAATCCCCGCAAGAGTGCCTGAGCCGCGAGATACTCGAAGAACTCGGTCTGGAGGTGGCCGTGGAATCGATCTTCGAAATCGCCTACCATCGCTACGAGTGGGGGCCGGTTCTGATTCTGGCTTTTGAATGCCGCGTTTTGAACGGTGAGATCCGGCACATCGGAATCTCTGATCACCGCTGGGTTTCCCCGGAAGAAATGCGCCTTTATGATATCCTTCCCGCTGATCGCCCGATCATCGCCAAACTTCTAAAATCGGTTTAGCTCCCCCTCTCCAACGCTCGGCCGCCTTAGAGGCGAGAGGCCCCTTCATAAAACATAATTATTTATACCTCTGCCAAATCGCATTTCGGCTCCCAGTTCATGGACGGTTAAACAGGATGTTTTATGGCAAAATAAAATGGCTTTATGCTCTGCAAAAAATAAATTGCCGCAAGAAATATGCTACACTTTGTCCCTGGTCGCAGACCTGCTAATGGATAAAAATATAAGTTGACACAAATAAAACGGTGTATTACTTGTTTAAGGTGCCAGGTTTTTGACCGCCTGCAATAAACCATCCGGAAGCCTCGGAAGGACTGTCTCGACACAGTCGGCACCGAGTGGCAGTCCGCGTTTCCCCAAGGAGCCTCCCATTGCCCGCCAGAGGTAAAGATTCATACTCCATCCAGTCAGTTGAAAACGCCTTAGACGTTCTTGAAGCCCTCTGCGACGAAGGAGACGAAGTCCGGATAAGCCGCTTGAGCGAACGACTCAACATGAACAAAACAAGCGTATTCCGCCTGCTTGCCACCTTCGAGAACCGGGGGTATGTTGAGCGGGAAGCAGATTCGGGTACGTATCGTCTGGGGCTTTCGGCTTATGAGATCGGACAGAAATTCCTATCCCGCATGGCACTCCTGCGCAAGGCCAAGCCGGTCATGGAACGTCTGGTCCGGGAATGCAATGAGGCGGCATATCTCGCGGTGCGGCGAGAAGAAGAAGTGCTTTTCTTCGACATGGTGGATACCACTCATCAGGTCAAGATCGTTTCCCTGGTGGGAAGACGCTATCCCCTTGCGGCCACCTCGGCAGGCAAGGTAATCCTTGCCAACGCCGCCGTCCGGGATGAGGGAACCGGGAAACAGGACGATTATGACGGCCTGGCGGACGAATATTCCGCCATCCGCAAGGAAGGGGCCTTTCTCGACCGGGGAGCTCTCGGCGAGGGGATTGCCAGCGTAGCGGTTCCGCTCTACCGGGCAGGAGGGGAGATTCCCGGCAGCCTTTGTTTCGTCGGGCCTGATTTCCGGATGTCCCCCGAGAAAATCGAGAAAGAATTTCTTCCGCAGCTGAAGGAGGCGGGAGAAGTCATTTCCTCAATGCTCGGCCACCTTGGAAGTTACATTGGAAACTAACTTAATGGCTTCTCAATAACTCAGAGGATGGCGACGCCATCCATCTTCCCAGACGAAAAAAATCCGGCTCCACCCGGCCGGACGGGGAAAAATGCAAAAAAGGGCTTCAATTGTCCAGAATTTTAATTGAATTTTCCAGTGCCGGAGCTTACCCTCAGGATACGGAATGGCATGGGAGATTTCATAGGGAGGTTCCATATGGCAGCGGACAGGGGAAGAGTTTATGTCAACTTTTTCAAGCCCTCGACGGACAGCATGAAGGCTGAAGTCGGCGTTGCTTCCATGGTCATGATCGGCTGGGCCCTGCTCAGCTACGGAATACCGACCATCATCTGGATTGCCGGCCTGGGGGATCCCACGGGACTGGGGCAGTCATTCATCACCGAGGCCCGCTTCCTCGGCTTCCCATTGCATTACTGGCTGATTGCTCAGGGCTGCACTATAGGGTACGTCCTGCTCTGCAAACTCTATTGCGCCCTGTGGGACGCAAAAGTCAACCGATAGGACGAATTCGCTATGAATAAAACATTCATGAGCATGGGATTTGCCCTGGCAGCAGTTATTCTCTCCGCCAGCGGCGCCGCGGCCGCCGGCGAGGAGATCTATCAGATCGAACAGGGCTTCAAGCTCATCCCTGCCATCATCATGGTGGCCCTGCTGTGCGTCTATGTCGGGGTCGGCTTCATTTCCATGGTTTCCGAAACCTCGGGCTACTGGGTGGCCGGACGCGCCATCGGCAAGTACGGAAACGGCGCCGCCATCGCTTCGGACTGGATGTCGGCGGCCTCTTTCATGGGTGTGGCCGGTCTGCTCTACCTCAAGGGGTGGTTTGGTCTTGGCTACATCATCGGCTGGACAGGCGGATACGTTCTGCTGCTCTGCCTGATCGCCGCTCAGCTCCGCCGCTTCGGCAAATACACCATCCCCGAGTTCCTTGGCGACCGCTATGACTGCCATGCGGTGCGTCTGATCGCCGCCACCGTCACGGTTATCATCGCCATTACCTACTCCACCGCCCAGTTCAAGGGGATAGGTCTGATCTGCGGCTGGATTTTCGGGTTCACCTACACCAGCAGCGTCTTCTTTGCCGCCGGAGTCGTCTGCACCTACATGCTCCTCTCAGGAATGGCCGGGGTCACCCGCAACCAGCAGATTCAGTATATCGTTCTGATCTCCGCCTTCATGATTCCCCTGTGGATCCTGATCAAGAAAGCCGGCGGCGCGGGAATCCTGCCCCAGCTCGAGTACGGCGCCATACTCTCCAATCTCATCGAGGGCAAGACCGCCATCGGCCAGCTCGACGCGGAAACCACCGCGAACCTGAAAAACGCCTACATGCCTTGGGGAATGGGTGATTTCTATCATTTCGTGGCCCTGGTCTTCACTCTCATGGTCGGCACCGCCGGCCTGCCCCATATCATGATCCGCTTCTACACCGTCAAGAATGAAGACGTCGCCCGCAAGTCCGTTCTCTGGGGGCTGTTTTTTATCGGCCTGCTCTACTGGTCCTCCCCCGTTTACGCCGCCATGGGTCAATTCTGGAATCCCACCGGAGGCAAACCGGTGGCGGACGTCATCATTCTTTCGGCCCCCGAACGTGCAGGCCTCGGCATCGCCTTTATCGGCTATCTCGCCGCGGGAGCTATGGCCGCCGGCCTTTCCACCGTCGCCGGCCTGCTTGTGGCCGGGGCGTCCGCCATGGCCCACGACTGGTACGCCACCGTGTTCATGCCCGACTGCACCGACAGGCAGGCTCTCACCGTAGGCCGCATCTTCACCGCGGTTCTGTGCGGCGTGGTCATTCTCACCGCCCTGAATCCCCCGGCGCTGATCGCTCAGATCGTCGCCATGGCCTTCGCCATCGCCGGCAACACCATCTTTCCGGTAGTCGTCCTCGGCATCTGGTATTCCAGATCGAACAAATATGGAGCACTGGCCGGAATGACCTGGGGGCTGGTCATGACCCTGCTGGCCATGGTCGGCTGGGTCGCCAAAATCCCGATGTTCGGTGCCGAAGGCCTTCTGCCGGCGACATCCTCGGCCCTCATCGTCTGTCCTCTGGCTTTCCTCATCAACATCGTCGTCTCAAACCTGACGGCCAACAGACTGAGCGACGATTCGGCCGACAAGGGCGACAAAATACTGCGCAAGCTGCACAACCTTCCCGGCTGCAAGATGGAGTAAGAAAACCCTTTCCCGCGAATTTCCTTCTCTTCCCATCTGGAATTTTGACCGGCAAAGGAAATCTGAGAGATGAAAAGGCTCCTCACACGCAAACGCTTCGCCATGTTTTTCGCAGTGCTCGGCATCGGCCTCATGGGGGTCGACCTGATGATAACCCGCAATTTCTTTACGCATGTGGGCGAACTGATGGTCGCCAGCATTCTCTGTTTCGTCATCGGAATCGTTCTAGACCGCGACTCCCGGAGAAAACCAGAAAGAGAGAAGAAGGGAATCCCCCGCAAGAACGGCAAAGGGTTCAAAGCCACCTGAAAAATGATTGCTATTTGAAGGGCAGATGGTTAAAATTAGAGAGTTTTCAATTTCTTTCCGCGGGTTTATCTTTGCGTGTCGCAGGATGATTTGCCCCAGGTCCTCTCCAGGTAGCCTCGATGCCGCTGACAAAGCACCTCAAGGATAGCGAACCGTTCAACGGCCTTCCCGATGACCTGTTCCAGGAAATCCGTTCCTCTGCAACCCTCGCGAAATACCCTCCCCAGACATACATCTTCAGACAGGGCGATCCGCCCACTGGCTATCTCTACGTCATAAAAGCGGGGCTGGTGGAGATGACGGCGCTGACGCCCGGAGGCGGCGACATGGTCCTTGATTACCGCAAGGAAGGCGCTTTCTTCGGCGGCACTCCTCTTTTTACCGGCGAACCGTATACCGGTGGAGCACGTACGGTCAAGGAGACCGAATGCTATCTGATCCCCCAGGAGATTCTCAGGCGGGCTGAACGCAATCATCCCAACCTGAGTCAATATTTCCTCCGGATGGTCCATTCCCGGGTACGGCGGCTCTATTCGGACATCGTGGCGGATCACAACCGCAAAGTCCTCACCCAGATCGAGGCGTATCCCTTTAAGAAGCGCCTGTCGGAAATCATGGTTACGCCCGTGGAATCCTGTCTCGCCTCCGAATCCGCGCAGCAGGTGGCTCGTCGACTGAGTGAAAAAAACGTCAGTTCCATCCTGGTTCTGGGCAAGAGCGGTGATCCGGTCGGCATCATCACCGAGAAAGACATCGTTGCAAAGGTTCTCGCTCCGGAAGACGCCGACCCCAAAATTCTGACCGCCGGGGAGATCATGACCCCCCATCCCCATGCTCTGCCGCCGGAAACCTACATGTACGAGGCCATGGCCTACATGAACGGTCATCGCATCAAGCATCTCCCGGTGATCGACCGGACCGAGGTGGTGGGAATAGTGACGCTGCGGGACCTGATGCGCTACCGCAGTCAAAAAGCCATGTTTCTGGTTGGCAACATACAGGAGGAACAAAGACTGGAAGGGTTGGCGGCCATTCGCAAGGAACTGCTCACCGTCGCACGCAGTCTCCTCTCCGAAACCCGCAGCACCCCGGAAGTGATGGAAATTCTTTCTTACATCCATCACAGCATCATCAAACGGGCTTATGAGCTCTGCCTCGAAGAGATGAAATCCGAGGGGCTGGAGCCGCCTGCCATTCGACACTGTTTTCTGGTGATGGGCAGCGGCGGACGCCGGGAAATGCTTCTGGGTCCCGATCAGGACAACGGCTTCATCTTCGAGAATGTACCGGACGAGCGGATGCCGGAAATCGAAGCCTTCTTCGGCCCGTTTTCAGAAAGGCTCGTCCAGGCGCTCGCCCGGATCGGCTACCCTCTCTGTCACGGCAAGGTCATGGCCAACAACCCGGCATGGCGCGGCCGCATCAGCGACTGGAAGTCGCGCATCCGTGGGTGGGTCAACGATCCCGAGCCGCAGAATGTGCGCTATTCATCCATATTTTTCGACTTCATTCCCCTGATGGGCGATCCGAACCTGGCCCAGACACTTCGTGCCGTCGTCAACACAGAAATCAGGGAATTCCAGGGATTCCTGTACCACATGATGTCCCTGGATCTGCGTTTCAGAGTTCCCGTGGGTATTCTGGGAAGATTCGCCCTGGAGAAAAACGGCGAACACAAGGGCGAAATCTCACTGAAGCAAGGTGGAAGCATCTACATCGTCGACTGCATACGCATGTTTGCGCTGGAAAAAGAACTTACGTCCATAACCACCCAGGAGCGGCTGAAGGCCCTCGTGGACCGAAATGTCTTCGACCCGGAAACCGCCGAACATATCCGCGCCGCCTTCGAAGCGCTCACCTTTTTCCGGCTGCGCAACGAGATCGCGCTCATCGAAAAGGGGAAAGAGCCGAGCCATTACATCAATCCCTATGCCCTGTCCAAAAACGAACAGGATCTGCTCAAAGAAGCCTTCCACGCAGTCAGCAAACTTCAGGACGCGACCAAGCGCCACTTCGGCCGTACACCTTTCTGATTTGTCCATATTCAATCCCAATCTTTCAGATCCCGCATTTCTCCACGGGATTACCGATCGCAGCCCGGTCCGGAGCAAACGGGCCGGATCATTTGCTTTTCAGGCCTTTTCAACGTAAACTTAAAACAATGCAAGTATGGATTCACGTTCATGGTTCCCGACCATGTTCATTTTAATGGCTGACAAAAACACACCTTAGAAGTGTCCCCTCTGCGAAATCAGCTTCCGGGATTCCGGCTGTCCCGGAAAAGTCAAGGTACAGAAATGGAAGAGGAAGGCAGATCCGAAAATCCCCCTCACGAGCAGGAATCCCTATCATTTTCTGAAATCGCATCCATTGACGGAAAGTTCCTGGACCGAATCCGGATCCTTCAGGATCGGGGGAACCCGGGGCTGCTGAAGAAAGTCATTGGACTCTATTTCCAGGAGGCCCCGAAACTGTTGCAGCGTCTGCGAGACGCCTCCGATCGGGACGACAGCAAGGGGATGCAGCAGGCGGCTCATGCCCTGAAGTCGAGCAGCGCGAGCCTCGGGGCCAGCCGGTTGGCGAGGATATGTGAAGAGATGGAAGCCCTGGCCCGTTCGGAAGAAACTGCGAAAGCGCGGCCCCTGATAACACTGCTCGAAAATGAATATTCCCAGGTTCATGCCGCACTGGATGGGAAGAGATGACCAGCAGTTTTCAGCCGGCGTAACCAACGGAATGGAACCATCAGCCTGCATCTCCATCAGGCAATTCCGCGAAATCCAAAAAAAGGTAAGCTAGCATGTATGTCACTCTCGAAGAGGCAAAAAGAACTGTTTGGGAACGCTGGCACGACCCCGCCATCCGGCAGAAGGTAAAAGACTATGTCGGAGAGATCCCGGAATTTTTGCTCCACGAGCCAAGGGCTGCATTGATAAGGCATCTGCCTACCCCGAATTTTGAACAGCCCTGTTTTGTCGAGGGGGCAAAGAAACTGGGCTTGAAACCGTATTGCTCAGCCTTTACAGGCGACAAAATCTGCACCATGAATCCGGATAAGGTTGCGCTGGGCAAAATGAGTTTTTTCTATGGCAAAGGCCGAAAAGGGGGGGACAGAGTCATTTCTCATCGGGTGATCGATTTCAACAAATATGACGGGAAGTCTTTTGCCGAAGCTAAAACTCTATGGAAAACTGACTTTGTCGATTTTCACCGCCAACTTCTTGCCGAAACAATGCCTGATGTTGAACTGACTGATATTACGGAGTGGCTGATAAAGATGGGCGGCAAACCCAAGCTGTTCTGGCATCGCCTTCTCTCTCTTTTTATCTGCCACGGTATTCTTTTTGAGAATTTTCACTCCCAGGGCCCTGAAGAGAATTTCACAAATGAAATCATCCTGCCCGCGCTGGAGAAAGTAAAGACCTACTTCGGCCTTAAACCGCTGATCGTTCCCATTGTACCCATTGAGAAAGAACGGGAACCGTATTGGTCGTGGTATCCGGGACACCTGGAACAACGGGTCAAACATTGTCTGGCCCGAACCGGCTGACAGGTCGCAGGGTGGACATTCTGCCGTCGAGCGGATGATGGCCGATGACGATTAAAGTGATGGGGCTTTTGCATGAGCAGTATAAAAATCGAAATAATCACGGGATACGATGAAAGACTCATCGCCCAACTGGTTGAATTGCAAAAGAAAGCTTTGCCTCCGCATATGCAGATCACCGAGCCCGCCACATATTACAAAGAAGGATTGCAAGATCGGAATAATATCAATGTCATAATGAGGGACCGGCATAAGGTGATCGGCTACCTTTTAGGCATACCGCAGAGCAATGTCTATGAGGAACTTCGGCACTGGGACCCGGAAATGGGAGATGATCCCGAGAGATTGTATCTGGACATGATCCAGGTCCTGCCTGAAGAAAGAAGGAACAAACGAGGTCTGGCCCTGATCCAAACGGTATGTGCGGAAGCTGAAAAGCGGAATCTCTTCAAACTTTCGATGCATGCCAGAACAACCACAGGCTGGAGCCAATATCTCCAGAACCTGTTCGCAGACATCAGGTTTCTGCGCCAGATCGAAAACTGGTACGATTTCGGCGAGCCATGTGATTACCTTGAGGCCACAACCTCCTTGGATACGGTTTGAGGCGACCACTCTCCGGCCTGTTGATGGTGAAATGCGCTTTATCTTATATTGGGGGAAATAATGAAATCCAGAATCCTTTACGTTGCAGCCATCACCTTCGCCCTCCTTCTTCCCGGTGGATCTTTTTGCAGTGCAGCGGACTTCTCCGATATCGACCTGAACATGACCACCGTGGGAGATGAACTCCTCCTGTTCCAGGATATCCCCTCCGTCTTCAGCGCCTCCAAGTACGAGCAAAAGATCACCGAGGCCCCATCCTCGGTCAGCATCGTTACTGCCGAAGAGATTAAAAGATACGGCTATCGCACCCTGGCTGACATTCTGAGGGGTCTTCGAGGTTTTTACATAACCAGCGACCGCGTCAACCAATACCAGGGTGTCCGTGGTTTCAATCGACCTGGCGACTCAAACAGCCGCTTCCTGTTGCTTGTCGACGGTCTGCGTCTCAATGACAGCATCTTCGGTGCCGCCTACATCGATACCTTCTTTATCATCGATGTAGATCTCATTGACCGGGTTGAGGTCATCCGGGGCCCAAGCTCCTCCCTTTACGGGACCAATGCCTTTTTCGGGGTCATCAATGTCATCACCAAGCGGGGGAGGGATCTGCAATCGTTGGAAGTCTCCGGCGAGGGGGGCACTCACGACACCTACAAGGGCCGACTCAGCTACGGCAACCGCTATGGAACCGGCCTGGAGATGCTCCTTTCCGCCACCAAGTACGAGAGCGAAGGAGACGACCGGCTGTACTACCCGGAGTTCGATACGATCGACACCAACCACGGCGTTGCCAGAAACGGGGACGACGATGAAGTTTACAGATTCTTCGGCAAGTTTGCTTTCGGCGACTTTACCTTGGAGGGAGCCTATGTCGACCGGGAGAAGAGATTCCCCACCGCCGCTTACGGCACCGAGTTCAACGATCCGCGCAACCGGGTCATCAGCGAGCAGGGCGTCGGACAGCTGGTCTACGAGCACCACTTCGCCGATCATTTCGATCTTCTGGCCCGGGGCAGCTATAATTACTACTCCTCCGACGGCAATTACGTCTATGACTATTCACCAACCCCTGATCCCTTCATCGTAATCAACAAAGACGAGTTCCGCGGCGCCTGGTGGGGGGGAGAAATCCAGGCCACCAAGAGACTGCAAAAACATACCCTGATCTTCGGCGGCGAATACCAGAACCACTACCAGCAGGACCAGAAGAATTTCGATCTGGCGGTTTACCTGGATGAGCAGCACGATTCCGAAAACTGGGGAGTGTACATTCAGGACGAATACCAGATCTTCGACGCGCTGATCCTCAATGCCGGAGTGCGGCACGACGAATACAGCACCTTCGGAAGCACCACCAATCCGCGGCTTGCCCTGATCTACAGCCCTCTGGAGAAAACCACGCTGAAATTCCTTTACGGCGAAGCCTTCCGGGCTCCGAACGCCTTCGAATTCTTTTATCACGACGGGCTGGAAACACAGAAACCGAACCCGGATCTCGAACCGGAAAGAATCACCACCTATGAACTGGTCCTTGAGCAGTATCTCGGCAGCCATCTGCACGGCATCATAAATGGTTTTTATTATGAAACAGAGGACCTGATCAATCTGATGCTCGACCCGGACGACGGATTGCTGGTTTTCGATAATGTGGACGAGGTCGAAGCCATGGGGGTGGAACTGGAACTGGAGGGGAAATGGAATTCGGGTTTTGAAGGACGGGCCAGCTACTCTTTTCAGGAGGCCAAAAACAGGAAGACCGATCAACTCCTCACCAATTCGCCCAAGCATCTGGCCAAGCTCAATCTGATTGTCCCGCTCTACAAGGACAAATTTCTGCTCGGCATCGAGGAACAATATGTGGGGAAGAGGAAAACGCGCACCGATGACGAAGCCGGGTCCTTTGCTGTGACCAACCTGACTCTTTTCAGCCAGCACATGGCGGAAGGGCTGGAGTTCTCCGCGTCCGTCTACAACCTGTTCGACAAAAAGTTCAGCGACCCCGCGTCGGCTGCGCATCGCCAGGACACCATTGAGCAGGACGGGCAGATTTTACGCCTCAAAATTACCTATATTTTCTGAGATCGGTCCCGGAGAATACGCTTGACGAGAAGACTTCCCATTTTCTATCTGGTCCTTGTAATCGCCTGGATTGGTCTCGGCTGGCGCCTGCCCTCCGAAGCCGCCGGGCCGGAGAGGGTTGCGGTGCTGCTCAGCACCGAATCGCCCCCATTCGACAAGGTTCTGGAAGGTTTCCGGGATTCTCTCGAACAGAAGAAGATTCCGGTCCTTATAAAAATCCTGCCCGACGGCCTGTCAAGTGAGGACACGAAAAATGTCGAATTGATATTCGCCGTGGGTTCCGAGGCGCTGGTTCAAGCCAGAGTGCAGAACCCGGACATTCCCATCGTCGCGGGGATGATTCTGAGAGAAGAAGATCTCGTAAACTTTCCCCATACCACAGGTGTTTATCTGGAACACCCGCCGGAGATCCAGTTAGGATGGATGCGGCGCATCCTGCCCGACGCCCGCAAAATAGGAGTGGTCTACAACGGGACAGAAAACATGGGTCGCATCGAAAATGCGAAAAAGATCCTGGATCAAATGGGTTTCCAGCTCGTTGCCCAGGAAGTGTCCGGTCCCCGCGAATTGCCGGCGGCACTGGAGAACCTGGCCAACACGGCCGATGTCCTTTGGGGAGTGAGCGACCATGTCGTCCTGACGCCGCAGACGGCCAGACACATTCTGCTTTTTTCTTTCCGCAACCGCATCCCCTTCGTGGGGCTCTCCCATGCCTGGACCAAGGCCGGGGCGCTTTATTCCCTGGACAGGGATTATCATGACATCGGACGCCAATGCGGGGAACTGGCCTATCGAATTCTACAGGGCGAGCCCGCCGGATCGATAGCGCCGGTCGCACCGCGCAAGGTGACGTACTCCTTGAACCTCAAGGCGGCCAATCGCATGAAACTGAACATCTCCTCATCAGTTCGCAAGGATGCCGAACAGGTTTATTGAGAGGTGCTGAAGTGACAATCGGTAAAAAACTGAAACTGGCCACCAAGTTCAACCTATCGGCCATACTCCTGATCGTGGTCACGGCCATGGGCATCGCCTTCTACGCCGCCTACAATCAGAAGGCTCTCTCCTATGAAGAGCTGAAAAACGACGGCTACCACATGCTTGCACTTCTGGCCCAGAGCAGTGAGTACGCCATCTATACCGAAGACGATTCCTCTTTGCAGCAGCTGCTCGACAGCGTCTTTGCGGAAGAGGATGCCGCCTATGTCGTCATCGCTACCGCCGAAGGGAAAAAGCTGGCGTCAAGAACAGTGGACGCCTCGGTTCACATCCCAAGGAGCTTTTCCTTTCCCGGCTTCGACCCCGCCGATCCGATCCAGACCAGCAGATTGACCGATCCAGTCACCGGAGATGTCTTTATCGATATGATCACTCCCGTGCTCACTTCCTCTCTCGACGACCCGGCCGGACTGTTCCCGGAACAGAAAAGGCTCCCTCCCGATACCATCGGCTATGTCCGGTTGGGCCTGAGTCCAAAAAATCTGGAGCGGAACATTCACCAGTTCTTTCTCTCCACCCTGGTCTTCACCGTCGTGCTGGTGCTGCTCGGCAGCGCCCTCGTCATGCTGCTGGCCCAGAGAATCACCTCTCCGCTCAAGAGACTTGCTCTGGTCGCGAACGAGATCGCCGGTGGAAAACTCGATCACCGGATCGAAATCAGAAACTCGGATGAAATCTCCGATCTCGGTCGAGCCTTCAACGTCATGATTGCCCGGCTTCAGGATTACAGAACGCGTGTTGAAAAGCACCGGCAGGAATTGGAAGAGGAGGTTGTGTCCAGGACTCACGATCTGCAGCGTGCCATGGACGAAGCCATTACCCAGGCTCATCGGGCCGAAGAGGCCAATCGGGCCAAATCCCAGTTTCTGGCGAATATGAGTCACGAAATCAGGACTCCGATGAATGGAGTCCTGGGGATGACAGAACTCCTCCTGCATACGGATCTGACGCAGAACCAGCGGGGGCTTGCAGAAACCGTATACAACTCCGGCGAGTTCCTGATGAACATCCTCAATGATATTCTCGACATTTCGAAGATCGAAGCCGGGAAGCTGGAACTGAAGGAAATCGATTTCGACCTGCACCAGGCGATCGACACGATTCTGGAAGTCATGTCCAGGCGGGCTCACAAGAAGGGGCTGGAGCTTACCTGTGATATCCCGTCCCACATCCCGAGGGCCTTGAGAGGCGATCCCGATCGTCTTCGCCAGATTCTCAACAACCTGATCGACAACGCCGTAAAATTCACCGATCATGGGAAGATTGGAATAGAGGTCATACTCGTCGAAGCAGATGCACGGCAGGTCACGCTCCGCTTTTCGGTCAGAGACAGCGGCATCGGCATACCCCTTGAATTACAGGAGCATATTTTCGATTCCTTCTCCCAGGTGGACGCTTCAAACACCCGCAGATATGGAGGCACAGGGCTGGGACTGGCCATCGTCAGGGAGCTTACGGACATGATGGGTGGACAGGTCAGCTGCGAAAGCGAACCGGACAAGGGATCGATCTTCAGCGTCACGATTCCCCTAAAGAGGCAGGAGATCGGCAAAGCGCCCCTTGCGGATGAAACAAAGGCCAAAAGAACTCTCCCAAAGCAGAAAAGAAGGGGACTCGTTCTTCTTGCCGAGGACAATCCCGTCAATCTGGAAGTAACCCGGGCCATGCTGAAAGATCTCGGCATGAGGGTGGAAACCGCTCTGAACGGACACAAAGCGGTGGAAGCCTGCAAACTCAATTCCTATGACCTGATCTTCATGGATTGTCAGATGCCGGTGATGGACGGTTTCGAGGCTGCTCGGCTCATCCGGGATGAAGAAAAATCCAGGGGCGAGGGTGAGCATATTCCCATAATCGCCCTGACGGCCCATGTCCTCAAGAGTGATCAGGACCGCTGCCTGGGCGCGGGTATGGACGATTTTCTCGGAAAGCCCTTCGACCAGGAGCAGTTGAGCGCCATCCTTGAGCGGTGGCTTCCCACGGCCCTTCGGCGGAAGCGGCAAAAAGAGGACATGCGAGGGCCCGAGTAAGACACTTGTCGAAATTGATATTACCTGCTAAGTATGATCCAGACGCCACCTCCCGGCCGGCTCTATTCAGTCGCTTGAGATCTCAAAGGACGCAGAGTTGAGCGAAGCGGACGGGGAGAGGAAGATTGATGCTATCCAGACAAATCTCATCAGAAGGAGGAAAAAATGCCGCCGGAGACTTTTACCGCCTTGCTCGTGGAGGAGACCGAGCCGAAAAAATTCACCCGCAGGATCATCGAAAGGAAGATCGACGAACTGCCGCCGGGGGAACTGCTGGTGAAGGTTCATTATTCGTCCCTCAACTACAAGGACGCCCTCTCCGCCACCGGCCGTCCCGGAGTGACGAGAAAATACCCCCACACCCCCGGCATCGACGCCGCGGGAGAAGTCGTGACCAGCGACAGCGATGCATTCGCGCCCGGAGACCGGGTCATCGTCACCGGGCATGATCTGGGGATGAATACCGCCGGCGGTTTCGGCCAGTACATCCGCATCCCCGCAGCATGGGCGATACCCCTGCCCGAGGGGCTCTCCCTGCGCGAAAGCATGGTTCTGGGAACCGCCGGATTCACCGCGGCCCTTTCCGTCTACAAGCTGGAGAAGTCCGGAGTGCGGCCCGGGGATGGCGACATCCTGGTCACCGGAGCGACGGGCGGAGTGGGGAGCATTGCCGTGGCGGTCCTCGCCAGGGCCGGGTACCGGGTGACGGCATCGACCGGGAAAACCGATGAGTCCGAATTTCTGGCCACCCTCGGCGCCGCCGAGGTGATCAGCCGCGAAGCCGTGCTGGAAGGGGCGGAAAGGCCCCTGATGAAGGAGCGCTGGGCCGGAGCCGTCGACTGCGTCGGCGGCGACACGCTGGCCGCCGCTCTCAAGGCCACCCGCTATGGAGGGACGGTCACCTGCTGCGGCCTGGTCGGCTCCCCTGAGCTCCCCGTGAACGTCTTCCCCTTCATCCTGCGCGGCGTCAGCCTTCTTGGGATCGACTCGGTCGAGTGCCCCCGCGAACCTCGGCAGCAGATCTGGAACAATCTGGCCGGAAAATGGAAGCCGCGGCATCTCGAAGAGGCGGCCAGCGAATGCACTCTCCAAGAACTCGAAGAGCCGATCCAGGCCATCCTGCAGGGGAAACTGAAGGGGCGCACCGTGGTCAATCTGCTGGAGAGCTAGAAGAGCATTCTCACAAAATTATTTTCAATCCACTTTAAGGAGGATCATTCCATGCAATTCGAAAACCTGCTGGTGGAGCGGGCCGGTCCCGTGGCCACCGTAACCGTCAACCGTCCCCGGGCCATGAACTCCCTCTCCTTCGACACCTTGCGGGAGATGGAGGAGGCCTTCGCATCGCTGGAGAAAAACACCGACATCAAGGTGATCATCCTCACCGGAGCGGGTCAGAAATCCTTCGTGGCCGGCGGAGACATCTCGGCCATGGAGAAAATGCCGCCCATGGACGCCCGCAATTTCGCCCTGCTGGCGCAGAATCTGCTCAACCGCATCGAACGCTGCCGCAAGCCGGTGATCGCGGCCATCAACGGCTATGCCCTCGGCGGCGGCTGCGAACTGGCCATGAGCTGCGATCTTCGCATCGCCAGCGAGACGGCCCGCTTCGGACAGCCGGAGGTCAACCTGGGGATCATCCCGGGATGGGCCGGCACCCAGCGCCTCCCCCGTCTTATCGGCAAGGGCAGGGCTCTGGAACTTCTCTTCACCGGCGACATGATCGACGCCGGTGAAGCCCATCGTATCGGGCTGGTCAACCGGGTCGTTCCGGCCGACCAGCTGCTCGAAGAGGCCCGGAAGCTCGCGGAAAAGATCGCCTCAAAAGGGCAGGTCGCCATCGGCTTGATCAAGGATGCCGTCAACAACGGGCTGGAGATGGACAGCGCCAGGGCCATCGGGTACGAAGCCGAACTTTTCGGCCTGTGCTTCTCCACCGAGGACCAGAAGGAGGGGATGAACGCCTTCCTGAACAAACGGAAGGCGGAATTCCGCGACCGGTGAGAAATATTACTCAAGGCGCAAAGAACGCAAAGAAATCCATGAACAAGGTTTTCTTTGCGTTCTTTGCGCCTTTGCGGTGAGTTATTCGCCCTACCCCGCCGGCAAAAAGTCGATCGGGTACAGGATGGTCGTCTTCGGCACGCCTTCTTTCGGGCCAAAGTTGAACCTCTCGACGCGCTCGACGATCTGGGCCACCAGCTCGGCCGAGGCCAGGTCCGTAGACTCCACCCTGCACAGGGACACTTCGCCGCCCGGCTCAATGATGAGTCGCAGCAACATCTTCCCGCGCAACGTCGGATCCCTGCGGAGTTCCTTGTTGTAAATTCGATAGAGGGTCGCCTTGTAGCGATCGAATACGATCTGGATTTCCTCGTCCGTCCGGCCCGGACCGGGCCCATCGCTCAGCGGCCGTCCCGCCTCTTCCGCCAGACCCGCCACGGCGCTTTCCACCCGCGCGAAGCCCACTTTGCCGATGCCGTTTCCACCCTTTCCGCCGCCCCCGGCTCCGATGTTGCGGCTGACCGCGGCGCCTCCGATGCCGCCGCTGGAGCCCTTCGCCTGCATTGCCACCAGAGAGCGCTGGGCGCGGGCCTGCCCTGCCGCCTGCATGTTCTTGTCGTTCAGACGGGCCTCGGCGCCGAGCTTCGCCACGGGAGTTTCGTCCATGAGATCGGCAAAGGAGCTCTTGAACGCCAGCACGCCGGTGTTTTCAGCTTTTTTACGCGCCTCCTGCGTTCCGGCCGGTTTCGAGGCTTCTTTCGCCACCTTCACCTGCTTTTCCTTTGCCGGGCTTTTCTGCGGTTTTTCCGGTTTCTCAGGCTTCTCCGGTTCGGGCTCGGGCTTTTTCTCTTCCCTGGGCCGCTCCGGAATCGGCTCCGGTCGGGGTGGTTCCTTCTTGACCAGCATGGCCAGCCGGTCAGGAATTTCGACCACGACGGCCGAACGGTCCGGGATCGGCAGGTTCACCAGGGGGATGAGAGAGCCGACAACTGCGCTCCAGAAGAGGGCAACCATCAGGAACCGGCGGAATCGCCTTTCGCTCTCGCCCTCGCCGGTCCAGGGCATGATCATCTGCCGGAATGGAACGGCAGAGATCTCCCGCTCGATGACGAATTCGTCCAGGCGCCGCTCTTCACGGGCGTACGCCTGGCGAACCTCTTCGTACAGGCACTCCATTTCCTCGTAAACCCGGCCGGCCTGCGCCTGGAGGGATTCATGTCTTTCCCGGGCACCCCGGATCTCACCCTCAAAGCGGACAATGCGTTCCCGAAGCCTCTCACGGTGCCCGGCGGTATCGGCGACCTGCGGGACGCCTTCCCAGAAGAGCTCAGCCGCTCCCATCTCTTCCAGCGCGTCGAGAGCGGTGCAGACATCCTGCAAGGCATCGAACCGCAGCCGGTCGGCGGAAAACGTTTCGAGCTCTGCCTCTGCAACGCGCAGCTCACCTTCGAGCACATCGAGTTTTTCCCGAACTTGCCCGATCTGCGCGTTCAGCGGCTCCAATTCCTGTGTCAATATAGATGTATTCACGGCGTCCACGCTAACCCTGCGTTGCCTTCTGAATGACGGCGAGAGAAATCCTGCCGTAACCGAAATGTGTACAGGTCGACATGACTTTCTTGAGGGCGCTGAAGGGAATCGACCTGTCCGCAAGAAGAGTGATCTCCTTGGCTTCCACGGCCGCCTTCGTACTTATCCCGATCACGTTCCGTTCCAGCCGCTCGAGCCGTTCGGTAATCGCCCCGATCGTCTCCTGTTCCGATGCAAGGAGTTCGGCCGTACCGATCACGACTTCTCCCTGGACCAGCACCTCCTCGGGACCGACCATGACCACCACCGTTTCCCGAGGCTTGGCCTCGACCACCGAATCGGGAAGCTTGATCTGCTTGGGGGTGGTCAGAACCTCGCTCGATGACGAGTTGGCGAGCAGGAAGAACACCAGGATGGTGAAGACGTCCATCAGCGAGGTCAGGTTCAGGCCCGTCACCTTTTTCCTGTTGCGCCCCATTCGTTTGATGCGTCTGGAATTCCTCATGGCGCGTCTCCGATCGATATATTGGGGAAGAGCACGGTCTTCTGAACTTCTTCGCTCTTCGCATCCCTTACCTCGACCCCGCGCACCGTATCCATGACCTGAATCAGATGGTCATACTCGATCTGGGGTTCCATCAGGACCGTCGCGTCGTCCTTCTGCGGGTAATCGGCTTTGAGGCGGCTGAGCATTTCGGAGAGCTTCTTCAGATCGTACTGATCGTCTTTTTTCGGAATCGCAGCCACCACGCTTGCCCCGTTGGCCAGCTCCAGTCCGGCCTTGCGGACAATCACCTCGATACTGAAGTCCGGCTGGGCCGAAGCCGCACCTCCCGCAGCCGTCGGTACGCTCAACTCCAGGATCGTCACACGCGAGAACACGGCGCTGATGAGAAGAAATGGGACGAGCACCACCATCAGATTCAGGAAGGTGGTGATGTCGAGTTCAGGTGCCTCTCTCGTCCGCCTTTTGGAGTGATGTCGTCTGGCCATGGTCAACTCGCCGGAAACTGGCGTTTGGCGAAATTGGAGATGGTGTTCAGCACCTTGACCGAGGCCATCTCAAGGCTGTCCACGACCTGACCGGTGGTCGAAGTCAGCTTGGCGTGAAGGATCAGCAGAGGGATCGCGGCCATCAGACCGAAAGCCGTGGTGTTCATGGCCACCGAGATACTGGCGGAGAGCAGGTCGGCCTTCTCGGCGGGGTTCGCATTGGCCACCGCGGTGAACGCCTCGATCAGGCCCATGATGGTGCCGAGCAGCCCGAGCAGGGTGGCGATATTCGAGAGCAGAGCCACGTAGGGAGTGCGCCGTTCGAGCTGAGGGATGATCTCCATCATGCTCTCCTCCATGGCGATCTCGATGTCTTCGCGGCGCCGGACCGCTCCCTGACGCGCCAGTCCCATGCTCAGCATCTGTGCGATGGTGGATTTGTCCTCGTCGACCATCTCCCGCGCCTTGTCGAACTGACCCTCGGCCAGCAGCGGGTGCACCTCGCCCCACATCCTGCGGTTGGCATTGCGGACGCGATTCAACTGGATCCATCGCTCGATGGCGATGGCCATGCCGAATGCGAATACGAGAAGAATGGGGTACATGAACAGCCCGCCCTTCTGAAAAAACGCCACAATAGAATAGATGCCCATGGTTTTCCTCCTGCGTGTTGAAGTTGGTTTATTTACGGTGTCGCATCCCCGCGGTCAACGGTCCTGGAGTCCGTCGCGCGGGGCGTCTCTACCGGTTTACTAAGTCAATCCGATGTTCCAGCGCGTGCGGCGACGCGGTCGATTTTGCAATGCTGACCTCATAGAAATCGAGCTGCCGCCTGAAGACGTCCCGATCCACCGGAGCGGCCCCTTCGCTCAGCATCATTTTCAGACTGGTCTCCACGCCGACCTCGGAGCTTTTCCAGGGAACGATATACAGCGATTTCGGAGCTTCGTCGTTTCCGACAATGGACATCCCGGAAAGTTCCTTGGGTTCCGATCCGCTTACCCCGGCCATGGCGATGAAGGGCGACAGCAGGATCAGACACAGCGTGAGAAACATTACTCGGTACATAGTCACCTCCTTGTAGGGGCGGCGCTTGCGGCCGCCCTTGGGAACCTGCCTTTTTCTCGACTTGAGCTGCTCCACACATAGCTCCTGCAGAATCTGCAGAATAGATGGGTCCTATGCCATTCCGCTGATCAGCCCCCACCTCCGAGCCGCATGCGCAGGTCGGCAATCCACAGTTTCATCTGCTCATCTTCAGACGCGGCCTCGCTGAAGATCTCGTACTGTTCAAGGGCGCAAGCCGGGTCGTTGAGATACAGGTCGCAGAGAATCCCGAGATTTCTGCGCGCCGGGAGGTACTCCGGAAAACGGGCGAGCGCCTTTTCGTAGATTTCCCGGGCCTCGGCAAAGCGGCCGCTTTTTCGCAGCAGCAAACCGTATTCATTGCTCGCCGCCGGGTGCTCGGGGACCAGCCTCAGGGCCGTCTTCAGATGCTGCTCGGCCGGCTCCAGCCTGTCGATCGCGGCATAGGCCATCGCGATGTTGATATAGGGGGCCGTGACCTCCGGTGTACTCTCGATCACTTTTTCAAGAAGTTCGACGGCCTCCTCGAATTTCCGCTCTTTCATCATGGCGACGGCACGGTCGAAATCCCTGCGCGACTCCGCATCCAGACTCGGTGTTTCCCTGATGACGAATCCTTCCCGGCCGTCCTGCAGCCGCGTCACGGCGGGTCCCTCCACCGCGGTGGGAACCTGCTCAACAGGCTCCTGTTTGACCTTTTTCCCGCCGCTTGCGCATCCGGCAAGGAGCAAAAACAGCATCAAAAGTGCCGCGCATCCGGCGGGGGTTCGTGCTCCTGACAGCCGCTTATCAATGATCCGCATTGCCTTGCTCCTCGTTTTTGGATTGTTCGGCCGAATCTGCCTGATCAGTCAGATCGGTCGGATCCGGGACAGGTTGTCCCGCCGGCACCTCTTCCTCCACCGGCACCTCTTCTTCACCCTGAGGCGGTTCCAGGATCTGCGCCGACTCGGCAGGCAAGTCCGTCGCACCCGCAGCCTCCTCTTCGGCGACCGGGGGAGCGAGCGGCTCCGGCCTGTCGATGGCGAAGGTGTAGATCTCGAGAGAAGCGATGATGCCGCTCTCCGCTTCCGGTTTGTCATAGCGGGCGGGTATGAACCTGGCCAGTTCCACCAGGCTCTTTTCGATCCACCCGTTGTAGATGCCGAGGGAAATCAGCTCCAGGTTGCTCTCGTGGACGGCGATGGCCTTCTCCTCGAAGGGATAGGCCTGCTCCTCGATGGCCAGTTCGTACTGCTCCATCTCCAACGGGCTCAGTCCCTCGGGGCGCTCGGACTGCATCAGGGCCTTGCTGAAATGGGCGTAAATCTCGGCCAGATAGAAGGTCGCCGCGGAGGTGACATCCCCGACTTCATAATCAATGAGCCGGCTGAAATCCTGCGTCGCCGTCTTCATCAGGTCCTGTTTCCTGCGCAGGTTGACCTCGAAGGGTTTCACCAGCCGGACCCCGGCGAAGCGCTCATAACTCAGCTCGGCCAGTACCAGAGCGGCATTCGCGGCGAGATAGCGGGTCCGCGGCGTGCGCTCGTCAACGGCAGCCGTCTCGATGGCGACGATCCGGCGGAGTTCATCCAGATAAGGTTCCCTCTCCCCCTGTCCCTTGAGGATTTTGGCGATTTTGCTGCGCGTCTCCAGGTTGATTTCCACCGGCTGCGGGAAATAGTCCACGTAGCGCCGGTAAACCTCCAGGGTGCTCGCCCTGTCCCCCGCCTCCTCGTGCAACTGCGCCGCGATCAGCAGGGCCTCCCGGCGAAGCTCCTCGTCCCCGGACTCCCTCTCGATCCGTTCGTACTCCCTGGCCGCCTGGGCAAGCTTGCCGTCCTCCCGGTAGACGAAGGCGATCTTCTTGGTCACCTCGGGCTGCAGCTCGTGTCCGGGGAAGGTGGCGCGAAATCCAGACAGCACGGCGGCCGCCTCTTTCCACGCCTTGAGCTGGATCAGGGCCGCGGCCGCATCGTATTCGGCGGTCGGCCTGATCTTCGAAGTCGGCGCCATGAGCCCCACTCGCAGGAAATGATCCGCCGCCACGCGGTAGTCCTCGATGGCGTTCGCCTCTTCCCCCTGCTTGTAGATCGCTGCGGCGAGATTGTCGATCAGAGCGCTGCGCGCCTTGTCGCCTTCGGGGAGCAGGTCCAGCACCTTCACATAGGCGCCTTCGGCTTCGCCGTAAAGAAGCAGGTCGTAGGAAGAGTGGGCGACGACCAGCCAGGCAGCTCGCAGGATATCCGTCTCGGCGCCGGGAAAGGCTTCGATGAGCTTTTGCGCGGCGGCCAGCGCCTGCTCATGGTCGCCCATGTCGTAGAGATCGTCCGCCGCCGCTCCGAGGACGATTGCCGCCTTCTCGTGCTCCGGAAAGGCTTCGGTGAACTTCAGCGAACTGCGGACAATCTCTAGCCTGAGCGGCTTGCGCTCCTCCGGCGAAACGGCGCCGAGATGCTCCCGGTAGGCGTAAACCGCCGCGTAGCCCGCCGTGGAGGATTTCTCGTGGCGAGGATAGCCGTAGGCCGTCTTCTCGTATTCAACGGCAGCCTGCCCGAATGAGCGATTCTCCAGAAGAATGTCCGCCAGCTGGTAGTTGATGCCCGGCGATTCGACATCCTGCGGGAAGGAGCCGAGGAACTCCCGGTACCAGCGCAGCGCCTCGGCGAAGTTCGCCGCCTTCTCTTCGACGCGCTGCGGGTTCTGATAGAGCGCGTGGTAATGATTCGCCAGGTCCGTCAGGTTGGTCTTCAGAAAGCCGAGGACTTCCGGACGGGCCTCCGGTTCGAAATGCCGCCAGTATTCGGCCTTAAGACCGTAGTTGGTGGCGAAGGCCTTTTTCGAGTCGATGACGAGCGTGGGGAAGCCCCCTGCGATATTGATCTCGATCACCCGCATGTGAAAGTTCGGCGACTTTCTGTGGAAAGGATTGTCGCCTGCAAAGGCCTCGTATGTGGCGACGGCGTCGCTGTAGCGGCGCTTAGCGACGTAATATTCGGCAAGATTGCCGTAGATGCTGTCCTCGTAGCCGCGTTTGCCGTAACGGGAGAAGTATTCGACCACGAAATCGGCGCCGCCGAGATTGGAAAAACCCAGGCTGATGACCCGGAAGGTGTCATCCATGCGTTTGCGTTCGGGCTCGTCTTCGGTCTGATCGAAGTCGTATCCCGCGGACACCTTGGTGTCGAGGAGAGCGATGAACTGGTGCAGGGCGTCTTCGTAGAGTTCCTGCTTGTAGAAGGTCCAGCCGAGCTTGTACAGGGCCAGTTGAAAGAAGGACGAACCGGCGCCGATGCCGACGATGCTCCTGTAGGCGTCCTCGGCATCCAGGTATTGCCGGCGGGTGAAGAAGTATTCGGCGCGGCGGAACTGCACCTCATCAAGGTACCGGGAGCGCGGGAAGTCGCTCACCAGCCGGTCCATGACCTCCATCGCCTCATCGATCCGCCCCAGCTCCTCGTAGGCGCGGGACATCTGATACAGCACCTGATCGTTGCGCTCGTAGTACGGATACTCCTCGAGGAGCTTCCTATAGAGTGCAATGGCCTCGAGGGCTCCCGCCCTTTCCAGATCGTCCTCCCCTGCCCCGGGGACTGGCCCCTCCCCTGCAGTGCCGGTCGTTTTTGGGCTGCGGGTCGCCCGGCCTTCAAAAGCCGCCTCGGACTCTTCCTGCGCCGAAGTGGATGCCAAGGCCTGCTCCCAAGGCGCGACCTCCGGCCGCGGCGCGGATTCCGGGGCGGGCAAGGACGCTGCTGCAGGGTCCGTCTCCTCGCCTTCCCCCGTGATGAGCCCGTATTCCTTCTCGACCTTCAGGTCCGCAAGGCGGCGGATCGCCTCTGGCGCCAGAGGGGAGTCCGGCGTTTCGTTCAGAAAGCGCTGATAGCTCTCCATCGCCTTCTCGAGCCCGCCGTCGAGTCTCTCCTCCTTGATTTCGATCTGACGGTTACGCAGCTGGGCGATCGTTCCCCTGTCGTCGAGCGACGAGCAGGCGGACAATATCACCGGAAGCGCCAGGATGAAGTATCGCGACGCGTTCATTGCTCCACCCCTTCCGCCCCTTCTACCCGGTTCTCGCCCTGCGCCCGCGCGGCGCGGTCGTAGCTGTCCGCCAGGGCGAAACGCGCCTTGATCTGGAACTCTGCGAGCCGGTCGCGGCGTATGGTGAGTTCATTCACGGCCATCACTTCGAGCATATGCCCCTGGCGGGCCTTCAGCACCGTCACGTTCTCCCTGGCCTCCTCGATGCGGATCCGCTGACGGCCGATCGACTGGCTGTAACCCTGATAGCTTTGCGTGGCGGCCTGGCGGGTGCGCACAAAGGCGGTGTACTGTCTGTTCAACCGATCGATGACGTGATTCAGTTCCCGAAGGTTCTTCCAGGCTTCGGTCAGGCGTCGGTCGTAATCGGTATGAATGTTCCAGTCCAGCACCCCCCGCAGACGACGGATCCGTGCCTCGGCCTCGCCGGGGATCTCGCCTCCGACGGCGGCCAGGGGCTGCTCCATCCCCGCAATCCGTTCCCTGAAGATCCGCTCCTCCGCCGTCGCCAGGTAATCAGGCCTGGGTGCGGTCAACATGGCCTGGAGACGCTGTTCGATACGGTCCCGCTGCTCCAGGCGCAGGCGCATCTGCGAGTCGAGCCGCCGGAATTCCCGATCGGTCTCAGGGAGCAGGGGCTGGTAATACGCCCGGCGTTTTTCGATGATCTCCTCGAAAGCGTTCAGATCCTCCTCCCAGACATCCAGCTTCCTGTGCAGCTGCTCAAGATCGAGATAGTTTTTCAAGGATTCCTGGAAATCGTGGGAGGCCATCAGTTCGAGCAGGTAGTAAGTCTCGGGCGCCTCCGGCAGCTCACGGAGCCTGACCACCCAGTTGGAATCCTGTTTCAGTTCCTCACGCACCAGGGCGCGGAGAAATTTGCCTTCGCGGATGCTCCTGATCGAAGCGCCGAGCTTGTCGACCTCCGTGCCGAACGCCTCCAGGGCGCTGCCGTACATCCGTGCGGCCTTGCTGTGCACCCCCAGCTTTCCATAGGCATAGGGGACGGCGAGCATGGCTTCCTGCACCGCCGCGTCCGTCACCTCACGCTCGGCGAGGATGCTCCAGGGCACCAGCGCTCTGTCGAATTTTCCCCGGAAGGCGTCGGCCCATCCCGAGCCGAGCAGCGCCCGGTTGGAGAACGGTCCGCTCAGGCGCACCCGGTCGAGCACCCCTTTGCCTCCCTCGAAGTTGTCTTCCTCCAGCAGCTTGTTGCCAAGGACGAGGTTCGATTTGTCCTTGATCGCCAGGGTGGCGGGGCTGTCGCTGTCGATGAGGCCGGTGCGGTCGAGAAACCGCCGCCCCTCATCCTCTTTTCCCTCCCTCAGCAGCGCGATACCGAGGTTGTAGGAGGTAAAGCCTTCCAGGCTCTTCGCATCCTGAAGCTCTCTCAGAATATCCGCGGCCTCGGCGAAGCGGCCGTTCGCCATGAAGATCTGTGCCCGCAGGAATGAGAGATCGTCGCGAATGGTTGCGGGCACGCTCCCCCTGATGCGCTCCACAGCATGCAGGGCATTGAGCGGCTGGTCTTTCTGGAAGTAGATCCGGGCCAGACGGAAAATGGCCTCGTTGCGCACCGGCTCCTCTACGTTTCCCTCGATGACCGCCTTGATTGCTCGGCCGGCCCGGTGATGCATCCGGTAGGCCAGTTCAAAATCCCCCACGGCGAATTCGGCCTGGCCGATGTGGCGGAAAAGGGAGTCGAGTTCCGGCTCGTCGAGTCCATGGTGCTGCTCCAGCTCGGTGTCGAGCCGGGCGACGGCATCGAACCACTCCCCCTGGAAGGCGTGATACAGAGCCTCTCCGAAATAGAGGTCCTTCAGCTCCTCGGGCGCGGTGGTGCTGGCGGCCAGTGAAGGAGAAGCGAGCAGCAGAATTGTCAGGAGAATCAAAAATCTCATCATGACTGTCTCTAGGTTTTGGCCGCTTCTATAAGACCCATAGGTCCTATAGGAGTTATCTGACCTATGGGGGCGGCCTGAAGGTGCGGTCACCCTCAAGTCCTACCAATCCTTCAGCGTGATGACATGGTTCGCCAGCGTGATTTCGACGATCTCGGGGCCGACGTCCTTGTGAATCGTGAAGCTCTCCGTCTTCTGGATATCGCTGCCCCCTTTCGATTTGCCGGTGAGGGTCACCTGCATCTCATGTTCACCGGTGCGGATATTGCCGGTGTGGATGCGCTGCACGCCTCCCTTCCGCAAGGCTTCGAGTTCCTTGAAGGTGTAGAGGTGATGCGCCACAGGCTTGCCGCCCAGCTGGATCTCGACCGAATCGAGGCGGAACGTCTCGCCGTCGGCCAGGGATACGAACACCGCGAGCTGGGTATGGGACGGATAGAGCAGCTTCTCTTCCAGCCGGCTCAGTTCCGCCGCAATGCCGAGAACGTCGCTCTTGATCTCCTGAACCTGTTCGTCCAGCCCCTTGATCTGCTCCCTTGAGACTTCCTCGGCATGAAGAGGGGAGGTCAGCAGGAGCATCGAAACCGTTAAAATGATTAGTCGTGAGAATTTGAGCATGATTGCCACCTGTAATTAGTTGTGCGGTTTTTGAAAAAACCAAGATCTTGTCGAACGCAGATAAAGGCGGATGCACGCAGATAAAATCTCAATAACTTGGAATTGTTTTTTCTGGTTTTATCCGCATTTATCCGATTTTATCGGCGTTCGATTAATGGCTTTCGTTTTAGATCACATCTTCCCGATAATATTGATGAACAGCCCCTGGTGGTCGTAGTCCAGATCGGTCAGGTCATCCGAAAACTTGCTGAAGTTGTACCCGGCGCCTACCTTGACGTGATTGCCGATGTGCCGGTAGATGGTCACGAGCGCCCCGCCCAGCCGGTCTTCGGCATCGGGAAGGTCGAGCATGCGCCCCTCGAGGAGGGCATCCCAGCGGTGGAGGAAGTGCCAGTCGGCACGCAGCACAACAAGATGGGCCCGGCTTTCGAAGAATTCCCGATCGACACGGTCCTGGCTCACCTCGCCCTGGCGGTAGGCATACTTTCCCCCCACGGTCCAGCGGGGCGTCACGTCGTACATGACATCGACGGCTCCGATGTGGCTGCGCTGGATGACGGTGGAGCCCGAACCGGAGGCGGTCAGCTGATCGGCGGCCGGGACGTTGTAGAAATAGGTGTATTTGAACAGCGCATTCAGGCGGTCGTGATGGACGGGGCGATAAGCGTAGCCCAGGACCGCCTCCGTGAAGTCGCCGTCGTAGAACTGCCCCTGCGAACTCTCGCTGTGGGCGTAGTTGAGTTTTCCGATGAGACGCCAATCCGGTGACAACTGGTATTTGAGGCCGTTTTTCAGCAGCCAGGTGGTGCGCCTCGTGCTCGTGGCGTCCGGCTGTTCCGAGTCGTCCACGCGGTATTCGACGGCACTGGCGATCTTCAGCCGGTCGAAGCCGTAGCCGACGCTCACCCCCGCCGCCGTTCTCTCGAGCTCGGCCCCCGTCTGATTATCCGTGAGGGTTCCGAAGTCGACATTCGCACCGAGGTGGAGGCGGTCGGTGGGGGCGAGATCCACGCCGGTCGAATGCATCAGCCCTGTCGGGATGTCGCCATGGGTGTAGCGCTCCTCCAGGTAGACGCTGGCGCTGTCCGAATACCGCGTGCGGAAACCGGAAGCCATGTTCCCCTTCCTGGCCCGCAGACCGTTGTCGGTGCGCTCGTTCTCCAGGGCGTAGTTGAGATAGAGCGTGGTGCGGTCGGAGTAGAGGTATTCCGTCCCCAGCCGTCCGGCCGCCCCGAGATCCCCCTCCGACACTTCGCCGTTCACCTTGAACCTGTCGGTCACCCGGTAACTGCCGCCGGTACCGATCCGGCCGTTATCGTCACGGTTGCCGGTCGTCTTCAAGGACTCCTGTACAAAGCCGTAGGCGCTCCAGCGCGCGCGGGAATCGTACAGCAGCTGAAGCACCGCATCCGTCCGATCTCCCTCTTCCTGGGTCAGGGGGATCTGCGCGGATTTGTCCTTGCGGCTGTCCTGGCGCACGCCCGAGCTCACTGTCCAGTGCTCGTCCAGCTGGACATCGAGATTCAGCTCGCCGGCCACGGTCTCGAGCCCTTCGCTCTGAATCAGTTTGTCGCCCTTGATCCTCAGGCCCACCCGGTCGGAGAACGGCAGCTCCGCGGTGCCGCCGTATTGAGTCGTGTCCCGGTCGGTGAGCAGGCCCGGCGCCGAATAACCGGCTTCGAGGTCCTGGTGGTAGAGGGTGATCCTCCCCCGCCCCTTTTCAAAGAAGTCCCTGAATCCGATGCTGGCATCGGTGCGATAGGCCCGGGCGTCGATCTCCGAGCCGTCCAGGGGATCGGGCGCACCGAAATTGAAACCGCCGTCGCTGGAGGCCGTCTCGAGCAGCCCCGGCCCTTCGCTGCGGCCGGCTTCGAGCCTCAGCCAAGACTCGGCCGATTTGCGCAGGGTCACGTCCGCCCCGCCCAGGGTATTTTCGTCCCCGGCTTCTTCACTCCGGCTGGCGGTCACTCCGATTTTGAGGTAGTCGTTGAACCAGTAGTGAACCCGGCCCCCCGTCGTCAGGTTGTCCGGGTCGTCGAGGCCGGGGGTGAATTCGTAGCGGACCACCAGGAAGGCGGGGTGGCCGCTGATCGAGCCGCTGTGCACCAGCAGATCGTCGTCCGCCGTCGATGCCAGGGGCTGGGTCAGCAGCAGGCGCCCCTGCAGGTAATCGATATCGTAATCGAGCACCGGGGTCAGGTTCTTCACGCCGAGCACCAGGCCGGAGTCCTTGTCGCGGATTTCGATGCGCACCCGCTCGGAACCCTCGAGGACGTCCTGGCGGCGCAGGAAATAGAGAGAACCGCCGGTTCCCCTCAACTCGTCGCGTCCCGCCACCGTGCCGGGCTCGGCGGCGAACCCGTCGGCCATGAAACGCTCCTCGCCGAAGCTCGTGGCGTCAGCGCTCTGGGTATGCAGGTTCGCGCCGTAGAGCCCACGGTCGACGTGCGCCAGGGTGTTGTCGGTATAACCGATCTTGAAGTTGCCCCAGAGTCCGTAGTTCGCGCCGTTTTTCAATTTGACGTAGAATTTGCCGCGGGTCGGAGCGTCCTCCTCGACGGTGCCGTCATCGCCGTAGGTCGGGAAATGGTAATCCGGGTCAATGCGCCTGAACAGCGCCTCGGGCGACTTGTCGAGGAAGTTGCTGAAGATCTCGTCCAGCGGACCTTCGCGCGTATCGGCGCTCGCCGTCAGCCCCCAGCCGGCGCCGAATTTGCCTCTGGTGTAAAACGCGAGCCGCCCCTGAATGTCCACATCGTCGTCGTACTGGGGTTTTTCCGGGGCGAGGAGCTTGGCCGGGCCGTGGGTCTTGTTGGCGGATAGGGTCAGATCGGCGATCCCCACCGTGAACCAATCGCTCTTGTTCAGCGCCAGGTCGCGCAGGAACAGCTCTCCATTCCCTGATTTGTCGAGAACGGCCACCTCGACGGTATGCATGCCGTCCGGAAGGATTTCCTCGGCGACGAAACGACCTTCCCCGTCCACCGGTACGGCAAAGCCGGCCAGCCACACCCCGTGTTCGGCAGGGATCGCGGTACCGTGGGCCTGCACCGTACCGCCGCGAAGCTCTATGTTCCGGCTGCCGATACGGCTCTCGCCATATCCGACCAGCAGTTCCTCACGGGGATTCGCCGTCGTCACGGACGGGTCGATCCGGTCGACCACCCACAGTGGCTGGGCCAGCGTTTCGTCGAAGCGCCCCTTCTCGTCATAAACCCGAACCAGGTATTTCAGCTGGCGCCCAGGCGCGGAGTAGGAATCGAAGTCGGGCTGCCACTGCGCCATGCCGTCGCCGTCCATCTCGATGACGGCGAGGGGCGTATCGCGGTCGGACTGTTCCTCTTCGAAAATCCTGACCTCAGCCCGCTCGATGAAGCTGCGATAGTTGGTGTAGAGGCGGAATTGGACCAGGTTCTCGGCAAATTCGGTATCCTCCAGGTCCTGATAACGGATGGTCCGCGGCCAGGCCGTCACGTTGAGCCGCGGCTCCAGCTTCAGGGTGTCGTGCTTGAACTCGACCTGGGCCTTTTCGAGGGCTACGTCGATGCAGCGCTGCACATCGGGGATACTCTTCCCGGGATCATCGATCGGTTTTCCGTCGACCGTGATGCGCATGAGATTCAGGCCGAAGGGATTGGCCGGGTTGACCTCACGGGTCAGACGGGTGATGTCTACCCCTTCATAGTCATCGAGAATGGCCAGCTCGTCGTAGACCACCTGCACCATGACCCGCGAAGTATCCGACTCGATGAAGCCGGCGTTGACCACGTCATCGGACTGGACGTAACCGCGCCCTTCGAATTCCGCCTGCGGCTCCGTCAGCGTCATCCGGTCGCTTACGGTCGCCATGGCCCGGCGGGCCCGTGCCGTGGACCAGCCGATGTCGTCCCCATAGACCGCGGCAGTCCGGCGGTCCAGTCTTTCGTTGCGGGTATAGCCGACGAACCGCAGGCGCACATTGGTCTTGTCCTTGATCTCATCCATGATCCTGCGCAAACGCTCGGTGGTGCCGGCGGGGAGAACCGGCTTGCCGTCTTCGAACAGGATCGGATCGATGCCGCCCGACGGCGAATCGTAGACACGGGTGACCATTTCGGCGCCGGCGGCGTCCGGGCACAGCTGCGGCTCATCGGGCAGGTCCTGCAGCGGATCGTCATGCCAGAATTCCACTTCGATGCGGCGATTGAGCGCCCGACCCTGTTCCGTATCGTTGGAGGCGGCAGGCTGCGCCGCCCCCTTCCCCTCGCCTTCAACGGCGCCGTTGGGCAGGCCCAGACCTTCCTGAACAGCGAGGGCGACACGACGGGCCACCGCCTTCGACAACCCGACATGGTTACCGTAGATGCGCTCGTCACGCCCAGCCAGAGGGCTGTTATCAGTGTAGGCGGTGAACTTGACGACCACGTTCTGCTTGCCGCCGAGGTTCCTCAAGGCATATCTGACCTGCTGCTGAAATTCTTCCGGCACCGCCAGCATCCCTTCGTCGTAATGCAGAGGCGCAATCAGGTTCTTGACGCGGGCGCGATGGGAGTGCCCCTCCTTGTATCGCAATTTACAGACAGTTTCGGTACGGCAGATCTTGAGGCGGTTTACCTCGCGAGGGACGATTACTTCCTTTTCGGCCAGCTTTTCACCGATCTCGTCATACCAGACCTGAACTTCCACCCGGCGGTTGAGCCGCCGTCCTTCCTCGGTCGCGTTGCTGGCAACCGGCCGGCTCTCGCCAAGCCCTTCATAGGAGATCGCTTCGGGGGGAAGATCGAGCGCCCGCTGGAAATATTCGGCGGTGGTCCCCGCCCGCTCTCGCGACAGGCCGGTGTTGTCGCCGTAGAGCTCCTTCAGGGGTCCGCTGAGCGACAGGGAGTCGGCGTGACCGACAAAGTGGAGGCGCACGTTGTTGCGGCCGCGCATGCTCTCGAGGACCGTGCGAAGCCGCTCAAGATAATCCTCGGGGATCTCCGCCTCGCCGAGACGGAAGTGGATGGGGGGTACCATGTTCTCAAGCTTGATCGTCCGGACGTCCGGCTCGACGACCTGCCGAATTTCCGTGCGATCGCCCTGGTCCTCATCGAAAATGGAGGGATCGAGCAGCCAGGGCGTGAAGACCTGGTCGGAAGGCAGATGCATTTCGGACGCCTCGCCGCACGAGGCCGTTTCCCAGACACCGGCATGCGAGTCCGCGGCAACGGCAGTAGCGGCAACTGCCGAGAAAGCACTGAACATAAATAAGATGGCGATACCGCGCTTCAACATCAATTCCGTCTTTAAAAAGAGGCTTTCAGAGGTCCTGTAGGACCCATAAGACCTATGGGACCTATTGAACCGGCCCGCCTTTGCGCCAGAAGACCTCGGTCTCAACCGTCAGCCGATAGCCGCGGTCCGAGCGGCCCCAGAGATCGGCGATCTCCTTCTTCAGAGCCTTGAGACGCTGAGTTACCAGCCCTTCACGCTCCACATCCGCAAGGTAGGACAAGCGCAGCACGGACGGCGCTTTCTTCAATTCTTCCAGCAGTTGCCCGATCTTCGGCCGCCACTGCAGGCGCAGCTCCGTGGTCTCCGGCTCGAATACCCCGTCGGCGATATCGATGGAAACCACGTGGTGGATCGTCGCGCCGAAGTTGAACTTCATCATCTTGCCTCGCGTGGCGCGCTGTACCCGCGGATTTTCTGTGGTCAGGCGATATCCGGTAGGCAGGCTGCGATCGTCCAGCTTCAGGATGAAGTTGCTCCCCCGATCCTCGTCGGGAACCACCGCACAGGTGATATGGAAGCGGCCGTGTTCGTCGGCGGTTCCGATCAAGCCGCGGGCCGTCACCACGCGGACCCCGGCCAGCCCCTGCTCGCCCTCGTCCTGGTATCCGTTGAGGTTGCGGTCGTCGAATACCTTGCCGATGACGTCGGTGCAGTCGAAGGTCGGGTCGGGAATGACCCGCACGGTCGCCGTCGCTTCGCCGGAGACGCTCCCTCCGGTGGCGGTATTGAGCACCTGCGCGCGATTGACGTATTCACCTTCGGAGACGCCGGCGCCGACGATCAGCAGCAGCTGGAGCGTACGGCTGCCGTTGACCGGCAGTTCGAGGCCGTCCCAGAGCAGCTCCCGGCCGCTGGCAGCCGGCTCCAGCGGATCGCCGTCCAGGCGGGCGGAGCCTTCCACGTATTTGAAACCCGCCGGGAAGCGGTCGACGATTCCGACGTCCTGGAGCGGCACGCCGAACACGTTGTTTACGGTGATCGTGTACGGCACCAGCTGTCCCTTGGTCACGTTGATCAGCGATGAGGTCTTGGTGATCGCCACGGCCCCATCCAGTGCCGGATCGATGGGGATGGCGTTGTTGAACACCTGGCTTTCACCGGGAATGCTGCCGTTGCTGAGGGTGAGGTGGAGGTGATAGGTGGTGCCGTCCGTGCGCGGCGCCATCGACGGCGGCGGCACCGAAGCGGAAGCCGTCACCTCGCAGTATTCGGCGGTGGCCGGCACCGCGTCGGCCGCGCTGCCGGGGCAGGCGGGGACGGAGAAGGGCGCCGTCGTTCCGTCGCTCGCCGGGGGAATGATCCCGGACGGCATCGCCATGTAACCGCTCGCCGGAGGGATCACCTGGAGGAGATAGCCGCCGCCGGGCGGGCAGGACGGATCGCTGAAATTGACGTCGAGCTTGTAGAACCCGTTCTGTGCGGTGACCTGGTTCTGCTGAACCGGGTCGTCGAAGCACCGGTCCGGCAGCGGCGTCCCGGTCGCGGCGCTCACCACCGCAAGCCTCGCGCCGGAAACGGATGACCGCCGAACGGAGTCGTAAACCGCGCCGTTGGGGGTGATCGGCAGATTCAGGTCCTGGAGATTGCCGCCGGAAGCGACCGTCACGCCGCTGATGCGCTGCGGACCGTTGATGAAGGGCGAATCGGCAGTGCCGAGCGAGGCGGTGTTCGGGCCCGCCCCCGAGGCGCGGAAGCGAAGTTCATAGGAATCGGCCGTCGCCTCGTTGGGGGCGAGGCCGCTGAGACGGTAGACGCCCTCCCCGTCCGTCAGCACGGTGGCGAGAAGCCGGCTGCCGCGATAAAGCTCGACCGACCACCCATCGAGGCTCTGCTCGGCTCCGTCGTGGAGCTTGTCCAGATTCGCGTCGTGCCAGACCCGGCCGTTGAGGATACCGCTCCCCGGGATGCCTCCGATATTCACCGACGCACTGTCCGACGCGGTCTGATCCGTGCCCCAGGTCACCTCCGCCGTGTTGGTGATCGTCGTCCCCGTCGGAACGGACGGGCCGATGTTGGCGCGGAACCGAAGGACGGCCGTCGCGCCCGGCGGCAGGTCGCCACAGGTCGCCGTCAGCACCGGCGCCGCGTAGCCGATGCCGCCGGTCAGACCGTCGAGGGTCGCGGAGCCCGGCACCAGGGGATCGGGACCAAGCGGTCCCAGATCATCGATAATCACCACGTCCGTCGCCGTTACGGTGCCGATATTGGTAACGCGGATCGTGTACTCCAGCTGTCCGCCGGCCTGCGCCGCGCCGCCGATCGCGAAGGCTTCCTTGGTGATGGTCAGCTGCTGGGATCCGCCTACGACCACCTGCGTCGGCTGGTATCCGTTGGCGGGATCACCGTCCGCGTCGGTCGGCAGCGTCGGCAGCTCACTGAAGGTCACGTTCCCCTGGTTGATGATGATGGTCCCTGCGGGCACGCCGTCATTGACTCTGGCCTCGAAGGTGATCACTGCGCTGCCGCCCGCCGATACGGTCCCGGCGCCCGGTTGATCAGACGACTGAACCATCAGTCCGGAGATGAGGGGCGACAACCCGCCGTCGGCACCCAATGCCGCGCCGTTCAGACGAAGGGAATCCTCCACGTAGCCGGTATCGGCGGG
>NZ_KI421425.1:50457-66239 GCF_000472285.1 Desulfuromonas sp. TF
GGCACCTGGTCGTCCAGGACAACGCCCGTGGCCGGTATCGCACCGTGGTTGCTGATGACGATGGTGTAGCGCAGCACGTCTCCCGGATCGACGATCCCCATCGAACCGAAATCCTGAGAAATCTGCACGGTCTTCTGGGCGATGAGGAGCGGCAGATTGCCGACGATGTCGCGGGTCGGATCATCAACAGCGGAGGTGTTCGGGTCATCGGACGGTTTTTCGGGGGCGATGCCGCCGCCGACCCCTGCTCCGCTCACGAAGCCCTGGTTGGAAATGATCGTCCCGTCGACGACAACGTTGTTGACGGTCACGTCGAAGGTGAGGGTCGCGACGTGAGTCGCGGGGTTTGCGTCCGCACGCATCACACCCGGTGTCGCATCCTCCGGCGCGTTCACCGGCAGGCCGTTTTCCAGGGGTGATGCACCGGAAGGCGAGTCCGCAACCAGAGTGCCGTTCAGCCGGGTGCTGTTGGCCGCATACGTGGTATGGACCGGAATCAGGTCGCGCAGCGAGACACCGGTCGCGTCCTCGTTGCCGATGTTCTTCACCGTGATGGTGTAGCGAAGCACATCTCCCGCCATCAGCAGGCCGGTATCCCCGCTCATATCCTGCGATGTCTTCAAAACCCGGAAGGCCGGCGCGGAGCTGATCAGCGTGGAGGTTTGGTTACTGGCCGCGGGAGGCAGATTGGCGGCGGAGAGCTGCGCCTGATTCAGCACCGGTGTGCCGTTTGTAATCACCGCGGCCAGCGCCGCCTCGAACACGACGGTCAGCGTGTCGCCGGCTTCACCCTGAGCACCCAGGGTCAGGTTGCGGATGTCGACAATTCCCGTGCCATTGGCCCCGCCCGCGGCATTGCTGCCGGCGCTGTCGGCGTTCGTATCCGAGACGCTGAGCACCTGCATGCTGCCGGGGGCAAACTGCGCAGCCAACTCGTCCACCAGGGAGGCGTTGGTCACCGGGACGATGCTCTCATTGGTGAGAACGAGGGTGTAACGGAGCGTGTCGCCGGGCCGGGCGTTCGCACCCGGATCCTCTCCCGTGGTCGCATTGACGACGGACTTCGCGAACGAGACCGCGAGCGGGGTCGTCAGCGTCAGAGCGGCGGGCTCGGTGAAATAATCATTGAGCACCGGTGTGCCGCTGCCGGTCCGCTCGACAGCGCCCTGGTCGCCGTTCAGACCGCTCCAGCGACCGATGACGCTGTTGGTCAATGTCTGACCGGGGTTGACACCGTCGAGGACACGGACCTGGTAGGTGACGGTGACCGTCGCCCCTTCCGTAATATCGATATCGATGCCGTTCACCGGATCCCAGGTGAGGGTCTGGGGGGCACTGACGCCGTCGGCGCCGTTGCTCAGCGGATCGGCCAGCGCCGCGCCGTTCACCGTCGCACTGCCGGGCTCGTAGGCGAGCCCCAGACCCAGGCTGTCCTCGATGATGAGGTCGAAGGCGTTCGAGAAGTTATCCCCGTCGCCGGCACCCGCGGAGGTAAAGCTCAAGGTGTAGGTCAGGAGTTCCCCCGCGTTGGGGGACGTTGAAGATGCCGTCATGGCGACCGTCACCGACGGTTCGACGATGGTCAGCGGACCACTGGTGAAGGCGGTGACCAACCCGGCCGGCATATCCGTATAGGTATAGGAGGCGGTATTGGCGAAACTCGTCCCGGCATTGGCCAGATCGTTATTGGCCACCCGGGTCCGCAGGGTGATGATGGCCTGTTGGCCGGCTGGAATCGAGACGATCGTCAGGCTCACCTGATCCGGCGCCACGGTGTTGTCAATCAAGGCAACAACGTTGCCGTTCCCGTCGACGGCCGTTGCGCCCAGATACTCCATGGCGCCGTGCAGGTTGTCGGTGACCACCACGTTGTCCAGGGTCGCGTTCATAGGCACTGCCGGCACCCTGATCTGGTAGACCACCTCTTCACCGATGGTCGCTTCCCCGCTCACCGGCAACTGCAAGGCCTTCGACAGCGACTCCAGGCTCAACAGGTTGGTCATCCAGACTTGCGCCGGGCTGACGGAAGCATAGAGGCGCCCCGGTTCGGACAACGGAAGCGACCGGTACTCAGGAAGCCGGGCCTGGTTGCCCCAGGTCTTCTGAACCGTGAGATCGGTGTGGAAACCGATGTTGTAATCGATCGTGACGCATTCGCCCGGATTGACCGGGGCGCTGTCCAGCAGCGCGGTCCGCATCTCGCCGCCGCGCCCTGGGGCACTATAGGTATAATCGGTAGCCGCGATCAACGTGTTGGCGCCGATTCTCACCACCGGCGGATTCGTCGTCAGGTCGCTTTCGTCGAGTTCCGGCGCTAGCAGGTCGGTAATCACCACGCCGTATGCCGGCGCCAGGCCGTCATTGCAGGACGACAGCCGGAAATTCATCACATCGGTGGCAATGTTGACCTGGTAGGGATCGGCCAGGGTGCCGCTGCCGAGACGACCGCTGCCCAGATCAACCTTGCTGATCGGCCGCATCTGCGGCTGGCGGACCTCAATCCGTGCCGATGCCGTCAAACGATCGGGCGCGACCGCCGGATCGCCGCCCGTATAGAAGAGCTTCGCCAGGTTGTCGCGCGGAATGGACGCGTCATAGGCCACACCCACGGGTGGCGCATCGGTGACGACCGTGGCGACATAGCGGATGACCAGGGCGTCAACCGGCGTACCGTCGTTGCTCGGCGAGTTGGTAATGTCGCCGAACTCCCAGCGCAAGGTGCCGATAGCGCCGGCCGGCGGCGGCGCCGTCAACGTGTAACTGAAGTTGCTGCCGGCATTGATGGAGAAGCTTTCCAGCGCCATTCCCGCAGGCAGCGCATCCTCGACCGCGACACTGCGGGTCGTGTATTCCTGGAGATTCAGCGTCAGTTCGTAGGTAGCCGTGTCACCAACGCGCAGGATCGGATCGGCCGTGCTGCCTGGTGTCTCGGTATAAGAGTCCTCGACAACCGATTTGGCGATGGAAGTATTGTCAACCGTGCTGACGGTGGCGGTGACCGGTCCATAGCAATAGTCGTTGAGCGTATCAGCCGCCGGGCAACCGGCGCCGGTGCGCTCGTCCGTGCTTGCGCCTGAAAGCGATGTCCAATCGGCATAGACGCTGTTGACGATTTCTGCACCCGTCACCGAGACCACGGTCACCTGGTAGGTCAGCACCAGAGACTGGCCGGCGGGGATGGCGAGCGTGGGGTCACCGTTCTCGCGGCCCCAGGCCAGGGATCCGTCGAGCATGGTGGTCGGATTTGCTATAAAACCAGCAACCTCGACGCCGTTTATCCTCGCTGTGGCGGAATCGGCGACCAGTGACACGGTCGCCGGCAGCGTGTCGACGACGTTCGTATCAAACGCTGTGGAGTTGCCGCTATTGGGAATCGTGAGCACGTATTCGAGGACATCGCCTACCGTCGCCGGCTCGGTGGCCGATTTTCCCGTCGGGCTGACAAAGCTCACCGTCTTGCTGGCCGCGGTTACCGCCGGCTCAACCACGGCCATGTTGGCGGTGAATCCCTCACCACCGGGATTTTGGGTGACATCGTCGCCGTTCGACCGGTTGTAAGTGTACGTCGCGGTGTTGTTAAAAGTCAGGCCGCTATTGTTGGTGGAAGTGTTCAACAGCTCTACGGTTATTTCGATGACAGCCTGACCATTGGCGGGGATGTCGATGCCGGTAATGGTGTCTTCGACTACCAGTTGGGTGTTGCTGCCGCTGGTGTTGGTCAGTGTCCAGGTGCCGCCCGAGACGACGCTCGCACTCACAAAGCGCAGTTCGGCAGCCGACTGGCTCAGGTCATCGAGGATCCGCACATCGTACAGAGGCGCGGGGATCGGGTTCGCGGGCACTGTGATGCGGTACTTGAACTGTTCGCCGATCGTCGAGCTCGTCTGCGTATTCGCCTTCGACAGTGGGCCGGGAGTCTGGATCAATACCCTGGTCGGATCGGCCGGTTCACCCGGTGGGGCGATGCCGTTGACAAAGGGGTCATCGCTAAGCGCACTGAGGGCATCGTCAGCGACGAAACTCGCCTGGTTGAGGACTTCGGTGCCGTTGGTGAGGGTCGATTCCAGAGTGAGGTCGAACTCGATCACGATCTCGTCGCCGACTGCGACGTTCAGAGGGCCCCCATCGCCCCTGATCTCCAACTGGCCCGTTGCCTGATCAAAACTGTAGGTCGCGCCCGCAGGAAGCGTCACCATGGCGAACGTGCCCGGCACGAAGCTGTTCAGATCCATCGGGTCGCTGATGGTGATCCCGTTGATCGTCTGATCGACATTGAAGAGGCGCAGCCGGTACCGCAGCCGGTCACCCGGAGCGGCCACGACCGCCGGGCTCACATGACTGCTCAGATTCTCGACGGTTTTCTGAAAGTAATAGCCGGACAACGCCGTCGTGATGGTGTAGCTGTCCTCGTGATCGATGATGGAGGGTGTGCCGTCGCTGAGCGTTCTGCTGAAGGTGCGGCGACCGGAAGTGCTGCTGTCGGCGCTGAACCACTGCGTTCCGCCGGCGACGTTGGTCAGCGTTCTGCCGTCTGCTGTGCTGTCGGCATCGAGCTGAGTCTGGTAAGCGATGATCAAGTGCTGCTCGGGCGCGATTGGGCCCGCGGCGTCAGTCATGGTCAGACTGAACTGGCAGGCGGGCGTGCCGGTCGCACCGGTGAAGTTGAGCGAGTAGTCGGCGCCCGGGGTCAAGTCCCGGACCAAGGTGCCGTCACCGGCGACAATCCTGGCGCTGACTCCCGGGCGTGGATCGTGATCGCACATGCCGGCGTCGGCGCCGTCGGGGAGTTGGTCGAGGATCGTGACGTTCCAGGCATCGCTGCCGCCAGCGTTCTGAACGTCGATATCAAAGGTCGCCATGACCCCCAGGTTCAACGCCGTCTCATCGCTCGACTTGGTGACGACGAGATTGGGGTCGGCGATGGTCATCGGAGCCGATTGCCCCCACTCGCCCGGCAGAGGTTCATAGAATGTTCCGTCGATGAGTCTGCCGAACTCCCACTTGGCCGTGTTGACAAATTGCGTCCCTGCCACGTTCGCCGGCGTGTCATTGAGGACAGCCGTGATCTCAATGATGATCTGCTCTTGGGACGGAATCACGAAGTTGCTGGGGAATTCAAAGGTGAGCAGACCGCCCGCATTGGAGAATGTATGCGGCACTGGCGTACCGTCTCCCTGCCAGTAGGCGACGTGGCTCACATAGGCGAGATCGGCGCCCGTCGCATTCAGATCATCCCAGACAGTGATGCCGTGCAGGTCGTTTAGCGACCCGGCGTTGTTGATGACGACGCCAAAGGCCGGGTCATACAGGACCGGGATCGTGAGCCTGTAGGCGAAGGGCTCACCGATGGCTGCCGTCGTCTGGCCAGCGGGGTTCCGCTTGTCAATTTTCTCTACGGGTATTAAAAGGTTCTGACAGCTCTCCTGGATCTTGGTTGAGGACCCGTTGGTAAACCAGATCTTGTGTTCATGAGTGGAGTTACACGACATGTTGCCGGTGTGCACGACATTGTCGAAGACAACAAGCCATCTTTCTTCGTTACCGCCAGGCTGTGTATAAAAGCTGAAGTTGGTGTCCAGCACGTTGGGAGAGGGAAAGTTTTTGATCGTGCAATTCGCGTCGATCTGGATCTGGTCGGGAGCAGAAACAAAATTACCGTCGATCACTCCGTTGTACGGGGGATCGGAGCAGTTGACCGCCAGTGCCGGGGAGACCGCACCGAGCAACAGCGCGAAGAAGAGCAGCAGCGGCAGACCGAGCCTGGAGCCGCATAGTGTGCGCGGCTTGCCCCACAACGACAACGCTAAGGAGTCAGCGGCGGCGATGATCAGTTTAGTCCGGAGTTTCGACACAGATTCCCTTCTAACGCCATGACAATTTACGAAATAGAATTTCAGCCCTGCCTGAATGAAGAATAAAAAAAGGAGCGTCCATCTACTTGACCGAAGATGGACGCTCCTTTGGGAATCACCCTGCCGGGTGCCGTTGAGGATGCGTCATCATCTCTTCGGCAGCCCGGCCATCCTTTATGCGGATCCGTGGCTTTGCGTCCCCGGATTACTCCGGGTTTGCCTTTATCGGAGATTGCCTGCCCCTCTTGCGAGGGGAATGATCTTTGTCGGCCGATTCCGGTATTGCATCGGCCGCTTGGGCCATCTTGAAAGCAGAACCCGTGCCAGAGATGGAGCCCTCGGTGCTTTTAATCTCCCCGAAGCGACTCGCGGTTTCGCCGATTGTGTCTGTAATCTTCTAGGGTTGATCCGAATTGAGCAGAATGTCTATCGGCGGCCGGCGGCATGGCCCGGAGGAGGACAGCGGATACATATTCGGGGTTTTCACAGCAAGGGAATGACAATTTGAGGTTCGGGGAGCAAAAAAAATGGTGCGCTTGCCGGGAAATGGCTGAGCACCTCTCGTGGAAAATTGACAACCACTCCCCTGCTGGAAGAGAATAGGCGAGGAGCCATTTTGCATCTTTCACCAGCGAGGTAAACCAGACTCCATGACCACCTTCGAATCCTCACTGCCCCTGGGCAAGGCTACCGTTTACAAATCCGAATACGACCCGCACCTTCTCTGTCCCGTCCCCCGCACCCTCAAGCGCGAGGAGATAGGCATCGGCGACGAACTTCCCTTTTCAGGCTTCGACCTCTGGAATGCTTACGAACTCTCCTGGCTCACCCCCAGGGGAAAGCCGGTGGTCGCCATGGGGGAGTTCCGAGTCCCCTGCGAATCGGAGCACCTGATCGAATCCAAATCCTTCAAGCTTTATCTCAATTCCCTCAACCAGACCCGGTTCAATGATTTCGAACAGGTGCGCCGGGTACTCGTCGAAGACCTCTCCCGGGCGGCCGGAGCGAATGTCGACGTGCGGCTGATGGAGTGCGAAGGGTTGGCGGGAGGGATCGCGACCCTGCCGGGACGCTGCATCGACAATCTCGACATCGAGGTTTCCGGCTACCGGCTCGATCCGTCCCTGCTGGAGGGAGCGGCCAACCCGGAAAAGGTCGTGGAGGAGACCCTCCACAGCCATCTGCTCAAAAGCAACTGCCTGATCACCAGCCAGCCCGACTGGGGGAGCGTGCTGATCCGCTACAAAGGCCACCAAATCGCCCCCGAGCCTTTGCTGCGCTACATCATCTCCTTTCGCCAGCACAACGAGTTCCACGAACAGTGCGTGGAGAGGATCTTCGTCGACCTGATGTGTTCCTGCCGCCCGGAAAAACTCACCGTTTACGCTCGCTATACACGTCGCGGCGGGCTGGACATCAATCCCTTCCGGAGCAATTTCGAGGAGGAGGTCGAGAATCTGCGGCTGGCGCGGCAGTAGGGAGCGCCGGAAAGGACTTCGCCGGAGGGTCAGTAGATCTCCCCTTTCCCCCCTTAGGCCCTTCGCTCCTGCCGTTAAGGCTCTACCTCTGAAAACTCGTTCACCCGCTCTATCACGGCGTCGACAATCAGACCGGCTCCGGGGGCATAGATCTTGATGTCCTTGGAACTGGGCTCCAGCGGCGTTGTCTCCTGTATTCTCACGCTGTCGTTGAAGATGCCGGCGGGAGTCTCCACCGTCAGGCCCATTTCGACGTGGTCGGCCTGGTCCAGGGCCACCTCCGGCGCCACCTCCTGAAAGTATCTTGCCCCCAGGAGGAAGGTCCCCGGCATGATCAGGCCGGGCATGTTGATGCTCTCGCCGTCCTCGGCAAGCTCCCCGGCAATCCAGGCCCCTGCCTCCGCGCCGGTGATGATTTCACCGTCCTCGTAAATCGTGACCTCCTCGCCGAAATAGTAGACGGAATCGGTTTCTTCGCAGCGGGCAAAAAAGTTGGTCGACTCCTCCACCAGTTCGCCATCGATCCATTCCGTCTCTTCGACGACCCGCGTCACCACGACGCCGAGGCCCAGGGCACCGAGGTCGATCGGCATCGTATCGTTGGTGACGACAATCTCGACCTGAACGAGTTCCTTGTCTTCCACCCCCTCGAGCAGAATGGGGTTCATGGGTCCTGCGGCGGGATCCAGGGAAAAGTAGGCGTTACCACCCGTCACCGAGAAAGTGCAGGACTCCAGATCGAAGTCGGTGGTGAACTGCTTGTGTTTGCTTGCGCTTTCCGCCCAGGAAAGGCTAGAGGCCAGAAGCAGCGAAAGCACTATCAACCCCAGCGATCCCCGTTTGAAAACTCCTCTAAATTCTCCCATGGTCGGCTCCTTTCAGCCAGGGTCCATGGCGACGTTCGGTCGCAATGAACGTTTTTACCACGACCATTTTCTGAAAGTTCTAATCTGCTTATATCAGGTCTTGAAGGGGAAGCAAGTCATCGAAAAAATGAGGCGGGAATAGCCTTGTCAGCCTGTTCCCGCCCTTTCATGCTGCCTTGGTGCTTACGGATTATTTTTAATTATGGTCCCCTTTGCTCCGACAATTACGGTATCTGTGCCGTCGCTGAGCACGCTGTAAAGATGATTGCTTCCATGGTCGGTCGCAGCCCAGGCGCTTCCGTCGGCCGAGGTGAGAATGAGACCGCGATAGCCGACGGCTAAATCCGGTGCCCTGATTGGATGGCGATGGTTGGGTCATAACCGTTTCGTCGCCGCCGACGCCAACGCCGCAAGGTGAAACGCCGTATATTCAAAAGGATGCGCTCGAGTCCCCCGGACGAATATTCAACGAAACCATCTGCTCTATCTCAGGGATTTGCCGGATGGGCGTAACGAAAAACGTCCCCTCTGCCAACCTGAGGAAATGATATAAGTAGAGTATGAGGAGCGGATCGAATCTCTGCTGATTGGCTTGGATTTTGCCAAGGCCACGGCCCCCGCGTCACGCCGGCAAAACCGGGCCACAACAGACGGCAAGAGGAGAACGACCATGACTGCACCAAACATCGAAGGCACCTACCGGCTGTTCCGCCGGGAGCTTCCCGACGGCACCGTCCAGTTCCCACCGGTTGTGAAGGGGATGATCACCTATACGAAGGAGTTCCGGAATTTCAGCGTCGTCTGGAAAGACGAAAAGGGAAACTTCTATTCGGAGTGCTATGCTGCCCGCTACACGCTGACGGACGAGGAGTACGCGGAGACTCAGGAGTATCTGATCCGAAACGATCAGATCGGGGGAAAGGGGATCAGCTACGATCTTTCGAACACCTCGGCCACCTCCCCGGTGACCGTCGAAGGTGGGCGCATCCGGTTCGCCCTGCCTCAGGCTTTCGAGAGGGAGCTCTCCATCACCGTGGAATTCGATGGAGACAAATTCAAGGCTGCGGGAAAAGGCCTTTTCGTTGATTACTGGGAGAAGGTTGCCTAAAAAAGGGAGACTGTCCTGGCTCACCCTATTTATTGCCGCCGAGCAGATCCTTGATCACGGCGAAGAGCTTCTGGAAGTCGATCGGCTTGGCGACGTACGCATCCATGCCTGCATCGAGGCATTTCTGCTGATCTGCCTGGTAGGCATGGGCGGTCAGGGCAACGATGGGAATGTGTCCTCCCTTCTCTTTTTCCTGCTCCCGAATGAGACGGGTTGCCTTGAAGCCATCCACAAGCGGCATCTGCACGTCCATCAGGATAAGGTCGTATCGCTCCCTCCCCCACATGTCCACCGCCTCCTCGCCGTTGACGGCGCAGTCGAAATCGAGTCCGCCGTGCCGGAGCATGGTTCCCAGGAGTTCCCGGATGCTTGCATCATCCTCGGCGACCAGCAGGCGCCGCCTGGCAGCACCCGCGGCAAGAGGATCAGGAACAGGGTCAACGGCCGGTGGCTTGGGGGAAGCCGCGAGCTCCGTTATCGTGGTTTCTCGCAGAGGCAGGGTGACGCGGAAGGTGCTCCCCACCTCCGGCTCGCTGCTGAAGGAGATGGTCCCTCCCATCTGTTCAACCACCTCCTTGCTGATGGCCAGGCCGAGACCGGTGCCCCCGAAGCGGCGGGTGTGGGAGATATCCCCCTGGCTGAAGGGTCTGAAGAGCGAATGCCGCTTATCTTCGGGAATTCCGATTCCGGTATCTGCCACGGTAAACGTTATCCTGCGCCGGCCATCGGCATCCGCCTCCCCGGAATCCACCCGGACCTTTACCTCCCCCTTCTCGGTGAATTTCACGGCGTTGCCGACCAGATTCACCAGGACCTGCCGAACCCGACCCCCGTCCCCCTTCATCAGCTCCGGCGTACCGAGAGCGACTTCCAGCTCCAGTTTCAGTCCTTTGCGGCGGGCTTCGAGGTCGAACAGCTCAACCGCTTCCCTCACTGTCTCGTAAAACAGAAACGGTTCTTCCACAAGGGTGATCATCCCCGCCTCGAAGCGGGAAAATTCCAGAATGTCATTGAGGATTCGCAGCAGGGCATGGGCGGATATCCGCACCTTCTCCAGATATCCGCGCTGCTCGTCGGGGAGATCTCCGAGAAAAACGAGGTCGAGCATGCCAAGAACGCCGGTCATGGGAGTGCGCAGCTCATGGCTCATGTTGGCCAGGAACTGCCCCTTGGCCCGGGTGGCCGCTTCGGCCTCCGATTTCGCCCGATTCAATTTCTCCTCGGCAGCCTTCCGCTCGGTGATGTCGTGCACCATTCCCACGGAACGGATGATCCTGCCGATTTCATCCCGGAAATGCTCGCATTTTTCGTGGACGTAACGAATTTCCCCCGTCGATTTCCGCACGACGCGGTGGTCGATTTCGTAGGTGTCCCGCCCCTCACGCAGCGAGCCTAAGTAGGCCTCGTCAACCGCCTCCCGGTCCTCCGGATGCACCGCTTCGAGAAAGGCCGTGTAACTGGCGCCGAACTCCTGCGGTTCGAGGCCGAAGATCCGGTAGACCTCATCGGACCATGTAAGGGTGTCATTGACCAGATCGAGTTCCCAACTGCCGAGATGGGCAATCTCCTGCGCCCGATTCAGGCGTTCCTCGCTTTGCCGCAGCCCTTTTTCCGCGCGGTTGCGTTCGGTAAGATCCCGCCCGTAGAAGTTGACATAGCCCCGCGCGGGGATCGGCACGAGCGCGAAGGAGAAATCGTGCTCGCCGCTGTGGACCTGCAACTCCTGGGTCGCCCTAATCTCCAAGGCCGCCGCCAGTTCCCGCCGCACGGATTCGGGAACCTTCTCGCCGGCGGAGCACCGCCACTGTGCCAGGAGGTCGGTGGCCGCGCGATTGGAGTAAAGCAAAACACCATCGCCGTTCACGCGCAGAACCGGAAAGGGGTTCTCCTCGGGGAACAGGGCCGTACTCCGGAGGTGCCTCTCCGCCCTTTTTAGGTCCGTGATATCAATGAGGGTGACGACGATGCCGTCGATCCTTCCCTCGGTACTGCGATAAGGCAGGACACGCATCAGGTATTTATGTTGACCCTCAATCGTCGCCACCTCCCGCTCCATCGGCGCGAAGGAGGCCAGCACCGCCCGAGCATCCTCGGAGAGGCCGGCCCAGTCGATAGTCCCTGCAAGATGCCGGAAAGGACGGCCGATGTCGGCGGGAATCAGGTTGAATATCTCCGCCATCGCGGGGGAGAAGCGCCGGATGATGAGCTTCGGATCGAGGAAAATGGTGGCGATCTCGGAGCTCCTGAACAGGTTCTCCATGTCGCTGTTGACCCGGTCGAGCTCCTCCACCTTGCCTTGCAGTTCGGCATTGACCGTGACCAACTCTTCGTTCAGGGCCTGGAGCTCCTCCTTGGAGGTCTCCAACTCCTCATTGGTGGACTGAAGTTCTTCGTTGGCCGAGTGAAATTCCTCATTGATCGACATCAGCTCTTCGTTGGCCGATATGAATCCCTCCTGTGAGGTTTCCAACTGCTCGGTGACGGCCTGGAGCTGTTCGTGCGTAAGGCGCAGTTGCTCCTCCAGTTGACGGATCAGCATCTCCTTGGAAGCTTCGTCTCCCGCCCCCTCTTCTTCGCCGCCCGCCGACACGAACGCGGGGGTCTGAGATTGCGACATCTCAAGGACAACCATCGCCAGCTTCCCGTCCGAGGGTGAATTCTTCAGGGGCTCGACCAGCACATTGATCGCCGTCTCCTCCCCGTCAAACACCACTTTTACCCCCCGGAAAGCGACCTGTTTCCCTTCGTTGAACGACCTGTAAATCGCCGCCCTCAGGGAAGGACGGAGCTCCGACCTGACCATCTTCAAAAAGTTCCGGGTCCATTCCCCCGCCGGCACTTCGAGAAGATGGCTCGCCCGGGGTGAGATATGGAGCACCTCGTAGTTCTCGTTTACCACCAGGAAAGGGGGAGAGTAGCGCTCCATGAGGAGCTTCTCCGCGATTTGCCCCGGTTTCGGCTTCCGGGCTCCCTGATCCTTCTGCTGTTCCGATCCGTAAAAACGGCGAAGCGGTGCGGTAAAAGGGAAGCTCATGTCTTCGCGGCGCCCTCCCTCAAGGCGCTCGAATATCTTCCATCTCTTGTCTCTGACGGCAAAGAGGTCGCTGTCGCGCCCTACGTTTTCGGAGGCGCCCAGGAAAAGGAAGCCCCCGGGTTTCAAGGCCATGTGAAAGAGCGAGAAGAGACGTTTTTGCATGTCGGGGTTGAGGTAGATGAGGAAATTGCGGCAGACCAGGAGGTCGAGCCGGGAGAAGGGATGATCCTTGATGAGGCTGTGGTGAGCGAAAACAACCATCTCCCGCAGTTGCTTCGCCACCCTCCATCGACCGTCGACCTGGGTGAAGAAGGCCTTGAGCCTCTCTTCGCTTACATCCGCTTCGATCTCCTTGGGATACAAGCCGGCTCTGGCCTGGGCGATGGCGGCTTCGTCGATGTCGGTGGCGAAGAGCTGCACCCTGGCATCGAGTCGCTTTTCGTTCAGATATTCTCGGATCAGAATGGCCGTGGAATAAACCTCTTCGCCGGTGGCGCAGCAGGCGTGCCAGATGCGGACCGGCTCGTCGGGCTCCCGGCTTTCGAAAAGTTGCGGAATGATTTCCTGGCGCAGGATTTTGAAGGCCTCGGGATCGCGGAAAAAGCTGGTGACCCCGATGAGAATCTCCTGTCCGAGAGCCCGGGCCTCCTGCTCGTCGGTCTCCAGCAGGGCCATGTATTTCTTCATCCCGGACACATCGTTGACCGCCATTCGCCTTTCGATCCGACGGATGACCGTATTTCTCTTGTAGGAGCTGAAATCGTCCCCTGTCCTGGTCTTGACGATGGCGAAGATGGCGGCGAGATCCTCCTCCAGGGTGGTGGTCAGGCAGGCGCGGGAAGGAAGGGGGCAAGCCCCCAATGCGATATCGGCGATTTTCGCCGCCATCTCTTCTGCCGGGAGAATGAAATCCACCATGCCGCCGGCGATGGCGCTCCGGGGCATGGCGGGATTGATGGCCGTACAGGGTTCCTGGACGATGACGATCCCCCCGGCCTCCCTGACGGTCCTCACGCTTTCCGCTCCGTCGGTTCCGAAACCGGACAGAACCACGGCTATCGATCGCTCCCCCGCCTCGGAGGCGAGAGAACGGAAAAAGCAATCAACGGGATGAAATGCTCCGCGCCCGTCTGCCGGCGCTTCAAGCCGGAAACGGCCGCCATGCAGGGTCAGCTGCCTGCCGGCGGGGATCACATGGACGGTATCCGGATGGGGCTCCATCCCTTCCTCGGCAGTCAGCACCTTCATAGGGGTGTAGCGGCCCAGCATCTCGGCGAGAAACGACGGCCCGTCCGGAGGGAGATGCATGATTACCACGAAGGCGAGTCCGCAGTCCGAAGGCAAGGCGGTGAAGAGCTGCTCCAGCGCATCCTGCCCGCCGGCAGATGCCCCGATTCCGACCACAAAGCAGGGTTTTTGCGGCGCCTCTTTCACCGTAGTAGACGGGTGAGCGGCCTCTTTGTTCTCCATCCCCTTCGACGCGTGCATTTCACTATTCTTTCCCGTCTGTCGGTTTATCCATACCGTTCAGCGAAAACCATGAGAACTCTTATTCTTCCGTTTTTATAAGAGAGCCCGCAAATCTGTACACAAAGAGTAGTTGATGACGAGTTCGAAGGCATGGCCATCAGCCTTGACTTTAGAACTTAAAATTGTGAAAGCATACGATGTTTTGAACTAAAAAACAATCGATTCATAGGATTCCTCATGTGGCCGCCTACAGCATCAACGAGTCTGTAGAAAAAACCTCTACTATCTACGAAATAGTATCTTTCCCGCAGCTCGAATTCCGACCGCGGAATTTGATACGCCTGTTATTCTCACTTTAACTGCAAGGAAAGAACGGCCAACCCCGAAAAGGGGTTGGCCACTTCAATGACGGAGGATGGAGGACGGGACGCTAAGCCCAGTCTGCTGCTACTTCTGTTTTTGGGTACTTCAATTAATCAGCTTCAACCAACCCGGGTAACTGAGTGAATTCGCCTCTGAAAGTTCGACCCCTGGCGGGCTGCCGTGTCTCCTGAAAAAATGGCCGACCGCCACATTCAGGATGTCAAAAAGTTTCGCATTTGGTTCGAACGCCTCAAAACCGAATGTGAGCCATGATGGTTGCCGTGCATCCATGGTGACACGAGTCAGTTCGACGCTACAACCTTCCTCACGGTCAGAATGAGCCGACCCTTTTTCCGCAAAGGTCTCCGGGCAGGCCGTAAATTTGCGCAGGAGGCGCTCTTTGGTCACCGGCTGCCAGATTCCGACGGAAAGCAGGTCATCCAGCAAAATCGGCAATTTGGGACTGGCAAGTGACCACTTGACCCAGCGTTGCAGCACCCCGCTTTGGCCCGTTGGCCAGAAGCAGCTTCCTGCGGTCTCAGCCAAAGCCTTGATTTCGAAATTCTTATTCCTCAGCTTGACTCCCGTCGTTTCGCATCCTGGCAAAACAAGGTAGATATCGGTGCGAATTTCGGAATCGGGCATCGGCCCCTCGCCGACAAACCAGGATTGCATCGATTCCACGTTTCGTTCGGGCCAGAACCAGCGGATTTCGGCGGTATTGAACAAGCAAATTCCGTCAGTCATTTGGGTTCCAGCCGTCGCCAGCATCTTCTAGAGAGCCCACTTTAGGCCGCAGGGTTTGCTGGAGCTGCCAGGCCTTCCAATAGCCGCGCAACCGTTTTCCGTGGTTGGTCGGTTTCTCGACATAAATCCGGCCACCCAACGGACGGGCGCGAAGGTGCAGCTCGGTTTGGCGACGCTCCACCAGGCCGATAAATGCCTGCAGCATTTCCCGGGAACCGTACTGCTCCGGATTTCCCTGGAGAGTCTGACGCAAAATAGCCAGGTCGTGGCCGTCTCCAAGGTAGTCGGAAAGCCGCTTCAACTCCTCACCGTATTTCGCGAAGAGACCAGGCCAAACGTTCTGCAGCAGTCGGGCGTGATACCAGTGGTATTTCACCCTTTTGCGCCATTCGTGAAAAGCCACGACCGTCAATTGCTCATAAGCCTGCTTCATGGCCTTGCGTCCCCGGCGATAGGTTTTCACTAGGCCCTTTTCGAGCAAATCGAAATCTTCTTTTTTGAGCGGCCAAGCATCAATCCGTTCACGTCCCTGGCGCATCATGTCCAGAAAAACATCGAGACGGTCCTTGACCTCTGAATTCTCGGTGATCATCTTCTCTTGCCGCGTCACCAGTTCTCTGCGCAATTGGCTAAGGTCCTCGACTTTCACGGCCGGAGGAAAATGTTGCAGAAGTTCGTCAAAGGATTCGATGAGCGCCTGAGCGTCCCGGAAACGGGAAAGGTTTTTCGAGCAGTCCCTGTACGCGGCGTTTTCCTCCTGATAAACCTTCTCCATGTGGGGTCTGACCAGCCGCACCAAGCCACGCAATTTTTTGCAGCGTTTTCGAACCTGATGAATCGTTTCATGTACGTCCAACTCTTCGT
>NZ_KI421425.1:66249-69418 GCF_000472285.1 Desulfuromonas sp. TF
CCCAGCCGCACCAAGCCACGCAATTTTTTGCAGCGTTTTCGAACCTGATGAATCGTTTCATGTACGTCCAACTCTTCGTCCTCAACCTCTGCAATCGCTTTGTCTATCTGCTCGCAGGCAATCCGCCGGATTCCGTTGGCAGTCGTTTCCCCTGTTGTGAATTTGTAGCCCATCCTCTGCCCCTTGCGCTCAGGTCTCTGTCATGCCGTGAGTATTATTATATCAAGGTTTATATCAAGGTTGGTTTTCGGCTTCGGTTCGGCGGCAGGGATGGTGCCCATTTTTCGAAAAGACGTCTTGCTGAAATCAGCAAAGATCGAAAGCTTAAGGCCAATTCCTATATCTCCTCCTTTTGGGATCATTTGCCATATTCCAAAAAACTGTTATAGATTTCACATAGAGATTTCGTCATCGATTTGTCGCCGCGCAGGAACAACCGGGATTAAATGCTACCACCGTCGCTTCGATCAAAGCATGCAGCGGCGGAACTCCAATTCCTCTGATCCACAAGCTGAATTTCGCCTCCCACCCGAACGTTTTCTTATATTCGGGCATTCCGGCAGCTTCCCCCCGAGCCGAAACCCGACAACGGAGGAGACGGTCATGCCAAAGTATCGTTATATCACCAGGATCAGCCAGATTCCCCACAATCACGGCCTTCCGGAGGTGCGCCGCCGCCACATGGAGGCAGTGACCCGGCGGTATTTGTTCCGCAGCAACGAGTATTACCAGTCGCTCATAGACTGGAACGATCCGAACGATCCGCTCCACCGGATCGTCATGCCGCATATCGGAGAGCTCCAGGAATGGGGACGGCTAGATGCCTCCCGGGAGTCGGACTTCGTGGTCGCCCCGGGGCTTGAGCACAAGTACCGCAACACGGTCGTCCTGCTGGTCAATGACGTCTGCGGCGGCCTCTGCCGCTTCTGCTTCCGAAAACGCCTGTTCCTGAAAGGGAATGCCGAGGTGGCGCGCGACGTTGCCCCAGCTCTCGATTACATTCGCCGTCACCCCCAGATCAATAATGTTCTCGTGACCGGCGGCGATCCCCTTCTGCTCTCCACTCGAAAACTGGAGAAGATTCTGACCGAGCTGCGGTCCATCGATCACGTCCGCATCATCCGGATCGGCACTAAGATGCCGGTTTTCAATCCGCACCGCATCCTCGACGACCCTGCCCTGCCCGCCCTGCTGCGCCGTTGCTCCTCCCCCGGGCGACCGATTTACCTGATGGCCCACGTCAACCACCCCAGAGAGCTGACGGACGAGGCGGTCCGCGCCTTTCACCTGCTGCAGAAAAACGGAGTCTCCCTCATGAACCAGACCCCGCTGATCCGGGGGGTCAATGACGATCCGGCGGTCCTGGGAGAACTTTTCAATGTTCTCTCCTATCTGGGGATCTCCCCCTATTATGTTTTCCAGTGCCGGCCCACCGCGGGTAATGCCGAGTACGTCCTCCCCCTGGAGGAGGCGTACCGCATCTTCGCGGCGGCGCAGCGCGGCTGCTCGGGGTTGGCCCGGCGCAATCGCTTCGTCATGTCGCACAACAGAGGCAAGATCGAAGTGGTCGGGCTGGACGGGGAGCGGATCTTCTTCCGCTACCACCGGGCGGCCCTGGCCGAGGACGAGGGGCGTTTTCTCGTTTGCCGACGCAACTCGCGGGGGTACTGGTTTGACGACTTCGAGGAGGAACGGGCGACTCCGGCCTACGATCCGGACCCCCTGGTGAGTGGTTATATCCGGAGTCATCTGGCATGAAGGGATCGGGCAACGGACAGACAATGGAGGGGGCGCCGCTGAACCGCAATGTCCGGGGCGTGCCGCTGTCGGCCACCCTGGCGATCAACGAACTCAGCAGCCGCCTGATCGCCGAAGGGAAGCAGATCTTCAGGCTGGGTCTCGGCCAATCCCCGTTCCCCGTCCCCATGCAGGTCGTCGAGGCGCTGCGGGCCAATGCCCATCAGAAGAACTATCTGCCGGTGCGCGGGTTGCCGGCCCTGCGCGAGGCAGTGGCGGATTACTACAACCGGCGCCAGCAACTCAGCGTCAGGAGCGAAAACGTCCTGGTCGGACCCGGCTCCAAGGAGCTGATGTTTATCCTCCAGTTCGTCTATGACGGCGAAATCCTCATCCCGACCCCCAGTTGGGTCTCTTATGCGCCGCAGGCCCATCTCATAGGCAGGCCCGTCCGCTGGCTGCCGACCCGCGCGGAAGACGGCTGGCTGCCGACCCCGGAGGAAATAGACAACTTCTGCCGCAAGGAGCCGGGCAGACCTCGCCTCCTTATCCTCAACTACCCAAACAACCCCACCGGATGCACTTACTCGGCCGGCCAACTGGCGACGCTCGCCGAAACGGCCCGCAAGCACAAACTAATGCTGCTCTCGGATGAGATCTACGGGGAGTTGAACTTTACCGGCGGCCACGTTTCCATCGCGCGCTTCTACCCGGAGGGGACGATCATCAGCGGCGGTCTCAGCAAGTGGTGCGGCGCCGGCGGATGGCGGCTGGGAACCATGACCTTTCCCGACGTCCTCGACTGGCTGAAGGAGGCAATGGCGGCGGTCGCCAGCGAAACCTACACTTCGACCAGCGCCCCGATCCAGTTCGCCGCGGTCGAGGCTTTCCGCGGCGGCATCCGCATCGAGCGCTACTTGTGGCATTCGCGCCGGATTCTCGGCGCTCTTGCGGAAAATTGTCGACGGCAGATGTCCGATGCAGGCCTGCAGGTTGCCACGCCGCAGGGAGGCTTCTATCTCTTCGCCGACTTTTCGCCGCGTGGGAAACGCCTGCGGGCCAAGGGCGTCCATACGAGTGACGAACTCTGCCTGCGGTTGATGGAAGAGACCGGCGTGGCCATCCTCCCCGGAAGCGCGTGCGGGCGTCCGGAGGAGGAGCTGACGGCGCGCCTCGCCCTGGTCGACTTCGACGGAGCAAGGGCGTTGGCGGCCGCCGAACAGCTGCCGCAGGATGAGGGGATCAGGGAGGATTTCCTGGAGGCTTACTGCGGCAGGGTGATGACGGCAATGACGAGGCTCTGCGAGTGGATGGACTGAAGAGGGACGGACCCACTCTGCCGACGGAGGACCAGAAAAAAAAAGGCTTGCCGTCTCTGGCAAGCCTTTGAATTTTTATTGGCGCGCGATGCAGGATTCGAACCTGCGACCTT
>NZ_KI421425.1:69515-81561 GCF_000472285.1 Desulfuromonas sp. TF
TGGACGCCTTATATACCTCATCCGAAGCGGTAATGCAACGGCAAACTTGACCTCTTTAGACATCATACCCGACGACCTGAACACCCACCGATTCTTTCCCTCCCGACCTTTTCTCCCTACTCTCCCGAGATTTCCGGCTTAACCGCCAGAAGCTCCTCCCGGCTGTGGACGGTCAGCATCCAGAAGGCCAGAAGGAGGAAGTTTTCCACCAGGAGCACGCCGACGGACATGGGGACGACGGGGAGGATGAAGAACATCCTCTCCGCGAAGATTCCCGACAGCACCGCTGCGGCCGCGATCCCCACCATCGTGCTGCTGCGCTTGGCGCGCCGGCTGAGAAGAAGCAGGAAGGGAGCCCCGAAGTTGGCGAGGAGAAAGGCCACCCCGAGTTCGCGGAAGGGAGAGACGGTGATGCGCTCGACGATGAACTGCACCTCTTCGGGGAGGTTGCCGTACCACAGAAGCAGATACTGGGCGAAGAAGAGCCCCGCCCACAGGATGCTGAAGCCGAAGAGGAGCAGGCCGATGTCCTCGAGGTGTTTCCCGGATGGGGTGTCACGGTCCGGCGAGCCGGAACGGAAGAGAAAAACCAGTCCCGCCAGCGCAAGGCCAGCATACAGGGCCTCGACGAAGTAAAAAGCGCCCAGAAGGGAGCTGATCCACGGGTATTCCAGAGACATGACCCAGTCGAAGGCGACCAGGGTCTGGCAGGTGACGAAGGCGAAGAGATAGATGACGGCGTAGCGGGGCGTTTGCGGATCACCCCTCAGAGAGCGCCGGGCGTAAAGACGGCCGGTGCCGTACACGGCCAGAAGGAGCGCCAGGTTTCGCAGAAGGAAAAAGGTCGCGTTCAGCCACTTTCCTGGGGCCTCGGTCCAGGGGTAGACACCGATCAGAGGCGCCAGCAGCAGGAAAAGAAGGGGTGGCACGAGAAGCAGCGGGTAAGCGGACAGAAGCTCCCGCCGCAGGGAGCCTATCCAGCGGGAGTTGGTCAAATCGGCGACAGCCGCGGCTGCAACCGCTCCCTGAAGAAGTGCCGTCCAGAAGGTCAGGGTGATCAGCAGCGCCCCTTGCTCCTCTACCACGCCGCTGTATTCGAAAAAGGCGATGGAAATGACCAGCACCGCCACGAAGATGGGGTAGGTGCCCCGGCTCATCTGTACCGTGGTCATGGGCTGTCCTCCTTCTCGACGACGATGACGAAGCGATCGGAAAATTCATCCCCCAGACCGAAAGCTCCGGAGCCCGGCAGCCGCGCCAGAAGAAGAAACCCGGCGAAGGCGCTGAGGGATCCGAAAAGAATGACCATCAGGTAGGAGATAAGCAGGAAGGGGGGAACCGAGACGATCGGCTTGCCGCCGACGATGATCGGCCAGCTGAGAACCGAGTAGATGGTCAGAGTCATCCCCCCGCCGAACCCGGCAAGGCCCCCGAACAGAGGGAAATAGCGCAGCCGCCCCGGTCGCCGGTAAAGTAGCTCATCGGCCTCAGGGACGTGGTAGGGGGTCCGCACCCGGAGATCCTCCCGGGGGACTCCGGCGTCGAGCAGCTCCCGGAGTTTAGCCAGGAAAGGCTCCCGGCTGTCGAATTCGAATTGCGGCGCCGTCACGAATGCTCCTTGATCTCGGTTATGGCGAGGACCGGAATGAGCTTGACGAAGAGGAGGAAGAGGAGAAAGAAAAGCCCGAAGGAGCCGGCGGTGATGCCGATCTCCACGAAAGACGGCCTATAGATGCCCCAGGCGTAGGGGTCGAAGTCGTTGGCCAGGGATGCGACGATGATCACGAAGCGCTCCACCCACATGCCGATGTTGACCAGGATGGAGAGGACGAACAGCCAGACGATGTTGCGCCGCAGCCGGCGTACGAAAAGGGTCAGGGGAAGCAGGGAGTTGCAGAGGATCATGATTCCGAAGAGCACCCAGTAATCTCCTAAGACCCGGTACAGATACTGGTCGTGCTCGAAGGGGCTGTGCCCGTAGAAAGAAAGGCCGTGTTCGACGATGTAGGCGAAAGTGACGATGAGGGAGGTGAAGAGGAGAATCTTGGCGATCGCCTCGAAATGGTCGTCGGTGATGTAGTGCTTCAGGTGCAGCATCCGGCGCATGGGGACCATCAGGGTGATGACCATGGCGGTCCCGGAGAAGATTGCCCCGGCGACGAAGTAGGGGGCGAAGATGGTGGTATGCCAGCCGGGGATGATGCTGACGGCGAAGTCCCAGGAGACGATGGAGTGAACCGAGGCGACCAGCGGGGTGGCGAAGGCGGCCAGGAAGAGGTAGAGCTGCGCGTAATGTCGCCACTGCCGCTGGTTCCCCTGCCAGCCCAGAGAGAAGAAGCTGTAGATCTTCTTGCGGATTCCCGCGAAACGCCTTCGGGCGATGGCGAGGTCCGGAACCATGCCGACATAGAAAAAGACCAGGCTGACGATCATGTAGGTGGTGACGGCAAAGACGTCCCAGACGAGGGGCGAGCGAAAATTGGGCCAGATCAGGCGCTGGCTCGGATAGGGAAGAAGATAGTAGAAGATATAGACCCGGCCGAGGTGAATGAGGGGAAAGAGCCCGGCCACCATGAGGGCGAAGACGGTCATCGCCTCGGCGGACCGGTTGAAACTGGTGCGAAAGCGTGCCCGGAAGAGAAAGAGAACGGCCGAAATCAGGGTTCCGGAGTGGGCGATGCCGACCCAGAAGACGAAGTTGGTGATGTAGACGCCCCATCCCACCGGATGAGTGATACCGGCCACCCCCAGTCCACGAGCGAGCTGATATCCCCACAGGGTCAGCCCTCCCAGAAAGAGCAGAGCGCAGACCGCGACAGCCGCCAGGTACGGCAAGCTCGGCCGGCTCATCGCCGCCAGGACGTCGGTCTCGATCGCCGGCGCCGCCGTTGTTTCGATCGTCCCCTTATCCATGGTTTTTGGTCCCTTTGTCGTCGGCCTCAGGCGCCGCCTCGCCCTGCCCGCTCCTTCCAAGATAATAGACGGACGGCTCCGTCCCCAGCTCCTCGAAGACGCGGTGGACCCGCTCCGACTCGGTCAGCCGGGAGACGCGGGAATTTTTGTCGAGCAGATCACCGAAAACGATGGCCCCGGTAGGACAGCTCTGGGCACAGGCGGTGACGACTTCTCCGTCCTTGACCGCCCGCCCTTCGTCCTTGGCGTGGTCCTTGGCCGCCCTGATCCGCTGGATGCAGAAAGTGCATTTTTCCATCACCCCCTTGGAGCGGACGGAGAGATCAGGATTCCGCATGAGATCGAGTGGCTTTTCCGGTTTGTGCGTCCACCAGTTAAAGCGGCGCACCTTGTAGGGGCAGTTATTGGAGCAGTAGCGGGTGCCCACGCAGCGGTTGTACACCTGGACGTTGAGCCCTTCCGGATTGTGATAGGCGGCATAGACGGGGCAGACCGGCTCGCAGGGGGCGTAATGGCAGTGCTGGCAGAGCATGGGGACAAACTCGGGGCGTCCAGCGTCGTCGTAGAAAGGCTCGATGCGCAGCCAGGACATCTCGCGGCCGCGCAGGTGCTCGTCCCGGCCGGTCAGCGGCACATTGTTCTCCACGTAACAGGCCGCGGCGCAGGCGCCGCAGCCGGTGCAGAGCGAGAGGTCGATGGCCATGGCCCAGCGGTGCTCGGGGTGCTCATGCTCGGGATAGAGGCTGGCGCGCTTGTGTTCCTCCTTGCGGTGCACGGGATCGGGGACGATTCCCCGCCCCTTTTGCGAGAGCGATCCGGAAAGAGCGGCGATTTGCGTGTGTTCCGCGCTCTTTTCCACTCGGACCATCAGCCGGCTTGAGGCCTCTCCGGTTTCCGGGTCGAAACCGGGAGGCGCCGTCTTCAGCAGATCCCTCTGAATGACGTACACCCCCTCCGCCAGCCCTGGCTGGATTTTCGCCGGCAGCGCCATCGACCATTCCCCGGCGTCAAGGCGGATGCCTCCTCCCTCCTTCAGCCCCAATCTGCGGGCATCCTTGGCCGAGATGGAAACCCACTCGCCGTAGGAGACGGTGGTGAGCGGATCGGGAACTTCTCCGAGAAGCTGCAGCGGACGGCTGCGCCCGTCGTAACGGCGGATGGAGGGAGCCACCACCAGGACGGAGGACGGATCGCTTCCTTCGGTCGGCTTCCACTGCCGCAGGACCCCGACTGCCTCTTCGCCAAGGCTGATTTCGACCGGCGGCACCTCCTCTTCCAGGAAGCCCCGGTCGGCAAAATGCCCCAGATCCCGCACGCTGTAGCGGCCGCGCCAGCGCTCGAACAGCCAGGCTTGATAGTTTTCCGACAAGCCACCCTTCCCGCCGGCGCGGCGCAGCCCAAGCAGGATGTCGCCCTCGCTGCGGGTATCGTGCAGCGGGCTGATCGCCGGGCGGATCAGGGTCCGCACCCCCCGCCGCGGCTCGGCGTCCCCCCACGATTCGAGGGAGTGCGAGGGGGGGAGAAGCAGATCGAATTCGCGGGTCGTCTCGTCGAGTAAATCGGTGATTCCCACCCGCAATGCGGCGCCCCGGAGTCTTTCTGCAAGGGCCAGGGCGGGCGGAGCATGAAAGGCCGGGTTGGCGCGGGAGACGAATAGAACTCCGATCTCCCCTTCCTCCAGCCTTTCGGCGAGTCTCTTCAGCGTCAGCATGGAACCGACACCCGAGTAGTTTTCGCTGCAGGAAAAGTCGACCGTCTCGCCGATGGCCCCGCACCCCCACTGCAGGAGCCCGGCGAGCAGAGCCGTCGCCAATCCCTCCTCAGCGGTGGTGGACACTCCTCCGGCCAGCACCAGAGGCGTCTTTGCCTTCCGGATGGATCTTTGAAGGCTCTCCAGTCGCTCCTCGGGCAGCCCCGTGCGGCGCGCCGCCTCAGCGGTGGAGAGCTCCGGCAAGGCCGAGCGGATCGCCGGGGAAAGGGGACGCCGGAGGGCGTTTTCATTGTTCAGAGTCCGAATCAGCCAAAGAAGGAGATACGGCTCGCTGCCGGGGGCGAGGACCAGACGTTCGTCGGCATTGACCCCGGTGAGGGAGATGTGGGGTTCGGCATGTACCCAGCGAAACTCCTTCTTCCCCTTGCGGGCCGCAAACTGCCCGGCAAAATCGACGGGGCTGACAAAAGTCTCCAGCAGGTCGGCGCCGAGGGTAAGCAGAAAGTCGGCCGAGGCGATGCGATAATGGGGCAGCTCATCCTGCTGAAACAGCAGGCCATAGGCCTTGCGCAGGGCGGCATGTCCGAAGATCTCGAATTCGGGAAGGCGCTCGATGTCCAGATCGGCGCAAAACCGGTCGATCTGCTCCGACAGGGAACCTGTGGTGCGGCCGGAGAGATAGACGCTGCGCTTTTCCTCTTTCCGGCTTTCGGCCAGGGCCTTCCCGATCCGCTCGAAGGCTTCTTCCCAGGAGATCGGATTGAATTCCCCCTGCGCATCGCGCAGCATCGGGCTTCTGAGGCGCTGGGGATGGTAGAGGCGCCACAGGGAGGCCTGCCCGCGGACACAGAGACCGCCGCCGCTGATCGGATGCTCCGGAATCCCCTCCACCTTCACCGGCCGCCCCTCCCGGACACGGGCCTGCAGACCGCAGCCTGCCGGACACTCGGTGCAGGTGGCCGGATACCAGAGAGCCTCGCCGGGGGTCACCCCTTCGTCCGGCGGCACCAGATAGGAGATCAGCTTGTTCTGCCCGCTCTCCGGCCCGCAGGCGGAAAGAAGAGTCGTGCCGGAAAAGAGGCCGAGCAGGTGCAGAAATTCACGCCGCTCCATGGCGTCAGTCCCGATGCCCGAGGCACAAGGCCATCGTTTTTATATGCAAGGCAAAATGCATGAATTCATCTCCTGTTGAAATCTCAGTCACTTGTCACTTGGCACTTGGCATCCCCGCCCTTTTACCTTTTACCTTTACCTATGACACGTGGCGCAGTCGGTCGGGGCCTTCAAGGACCGGTGGCATGTCACGCACCATCCCATTTCCAGCGAGCGGACCCGTTGCATCTTTTCCATCTTCCGCACTTCTCCGTGGCAGTCGGAGCAGTCGAGGCCGAACTTGATGTGCCGTTTATGGGTGAAGTAGACGTGCTCCGGCAGGTTGTGCAGGCGGACCCAGGCGATCGGTTCCTCCTCCTGATGATATCGACGCAGCTTCTTCACTTCCGGATTGTCGACGGCGACCGTCTGGTGGCAGGACATGCACTTCCGAATAGACGGCACCCCCGCCCGGGGGGACCGTGCCGCATTCTCGTGACAGAACGTGCAGGGAAGCTCCAGCTGACCAGCATGAACCGTGTGGGGAAAGGCGATCGGCTGCTCAGGCGATTTTTGCCAGTACTCCCAATAGAACGCCAGCGCCGCCGCCAAGAGCAGAAAAAGGCCGAAATATCCCACAAGGGCTAGTTTGAAAAGAATTTTTGGCACTCCTAATCTCCAGATCCTTGTCAGCCGCCGTTTTCGGACGCGGTCTGCTCCAAAAGATACGCGGCGACCGCGGCGATCTCCTCTTCCGTGAGCGCCAGCTTGGGCATGGCGGGGTAATCGGGATTCTTTTTCACAGGGTTGCTGATAAAATTCTTCAGGGCCTCGATGTCTCCCCGGTACTTGGGAACCACTTCGTTCAGAGGAGGTCCGACCACGCGCCTGTCAAAGCGATGGCAGGCGGTGCAGTGCTGCTCGAAAACCCCTTTGCCCGCCGAAGCGGGTTCTGCCTTTTCTCCGGCCGATGCAGGCGCAGCCTTCTCTCCGGCTTGCGCAGGGGCGACGCTCAGGGTACGGGAGAGAAGGACCGGCTCGATCAGGATATTTTCCCTGGCCACGCAATCAGCGAGAACGTGAATTAAAAAAAGAGAGAGAACAGCGATCACCGGGGCGGCGCGTCGTGTCTTCCCTTCACCGGAAGGCGCCAGAAGCTGCAGGCAGGCGACCATGGCCAGGATCAGGCTGATGCCCGCGAGGATGAAAACGCCCGGCGACAGGGCCATTTCCGGCAGGGTCAGAAGATCAAAAATGAGCGGGACGGGCCAGATCAGCAGAGCGGCGGCGACCAGAACCGTTCCTGTTTTCCGCGCCAGATCCTGCAATCCTTTTTTTTCTGAACGGATATCCATCGCCAGAACACCGGCCCCGGTAACGGCCAGGGAAAGAGCGGCGAACTCCAGGAATCCGGCCACGCCATTCCATGAGAGAATAAGGCCCCAATTGCCGGCCGCGAACGGCCACTTTTCCGGCATGATCAGCAGGGCCGCCGCGGAGACTAGAAAAAACATGGAAGCCAGAACCGGAAGGATTCCAGCCGCGGCCAGAATGGCATTCCCCTGTGAAATCATCCCCCTGGAAAGGGCGATACGTCGGGACAGAGCCAGAACGGCCAGCCCGAAGAAGAGCAGAAACAGTATCCCACCCCAGAACACGGCGTTCAGAAGACCTGGATCGTAGAGGAGTTCGACGCAATACAAGCTGATGGCGGCAACAAGCACCACGAGAATGGCCACAGGGAAATTCACGGTGACCTTCGACAAGAGATCCAGCCCGAACCGCTGGAACTTCCTGCCCCCGTAGGCCGGCAGGACAAAGGCAACGACAGCTCCGCCGATGACGAATCCGACAAAGGTCAGCAGAATGAAGATGGCGGAAGACAGAAGAATTTCCAGAAGTGAAGCACTTTCCGGGGAAAGGAGAATCACAGATTCATTCGGCATCGGCATTATAAAATCCTTCTTCCGGAAAACATAATTTAAAATCTAATCATAACTTGCCGAAATTGCAACCGTTGAAAGAATCTATATGTCGGACTACGCGTTGCAAGTTAGAGAACCGGATAAAAGAGGTGATTTCCCATTTTGCAATCGAGCTGAAAAAGGGCCTGCAATGCCGCAGGCCTTTCAGATTCATTTTATATATACCTTTTGCCTTTAAAGTTCATCCCTTCCTGTTCTCTTCTTCATGGTAGGTCTTGCGGAGCAGGCTTGCCACGATTGAGATCGCCAGTAGCAGAAGCACCGCAATGCCGCCATAAAACTTGCGCTGCTGCAGGGTTTCCCCGATTTCATCAACTGTACTTCGCACCTGCGTCAGCTCCTGCTGGATACCTCCCGTGACCTGACGGACTTTTTCGACCTCAACGGTGTGAAACACCCGGTGGAACTGGTTGCGCAAGGAAAAAAGCCGATCTTCCATCTCCTTGGTGGCGATGCCGAGTCGATGGAGCGAATTCAGGTCGTCGCCCAAAGAAGTGATCATCCGGTCCGTTTCCGTTACGGCGGTCTTGATCTCCTCGGCCCTTCCGTACTCATGGCAGCGGGTGCAGTCCTGCTGATTGATCAGCTCCTGGGTCGCTTTCTGCACGGCATGGTTGCCGTGACAGGTGACGCACTGGGGACCGCCCGCATCCAGAGCCTGGCCGTGGGCGCTGTTCAGGTAATCCTCCTGGACGCCGACATGGCAGCGGCCGCAGAAATCAGGAATTTCCTCCTTGGCAGGAACCCCGACAAATCCCCGTTCGGGACTCATGGCCATGGCGAAATCGGTGGGGTCTCCGCCGTGGCAGCCGTGGCAGGAGACCCCGTTGGCGGCGTGGATGCTGCTTCGCCACGCTTCCACCGGTTCGCCGAGGCGCCCGGGCTGCGCCTTGTGGCACTCGATACAGACGGTCTCCTGCGCCCGGACGAATCCCGGCGCAGCGATCAGACAGACAATGAGAAAGAACAGGGCTCCTGCAATTTTCACCGATGATTTCATCATGAATAGTGCCCCCAGACCGATAGCCCGACGAAAAGAAGGATGCCGAGGACATAACAGGCAATGAAGACCGGACGTTTGGAGGGCCGCCGCTCGGGGCTCCTGTCAAAGAAAGGCAGCAGCATCAGAAATGTCACAGCCAAACCCTGCACCGCCACACCCAGGACTTCGCTCGGAAAAATCTTCAGGGTCTGATAAGACCAGAGAAAATACCATTCGGGCTTGATGCCCGGAGGCGTGACAAAGGGATCGGCCGGTTCGAAGGCGGCGGGGGGGAAGAAAAGACCTGGAGCGAAGAAGATCACCGCCAAAAGAAGGGCCATGAAGAATGAAATGACGGCCACATCCTTGACGACGTAATTGGGAAAGAAGGGGATTCCCCCTTTATGGTGTTCATGCCAGAACTCGGTCAGCGGTCCGCGCGGTTCGTATTCCGGTCCGAAAGGAGGACGGGAAACCCCGGCACGGCGGACGCAGAAGAGGTGGAATATAAGGAGCAGCCCGAAGATCAGGGGAAATCCCATGACATGCAGGGCGAAGAATCGCCCAAGAGTCGGCTGCCCGACCATGGCCCCGCCCCGGAGAAAACGGACGACTGCGTCGCCGACCATTGGGATCTCGGCCGAGCTTTCCGTGGCCACCGTGGTCGCCCAGAAGGATAGCTGGCTCCAGGGGAGGAGATATCCCGTAAGGCACATCCCGAAGGAAAGGAGTAGGATCAGGAATCCGGCCACCCAGGTTAATTCCCGGGGACGCTTGTGCGCGGACATGAACAATACCGACAGCATATGAAGAAGGAGAGCCAGAACAATGATGTTGGCTCCGACCGCATGCAGATATCGGATCAGCCAGCCGGAGGGGACCTCGTTCATGATAATCTGCACGCTGTTGAAGGCTTCGTCGGTATTGGGGATATAGTAGATCAGCAGCAGGATGCCCGTGACGAACTGGATGGCGAACAGCGCCATGAGAACGGCGCCCAGTGTATACCAGACGTTGATATTGCGGGGAAGGAGATATTCGGTGAGGTTCTTCTGAAGGATGTCCCTGATTCCCAGCCGGACGTCCACGAAATCGACGATGCGCTTTTTCCATGCCATGGCGTACCCTCCCTATCCGACCAGAACCTGGTCGTCGGAAAGAGCGACCGGGAAAGAAGGAAGCGGCTTCGGCGGCGGACCAGCCAGGACCTTGCCCTCCCGGGAAAAGATTCCGGCATGACAGGGACAGAGAAACTCCTGCTTTTCCGGAAGCCACTGAACGATGCACCCGAGATGGGTACATACGGCGGAGAAGGCGAGGAATTCACCCGGTGCATTTTGCACCAGAACGGCCGGATGTCCGCGGAATTGGAAGAAATGAGCGCCGCCGACATCGATCCGGGCACGAGGAATGGATACCTTTTCCTTTTCGCCTGCACCCTTTTGCGGCGACAGGAACTGCCAGACCGGCCAGCCGGCGGCAACCGCAAAAACCACTCCCAACCCGCCGAGAATGCTGGTCAAAAAGAAGCGCCGGCGGTGCGGCGAGACCGGTTCATTTTCCATCGTACCTCCTTGTTTACCTGACTGTACCATCATCCATTGCCGAAATCGGCCCGGCATTATACAATTCAAAAATATCGTTGCAAATTATAAACGCTTACAGCTTCCTTTCAACTTTTAATTGGAAAAGTGCCCATGTCCGTCCTGACATCGGTCTTCATCATCGACCCTCCTGATCGCCTCGACCCGCCCACGGATACCTCGCTGGCTCTCATGCGAGAAAGCATCAATCGCGGCCACCGCGTTTTTTTCTGCACGCTGGCAGATCTGCGCCTCGAAAATAGTGAACCGCGGGCCAGGGTACAAGCCGTAAAATTCATCCCTGGCAAGGAGTTGTTCGAAACCGAAAGTTCCGTTGATTTTGCCCTCGGCGCAAGCGACATCCTTTACATGCGAAAGGACCCTCCGGTCAACGAGGTTTACCTTCATGCCACCTATCTTCTCGATCGGCTGCCGGCGAGAGTGCTGCAGGTCAATCCCTCCCGGGCCTTGCGGAACCACTGTGAAAAGCTGATACCTTGCCATTTTCCCGACCTGATGCCGGAAACCGTTGTGACACGCAACCCGAATGTGCTTGCCGCCTTTCTGGAAAAGGCGGGCCGCATGGTGGTCAAACCGCTGGAGGATTGCAGCGGCCATGGAGTCATCACCCTCACCCGCGATGAACCGAAGCCTCTCGCCCGCTTCAGCGAATCGACGGGGGATGGCGAACGATACGTTCAGGGACAGATGTTTCTGCCCCAGATTGCCGAAGGCGACAAACGAGTTCTGCTTCTCGGCGGTGAAATTCTCGGCTGGATCAGAAGGATACCGGCATCGGGGGATTTCCGCTCCAACGTCAACGCCGGCGGGACCTGTGCCGCCTGCGAACTGACCGAAGGAGACCGCGCCATCTGTGGCCGCATCGGCCGGTGGCTTGTCCGTGAGGGAATTCACCTGGCGGGGGTGGACATCGTCGGCGAAAAGATCCTGGAAGTCAACATCACCAGCCCTTCCTGCCTGAGGGAAATGAACGAGCTTACGGGGGCGAGACTTGAATGCCGCATTCTGGACTATCTCGAGGCACTTCGGCCCCACTGAAAAAAACAGGCCTCGGGCAGGAGCCGAGGCCTGCGGAAGCGCCGGAGGGCACGGGAGTCCTCAGCCCCCGGGAAGGGCCGTCACCGATCCATAGACGGGGATGCGCAACTCGGGAACATGGGAGCTGCTTGTCTTGACGATGACATAACCGCTCAGACGTGTTTTCCCTTCCCGGGGCGTAGCCTTGATGAGGATCTGAACGGCTTTGCCCGGCAGCAGAACATCGGAGGAAAGTTCCGCCTGGAGCTCGGGAGCTGTCACCTGGATCGAAGGGAACGTGATTTCTTTTTCTCCCTGGTTGGTCAGGGTGACACGGACCTCCTTCTCCACCTCCGGCTGCAGGAGACCCAGTTCAACCCGCTCGGGATCCTGCACGATTTCGGGCTTGACACTTCCGCGAAGAAAGAGCTGGATCACCGGCTTCAGCGGATCGTCCGTATACAAGTAGATGGTCTTGATCACGTCACCCCGGAAACGGACGGAATCAAATGTGGTACCGACTTCTCCATTCTCCCCCGGGGCAATCACCTCAGAAGAGAGAAGCGCCGCGGTACAACCGCAGGAGGTGCGGACCTTTTCGATATTGAGGGGAGCATCCCCGGCGTTCTGAAACCGGAAGGTGTGTACCACCTTTTCTCCCTGGCGGAATCAAATGTGGTACCGACTTCTCCATTCTCCCCCGGGGCAATCACCTCAGAAGAGAGAAGCGCCGCGGTACAAC
>NZ_KI421425.1:81571-82875 GCF_000472285.1 Desulfuromonas sp. TF
TAGATCCGACCGAAGTTGAAGTTTTCCTGGTCCACCACTATTTTGGGCGCAGCGGCCCACGAAACCGCCGTGAAAATGCAGGACATAAGGATGATGCAAATGGAAAAATATCTCGCCATGTGATTCTCCCGGAACGAATGAAAAACCTATTACTTCCGCTGAATTCTATCATAAATGGAATTGATTTAGCCAATCATTTCAGCTCGGCAACCGAGTGATTGACACTCTTGAGGCTTTCCTGATATAAACACTTGATTATATCAATCTCTATTTACTGAAAAGAGACATTGAATGCCCGAACTGCCGTTGAAAACGCTGTTCAGCAAAGAGCGGATAGCCGCCGAGGTGAAGCGACTGGGAAAAGAAATCAGTCGCGATTACGTGGGTATGGAAATACTCCTTGTCGGAGTCCTCAATGGTTCATTCATTTTTTTTGCCGACCTGGTGCGCGCCATTTCCGTCCCGATCGTTATAGATTTTGTACGACTGGCAAGCTACGGTTCCGAAACGCGGTCATCCGGCATTGTGGAAATGCGCAAGGATCTGGACCTTCCCGTCAATGGGCGACACGTTCTCGTGGTTGAAGATATCGTGGATAGCGGTTACACTCTGGAATCACTTTACCACCGGCTTTTGCTTCGGGAACCCGCTTCCCTGAAAATCTGCACTCTTATAGATAAGCGAAAACAACGCGAAGTGGAGATCGAAGCGGATTACGTCGGCTTGACGCTGGATGATGGTTTCGTCGTCGGTTATGGCCTGGATTTCGATGAACGTTACCGAAACCTCCCGGATATCTACCTGGTTGAAGGAAACTGACCGGCCAAGGAGAGAAATGCATGGTAATCCAATGCAGCCAGTGCGATACCCGTTTTAAAATCGCGGACGAAAAACTCAAGCCGGGCGGCATCAAGGTTCGCTGTTCCAAATGCCGGCACATCTTCACGGTCATGCCTCCTGAACCGGAAAAAACGACCTCCGCCGGAGAGGACGAAATTGATTTCGGCGCCTTCAACATGGAACCGGTTCCAGAAGAACCGATGACCGCCAGAACCGCTCCGGAACCCGATCTGACGGAAAAGGAAAAGCCGGAAGTCGATTCGACCGAGCCCCCTATTGCGTCGAAATCCACCCGGGAGGCTCCCGCTGAGTTCGATTTTGAGAAGGAGCCACCCACGCAGCAGGGATCGGTGGAGTTCGATTTCGAGGAGAAGACCCCCGCTCAGCAGGGGCCGTCGGAATTCGATTTCGAGGAGGAGCCCCCTTCGCAGCAGAGTCCGGTGGAGTTCGACTTCGAAGAGGAG
>NZ_KI421425.1:82975-88580 GCF_000472285.1 Desulfuromonas sp. TF
TTCGACTTCGAAGAGGAGGCCACTGCTCAGCAGGGTCCAGTCGAATTCGAATTGAAGGAGGACTCCACCGAGGAGCCGGGTTCGACAGAGTTCGACCTGGAGGAGGAGCCCTCCCTGGAACAGAGGATGGAATTCGGCTTTGAAGATGAAGATACAGACGGTTCCGCGGAATTCTCATTCGAGGAGACGGATCCGTTTTCCGACGGGGAGGCTAAAGAGACCGCTGAGGCGGAAAAAGGCGCCGGAGCACCCGAGGACTTTGTTTTTGGCGATAAGACGGACGAAAGCTCCGAAATTGATGATTTCGATCTCAGCAGGATGAGTTTCGGTGACGAAGAACCTGCGGCGCCCCAGAACGTAGATGTCAGCAGCTTCCCCATGGAGGAGGCACCGGAAATCGATGAGAAGAAGGTTGTTCCGGCCCAGTCGAAAAAGAGTAGAGAACCCGCCGGAGGAGCAGAATGGGCCTCCACCCCTGCGGCTATCCCGCGCCGCAAGAGTCCTTTTAAAGGGGTACTGGTATTCGTGCTGGTTCTGCTGCTGGCCCTTTGCGGCGTCGCCGGCTATTTCTTCTGGCAGCGCGGCAATCTGGACATTGTAAAAATCGTCGAGCAGCTTACCGGGCAGGGAACTCCGGCAGCCGTCGCGGGGCAGATTCGCCTGAGCGAACTTTCAAGTTCCTTCGTCACCAACCGGGAAGCAGGTCAATTATTTGTCATACAGGGAAAAGCGACGAATGATTATTCTGAAGCCCGTTCGGCCATTGCCGTAAAAGGCATCCTCTATGACAAAAATGGCCGGGCCCTGTTGCAGCAAACCGTCTTTTGCGGCAATTCCCTGGATGTTGAAGTCCTTCGCAACATGCCCTTCGCCAAAATCGAGGAGAGCATGAACAACCAGTTCGGCGATTCGCTGTCGAACCTCAATATAGGTCCCGGCAAATCCATACCTTTCACCATTGTATTCAAGAATCTGCCGGCGGGTCTTGCAGAATATACTGTCGAGGCGGTAGACTCAAAGCCGGGGTCCAAACCTTGATGGCGTAGCCGTCCTCTGAGTGTGTTGATCGAACGAAAAAAGCCGCATTCAATGCGGCTTTTTTATTCATCGCCCCTCGGGGGGAAAACAGGCTATTTTTTATCCTGCTCCTCCTTGTCTTCCTCTTTCGGCGTGACGTCAATCTCGTCAGGCTCCTGAGTGGCCTTTTTAAAGCTTCGCAATCCCTTGCCCAAAGCTCCCCCGATCTCTGGTAGTTTGCCGGCGCCGAAAATGACGAGAACCAGAATCAGTATGATGATCAGTTCCGTCGTACCGAGTCCGAACATTAACAACCTCCTGCTCCCGGCGGGGAACGGTCTATAGAAGCTCTACGTATGTGAAAAGGCGGGGGCGGCTCAGGTCCGCCCCCCCGAGAAATCACCCTGGGGAGATCGCATCCACCGGGCATGAGTCAATACAGGCGCCGCAGTCTATGCAGGTGTCTGCATCGATTTGGCGGGCATCACCCACCTCGCTGATGGCGTCTACAGGGCAGGTCGGATCACAGGCGCCACAATTGATGCAGGCCTCACTGATCGAATGAGCCAAAGGAATCACCTCCTTCGTTAAAAAATTAAGTGCTGATCAAGTGTATATACACCACTTTCACAGTTCCTGTCCACCCCAAACACCTTTGCCGGAAGACAAATTTCTTGCATTTCCCATGCTCTTCCTATAGTCTTTTGAAACATTTTTACCATGGATGAATTTGCCTTAGGCGTGCCGTTGGGGACTGCATGGCAAAGGGCGACGGAATGCAGATCGGATTCAAATAACGTCGTTATACTGATGGATGTCCATGACATCTGATTCAGATAGCTTGGGAGGAGGTAGTCTTAAATGGTTATTCTTGCTTTGAATTGCGGCAGTTCATCAGTCAAATATCAGCTCTTCGACTGGCAGCGTAAGGAAGTCATCGCCAAGGGGATGGTCGAACGGGTGACAATTGGCGATTCCTTCATCATTCACGAAGTTCCCGGGCGGGAAACCTATCGGGAAGAATACGAGTGCCCCGACCACCAGGTCGCCATTCATCTCATTATCAAAATTCTCACCAGCAAGGATTACGGGGTGGTGAGCAACCTGGAGCAGATTTCGGCCGTCGGTCACCGGGTGGTGCACGGCGGGGAAAAATTTGCTCACTCCGTCCTTATCGACGACGCGGTTCTTGAGGCGATCAAGGAGGTCCAGCATCTGGCCCCCCTCCATAATCCCCCAAACATCTCAGGCATCGAGGCGGCCAAGGCAAACCTCCCTGACGTCCCTCATGTGGCGATCTTCGACACCGCGTTCCACCAGACCATGCCCGAGCACGCCTATATGTACCCCCTCCCCTACGAGTGGTACGAAAAACACGGTGTGCGCCGATACGGCTTTCACGGCACAAGCCACCTCTACGTCTCCAAGCGGGCGGCGGTGATGCTCGGCAAGGATCCCAAGGACTGCAACATCATCACCATGCATATCGGCAATGGCGTCTCTCACAGCGCCATCAAGGGAGGCGTATCGGTGGATACGTCCATGGGTCTGACTCCCCTTGAAGGGGCCGTCATGGGGACCCGCTGCGGCGACATCGATCCCGCCATCCCCTTGTTCATCCAGCAGCAGGAGAACCTCTCCGCCAAAGAAATCGATTCGATTCTCAACAAGAAAGCTGGAGTATTGGGGATTACCGGCCAGTTCACCGACCGCCGCGACGTCATCGAAGGGGCGGAGAACGGCTGTGACAAATGCGCGCTTGCACTTGAAATCGAGGGCTACCGCCTTAAGAAATACATCGGCTCCTACGCCGCGGCCATCGGCGGGGTCGACGCCGTCGTCTTTACCGCCGGCGTCGGCGAAATGGGATGGCAGATCCGGGAGAAAGCCCTGGAAGGGCTGGAGTTCATGGGGATCAAGCTCGACAAGGAAAAAAACCGCAACACCATGACCCGCAAGAAGGAAAGCGTCATCACCACCCCGGACTCGCCGGTGAAGGTCTTCGTCATCCCCACCGACGAGGAACTGGTCTTTACCGAAGACGTCGCTGCCATCCTGGAGGGAACCTATACTGACCACATGAAATTCCGCTATACATTCAGCGGCGCTGATTTTCAGCGTAAGTAGCCACTGCGGTTCACTGGACGACCTAAGGGACCGGCGGATTGACCGCTGGTCTCTCTTCGTTTTACGTCCCCCATCTTCCCTTTGCTGAGGACATGTCAATGCTCGGAATCGAAGAAATAGGCACCTACCTCCCCGTCGGCAGAATTTCCAATTACGACCGGAAGGCCCAGTTCGGCATCGACGATTTTTTCATCGAAGAGAAGATCGGCGTACGCCGGGTTTCCGTCAAGGGTCCGGAAGAGGAAACCTCGGACCTGTGCATCCGGGCCTTTGAAGACCTTCAGCGCCGCACCTCCGTCAACAAGGAGGAGATCGAGGCGGTGGTGGTGGTGACCCAGAATCCGGATTACAATATTCCCCACACCTCGGCCATCGTCCAGGGCAAGCTGGGACTTCCCGCACACTGCGCCGCCTTCGACATCTCCCTCGGGTGTTCGGGTTTCGTCTACGCCCTCTCCATTTTCCAGTCCTTCATGGCCGACAACGGCCTGACCCGGGGGCTACTCTTTACCGCGGACCCTTATTCAAAGATCGTCGACCCCGAGGACAAGAACACCACCCTGCTCTTCGGCGACGGAGCCGCCGTCACCCTGATCTCCTCGGCCCCTCGCCTCGTAGCCGGGCGTTTCACCTTCGGTACCGTGGGGAACGAGCACGAAAAACTGATCTGCAAGGACGGTACCTTGTTCATGAACGGCCGGGCCGTCTTCAACTTCGCCGCCAAGGTTATTCCCGATGATCTTCGGAGGATGGCCGCCAAAAACGGTGTAAATCTGGAGGAGATCGATCGATTCCTGATCCACCAGGGGAGCAAGATCATCGTCGATACCATTGCCTCCAAGCTCGGTCTGCCCGCCGAAAAGGTCCCCTACTCAACCGGGGACTACGGCAACACCGTCTCCTCGACCATCCCGATTCTGCTGCAAGACGAACTTGGCGGAACGGCTCGAACCATAGCCATCTGCGGCTTCGGCGTCGGCCTCTCCTGGGCGAGCGGACTGCTGCGAAGGGTCTGAAACGGCAAAGGCCGGCGGGAGTTCCCGCCGGCCTTTGCCCATTCGGACCTCGCCTATCGAAGCTCTGTAATTACCCCTGTGCCTGCACCGCCGTTATCGCCGAAACGCTGATGATGTCCTCCACCGAACAGCCTCGGGAAAGATCGTTGACCGGCTTAGCCAGACCCTGGATGATCGGTCCCACCGCTTCGGCCCCGGCGAGACGCTCGACGAGCTTGTAGCCGATGTTCCCGGCGTCCAAGTCGGGGAAAATGAGGGTATTGGCCCTGCCGGCGACCGGCGAGCCGGGAGCCTTCTTCTCGCCGACCTTGGGGAGAAGGGCGGCATCGGCCTGAAGTTCGCCGTCGATCTGCAGGCTGGGGTCGAGTTCCCTGGCGATTTCCAGCGCCTTGATGACTTTGTCGGCGTCCTCGTGCTTGGCGCTCCCCTTGGTTGAGAAGGAAAGCATGCCGACTCTTGCGTCTACCCCCAAAAAGCTCTTGCAGCTTTTGGCGGTGGCGACGGCGATCTCTGCGAGGGCCTGGGCATCGGGATTGGGGTTGACAGCGCAGTCGGCAAAGCACATTGTGCCGTTCTCACCGAACTCAGGGGTTTTGGTGACCATCAGAAAGACCGAGGAGACAGTCTTCATCCCCGGAGCGGTGCCGATGACCTGAAAGGCGGCCCGCAGGACGTCGCCGGTGGTATTGTAGGCTCCTGCCACAGCGCCTCCGGCGTCCCCCTTTCGCACCATCATCGACCCGAAATACAAGTTGTCCTCACCTGTGAGGAGCGCCCTGGCTTCTTCGCGGGAGAGCCCCTTCTTCTTGCGGATCTCGACCAGTTCGTCGACATACTCTTCGAGCTTGGGCGCGGTCTTCGGATCGAGAATTTCGACGCCTTCGAGTGAGGCGCCCAGTTCTCCGGCCCTGGCCTGGAGGGCGTCGGCATTGCCCAGCAGAACCACCCTGGCCAGTCCATCCAGCACTATGCGTCCCGACGCCTGCACCATCCGGTCGTCATAACCCTCGGGCAGAACCACAGTCTGCAGACTCTGCCGGGCCTTGGCTTTAATCTGATCAACTAAATGCATGACAAAATCCTCCTCCATAACAAGATTTAATTACGGTTCTTTTTATAACTGAAGGATTTCGAGGGGTCAACTCTTTTTCGCTATGTGAAATTGGAGCAATATCTGGCCTGAATGTACCCGCATCATGTATAATAATTTGTATCTCAATTTTCCCTGAACATCGTCCCGGATTCATGGAACTGAACCGCTCCCAAAATCCCCTCCTGCTGGGGTTCATCACATTCTCCCTGCTGCTGCACTTGCTGCTTATCTATCTCTTGCCGCAGCGGAGCCTTTTCACCGCTCCCGCGAGCGAGGAGCCGGTCTATGTGGAGGTTCGGCCACCGCAGCTTCAGGAGCGGGAATTGGATCTTCCGGTCCCCGAAAAAGAAAC
>NZ_KI421426.1:0-24716 GCF_000472285.1 Desulfuromonas sp. TF
GGGGTCTCTTCCTTCCGGTCGGCGCCCGCCTCGGGGGCCGCAGGCGCCGGCGCAGGCGCCGGCGCAGGCTCGGGTTTGGGGGCTCTATCCTTGAGCAGGCGGTCGCGGAACACGTGGAACGTTTCCAGGATGACCAGGATGCCCAGCAGGATGAAGATGGCCAACTGCACGGGCTGGAGGAGCCGCTCCTCAAGGGGGTAGTAGAAATAAACACTTGCGGCGAAAAAGGCGAGAATGGCAAGCAGAAAAGTCATGGCACCTCCTGGGCGTGGAATCTCCTCAAGTAAGTCTCGATTCTATCATCTCTTGAGTGATGAGCCAGGAGGGGGAAGGCGGAGGTGATTTTTTTGGGAGCCCAGAGTGTAACCTGCTGCCCTTGTCGGGGCACAGACATCTTGACAACAGCTTTGACCAAGTTAATCTGTTTAGCAGGCAGCACCTTAAATCTCAAATAAATTGCCTGGAAAATCAATTTACAGGGATGAATTAAGGGGGATTTGAAAAAATGGGAAAGAATATATTTTTGACTTTGGTGCTCAGTGGCGTTGTAATATCGACCTTTTTATATAACCCAAATCTGAACTTTCAAGGAAGAATGCTTGTTGAGAGGTTAGCTGAAAAAATTGGATCCTTACGACAAGATAATGAAGAAAAGAGGTTATACGACATGGTGTTGAAAATACCAGCGTCAGATATATACAAGAATAGGGAAATATATAAACAATTGTCTCAATTAAATCCATCTTCGGAATTATATAAAAATAAATATAATTATTATAGTGGACTTATAGATGGAACTAAAATTAAAAGTAATAGCATACCAATAAAGAGAAACAAAAATTTTATTGATAGTTTGATCAGCCAGGGCGCTATATCCATCGACAATCAATTGTTCAAAATATACGTTGACACCGCATTCTGGAATACGATGGACTATCCCGCAAAAAATAACTTCTGCATGACGGTTAATGATATGTACACAGGATATTTCATGGTTGACAAATACTCCGGCAAAACGCTGGCAAATTCAAACAGACTTGGGGAAATAAATATAATGCAATAGAGGTAAAGTAAATTCTCAGCTCACCCCTTCCGCCTGAACCACGCCACAACCGCCTCCGCCGACTGCGCTCCGGCGAGCTGGTCGACAATCTTGCCGCCGCGCAGCAGCATCATCGCCGGAATGCCCCGCACGCCGAAGCGGGCCGCAAGGCCCGGGTTCTCCTGGGTGTCGACCTGTATCACGGCGACCTCTCCCGCCAGCTTCTCGGCGACCGTTCGCACCGACGGTGCAAATGAGAGACAGTGCGGTCACCAGGGAGCCCAGAACTCGGCCAGGACCGGTCCGGGAAAGTTTTTCACAAAGGTGTCGAAGGTGTGTTCGGTGAGCGGCTGTGGCCGGAAGTAGAGCGGAGGCAGCGCGGCATGGCACCTGCCGCAGCGTCCGGCCTGACCCTCGCGCTCGGAGGGGACCCGGTTGGCCGCGCCGCAGGCGCCGCAGGTGACAGTGTAGGTGGACATGGATTCCTCCCCCGCGATAATGGAGCGGTATCATTACACGAACATTATAACCGAGCGTCAGCGGGAGTATTCAGGGGAGTAGTCGCTGAGGGTCCTGGCGGCCGATCGCGGGGCGTGACGGTGATTCGCCAGCTTGAAGGAGGGATAGACCTTGGTGGTCATCGGCAGGATGACGACCATTGGCGTGCCGCTGGCGGTGAGGGCGTCGTCCTGGATGACGAGCACCGGCCGGATCTTGGCGATCCCAAACATGCGCGCTTGACGGTCAGTCCTTTTATGGACTATATCTGGTCATCTCCTGGGGCGATTGCTCGGAGCCTGAGATCCCCGTCAAAAAGGTGTGAATGCAAAGCAAAACAATGGGAGGAGGATGACGTGAGAAGAGTATGTATTTACGGTGCCGGAGCAGTCGGTGGGTTCATCGGGGCGTTGCTCGCGCGCGCGGGATGCCAGGTGAGTGCGGTGGCGCGTGGGGTTACTCTGAAAGCGCTGCGGGAGCACGGCCTACGGCTGAAGACCGCCGGCGAGTTGATCACCGAATCTGTTGAGGCGACCGCCGATCCCGCCTCCTTGGGCGTCCAGGATCTGGTCATCATTGCCGTGAAGGCTCCCGCCCTTTCTCAGGTCGCCGCTGGAATTTCTCCCCTTGTCGGGCCGGACACGACCGTACTGACCGCGATGAACGGGGTTCCGTGGTGGTTCTTCGATGGGTTCGGCGGCCGACATGCCGGCATGCGGCTTGAGTCTATCGACCCTGAAGGCTTTATTGCGGCCTCGATTCCGACCCGGCATGTGGTGGGAGGTGTGGTCCATGGCAGTTTTTCCCTGCTCGAACCCGGATTCGTCAAACATGGCTTCGGGAAGAAGCTGATCATCGGCGAACCGGGCGGGGGTGTTTCCGAGCGTCTGAAAACCCTCGCAGCTCTGCTGACGCGGGCCGGTATGGATATCGTCGTCTCGGAGAGTATTCAGACGGAAATCTGGTTCAAGTTGTGGGGCAACATGACGATGAACCCTGTCTCGGCCATCACGGGTGCGACGTGCGACAAAATACTCGATGACCCCCAGGTCAACCGTTTCTGTCTCGATGTCATGCAGGAGGCAGCCCGAATCGGAGAAAAGATCGGGTGCCCCATCCACCAGAGCGGTGAGGAACGCAATGCGGTGACCCGTGAGATGGGAGCTTTTAAAACCTCCATGCTTCAGGATGTAGAGGCGGGTCGATCGGTCGAACTCGATGCCCTGGTAAGCGCCGTTCGCGAGATCGGGCAAAAGGTGGGCGAGCCGACGCCCAATATCGATATCCTGTTGGGCCTGTCACGGCTCCACGCGAGGGAGCGCGGTCTTTATCCGCGAGGTTCATGAAAAACTCTGCTTACGGAGTTTGCCTTTGTATAATGGAGACAAGTATTTCCAGTAATTAAGGAAAAGGAGTGGGGAAAAGGGGAGAGGCAGCGCTGGCAGTTAGCCTGATGACTGCGCTCGACTGACCGCGTCCTGCACCGTAGAATATCCGGCGGAAAGTATCCCCATCCCATTATTTAGGTAGCTGCGACATGTTCATCGAGAGCGCTCAGGTGCTGGCACGGACGTTGGTGGTCGGGATCTTCGCTTATCTGGCGATCGTCGTCATTCTGCGCATCACCGGCAAGCGGACACTGTCGAAGTGGAACGCGTTCGACTTCATCGTCACGGCGGCTCTCGGATCAAGCCTGTTTTCTTAAACGGTAAGCTATCTTCGAGGATGGCCGGCCTCAGCGGGGCTCCTCGATCGAAAAAAACGCCTCCGGGCTGGGAGCACCGAAGGCGTTCTGATTGGTGGATCAGGTTTTCCTCTCCCTGAACGTTACTTCCCCGAATCACCGACGGGGAGCATCTCCAACCCGGCCAGCTTTTCGTTCCATTCCGCGCTCTGGGCGAAGCGGCGCGCGGCTTCAACGAGGGGGTGACTCCTGTTTTTCACATTGTAGACCAGCCCTAGCTTAACTCCTGAGGAAAAGGCGCTCATTTCGAGCAGATTAAATTCGGAAAAGTTCGACTTGGCGCCAAAGGAGATCGCATGTCGACCCAGCGGCGACTTGAGGAAGTTCATCACCTCATTGTCCGTTTTGAATTTCTGGTCGAATTCCACCTTCCTGAACCATTCAAGATCTTCCTGAAGAACCTGGGACAAGGCCTCGCCCCGCTCCCTTCCGACCAGCAGGATCGGCGCATCCGCCCCACCGACCTCTTTCCAGTTCTTTATCTTGCGGGTGAAAATGGCTTCGACCTGCGCCAGGCTCAATGTGTTCACGTCAACTTCGAGTCCCTTGGCAAAAGCAATCGGCACCTTGGCGAGAATGATCTCGTCATTCCCCAGTTTCTTCTCGTCATCGGTGAGAGGACGACCGGTGCGTCCGAAAAGGAACTTTTTCGCATTTTCAATCCCGCCCTTGTGTTTGACGGAAACTTCCATGACCATGAAACTATAACCCTCCGCCTCGGGCAAATGGGAAAACGCGGAAAAGAAAGCTTTTGCTGTTGCCGTGGACGGACCCGCTCCGGCAACGATCTGGTTCTTCTCAGCTCCTGCAGGCAATGCCACCGCACAAAATAGCAATGTAAGCACGATTAAGTTTGCGCGAACCATTTCAGCCTCCTCACAATAACGCACTCTGAATCAGCGCAGCATTCACGCAGGCGCGCTTTGTTGAATCACTTGCACCAGATTGTAAGCACATATTGCCATGCTCACAGTCTTGAAGTTTCATAAAAGCTTTGTCAAGATAAATCTCCTGACAGGGCCTGCTGGCCTGGTCCGATCCCGAATCCCCAGCTCTACGCCGCCGGGCTGGTGATGGGGAGAGAATAAGGAAGAACAGCGCCAGGTGATTGGACACTATGTTTTTACTTCGTCTGCGAATACCACCAGGAGGCGAAGATCCCGTAGATGAAGTTGAGCACCACGACCACCACCGGCATCATCGCGCCGAAGCCGAGACCGAAGAGCCCCTTGCCCATCGACGGAAGGACCACCAGCAGCATCATCGCCGAGGGGGCGAGGCTGAAGAGCATCCCCCGCGCCACGATCCGCCCCTTCCAGACCGGAAGAAGGAGCAGGAGCATCCAGATCCCACCCCAGATCATCCGCTTGTAGACCCAGGGGGCGGCGAACTCAGGCTTCATGCCGATGCCGAGCCAGTCTGAGACGCCGGCCACTCCCATCCACCAGATGTTGAAGCTGTCGAGCAGTGCGCCCAGTGCGCCTCCCGTGAACGCTCCGCTGATCTTCCGTATCATCGCTTGACCTCCTCTTCGCAGCAGGAGGTCAATGTATACGACTTTTCATATACTCACAAGGCAAATGCTCCTTTTCGTGCCTGACATATAGAATACTTTGCCGGGTCTGAGCCTGCACGTCTCTTGGAGATCTCCGGCGCGAAAAAAGGCCAGGCCCGAATGGCTTGGCCCGACCCCCGAACGACCTGGATCAGAGAAGTCCCAGGACCCCCTTGAGACTTTTTTCCACCTCCGCCATTTCCTCGGGAGCGAGGCTGGTTAGAGGACCGTCACCGAAGCGGTCGACGTCCAGGGAGCGAGGCTGGTCGACGACGATCTGGCAGGGTTTGAGCAGGCGGTCGCGCGGGGCGATGGTGATGCGCCACCGCTTGAAGGAGGGATACACGCGGGTGGTCAGCGGGAGGATGACGACCATCGGCGTGCCGCTGGCCGTGAGGGCGTCGTTCTGGATGACGAGCACCGGTCGGATCTTGCCCGCCTCCCGCCCGCGGCCGGGATTCAGATTGGCCACCCAGATTTCGCCGCGGCGCTTCACTTCCACCACCGCTCTTCATCCCTCTCCGACTCACCCGGTTTGCGGCCCTCGGCCTTGTCCAGGGCTTCGTTGTCCGCTTCCTGAAAATCTTCGGCCATTTCGAGGGCCTCGCGGCGCATGGCCTCATCGGTGTAGGCGGCCCGGGCTTCGGCCACCAGTTCGGACATGAAGCGCTCGCGTTCGCGGCGGCCGAGATAATCGCTGATGGCCTGGCGGGCGACCTCGGAGCGGGGGAGTCCTTCGCGCTGGGCTTCCTCTTCGAGACGATGATCCAGGTCTTCCGGCAGGCGCAGGCTGAGAGCGGGCATCGGAACCTCCTTTGTCTGCATATTGTGTTTCAAATTGTAATTCGATTTGTCGGCATTGTCAATGTGTGGCAAGAGCAGTGGCCGGGCGGCATCCTGGAATAGGTGTTATGTACCCGGAATTCCCCTCTTCAGGGAATTATCTGTTCTGATTGAAGCCGCATGCCGGCCCGGATGGTGGTTTTCGCGATCGTTGCTATAGTATTAAGCGTCACCGCAAAGCGGCCCGCAATCCGGACCGGCGACCCGGCCGTACTTGAACGGATATCCGATGGCTTATGATGAACACCTGTCCGACCGCATCCGCCAGGGCTTTGCCGAGCTGCACGTGACGGCGGCCGAGAAGAAGATGATGGGCGGGCTCTGCTTCATGGTCAACGACAAGATGTGCGCCGGGGTCGTCGGCGAAACGCTGATGGCTCGCATCGACCCGGCGCTCTACGAGCAGGCTTTGAGTCGCCCGGGGGCGCGGGAGATGGATTTCACCGGCCGGCCGATGAAGGGGTTCGTCTTCGTCGATTTGGAAGGGATCGATGAAGACGCGGACCTGCAGTATTGGCTGCAGCTCTGCCTCGACTACAACCCGCGGGCCAGGGCCAGCCGCAGACGGAAATCGGCTTAGATGGGAAAGGCCCGCTTTTGGCGGGCTTTTTTGTTGGAGAGGGGCAGCGGGGATGTAAGATGCAGGCAGTCATGGAGACATGCGTCAATGCATTTCGGCATATTCCTAAAATTGCATTGACGCATGCCTGACCCCCACATAAGACTCGATGTTCATCGCTTTAGCAAACAAGCAAACAATGTCCCTTCGAAGCTCCTCAGCAGAAAACCATGCTTCGGGAGAGGGTAACCGAGGAGGAGGTCCGCGCCGCATTGCGCGGCTAGGGGATTGCGGCAGTTGAGATGGTCGCAGCGGTCGTTCTGGAAACGGATGGAAGCTTCAGCGTTATCAAAGCATGGGATGGCCGGTCACGGACCGCCTTGGCCGGTGTGACGGGTTTGGACACGCGGGCTCCGGATTGACTGTTTCCTAAACGGTAAGCTATGCAAGGTAAGTACTCTGATAGCCATCAGCTTCTCCCGAAGATCTGCATCGACCCGGGCGCGCTCCATTAATCGGCGAACTGCGGAACTGGTCGTTGCTACCTCCTGCCCGGTTGCCTTAGCTACTTCCGTCAATGTGCAGCTGCCTGTCTCCTGAGCCAGCCACCTTCGGCTGCTTGCGAATACCGATTTTACGGCCAATGTTTTCCGGTCGTTTCAAGTGTGATTGTGCTTGGGCAAGGACCTCGATCTTCTCCAACACTCCATCCGGGAAGGATGCCGACCTACGTTCATTCAGGTCCACGCACATGCTTAACTGTTCCAGCGTGGAAGCAAGGTAGCCGCCGCTTCCCTTGACGTGCATTTCCAGATAGAGGTGTATGCGCTTGTGGTCGTAATCGAGTAGCTGCACCCGGAATTCCACCTCCTGTCCAAGAGTGACCTCTCGATCATAGGTGATATGGCTCTCCAGCGCCATTGTGGATATGCCGGTCTCTTTTGCGCTCTCCTCACCCAGGCCGATGGAAAGGAGCAACTCTTCAACAGCAAGATCGAAGACCAGGACATAATAGGCAACATTCATATGGCCGTTGTAATCCAGCCATTCGGGCTTGATCTCTGCCGAATAGATGACAGCAGGGAGCTTATTCATGATCATTCTCTTTCAATTGACCCATTCTCTCGCACAGCGATGCGGCGGCGGGGAATTTCGCGATGCACAGTAATCCTTATGCCGGGGTCCAATAACAACGCTTGGGTGAAACGATCTTTCCTTCTTTTTTCAATTGCACCATTGCTTTGTCGACATCCTTCCGTTCAAGGCCTCCCAGTTCGGCGATTTTTCCGGCATTGAGCGGTTGGGCTTCGGCGCGCATGATCTCTAAAACTTTCTCTACAGCATCCATTGATAATCCTCCCTTTCATTTTACCGTTTTTTCGACTTGGGAGGTCACATCCCGATCTGCCCCAACCCGATGCTCAGGCAGTTTATCGGGGGGGCGGGAGTGGTTGCAAGCTAATTTTCAAAGGTCAAAGGGTCAGGATTGCAAGATAAGCACTCTAGGATAGCGGGCAATTGTCGAGGGGCTAAGGCAGACTTATGTTTTTGGTCAATTGACGTAAGGCGAATGTCAAGATTTGCCCCCCCCTTAAATGACGACTTGAGGCAGAGATAACCAGAAAAGGATGTATCCTCGTTGCTGCGGCCTCAGTCCGGCGGCGGCCCCAGGATGTCGATGCCGTGCCGGGCTGCCGTTTCCGGGAGAGCCGAAAGGTCGACGGGCGTCGCCGGCGGAAGTTCGGGCTGCCCGGCCGGAATACCGGCATCCTCGACAAAATCCTCGAATCCACCCGGCAGAGTGAGGATCAGCAGCCGGGCCGGCCCGGCTTCCGAAACGCGGAAGGCGTGGGGAACGCCGCGGGGGAGAAAGAGAAAACTCCCCGGCCCGGCCCGGTACGCTTCCCCCTCGCAGTAGAAAGTGACCTCTCCCTCCAGTACGTAGTACGGCTCGTCAGCATCCCGGTGCACATGCAGGGGAGTGGCGAAGCCCGCCGGAAGCAGGTTCTCCACCACCGCCAGGTCCCCGCCCGTCTCCGCCCCGGAGGCCTTCACCGTCATAAGCCCGCCGAGAAACCAGATGTGCTTTCCTTCCCCCTTCGCCCGGAAAAAGGGGGGCATGGCTCTGTCCGCCATGGGATCGCCTCCTTCTGACTTCGTGTCCTGGTCAGAAGTATAGCAGGTCGTGAACCGCCGTGACCCCGATGATGCTTCTCCGCGACCCGACATCGCCCCCGTTGGGGCAGATGTCCGGTGCATTGGTGCCGGAATTGCATTATTCTTTCCGCCGAGAATGCGGATTTCAGCTCCGGTCCGTCCCCGTCCGATGTCCGGGCGGGGGCTCCGGCAGCAAGGAGGAGATGCCATGAATAAGCGGATGATCGTTTCCGGCCTTTTCGTGATTTGGATCGTCCTGAGCGGCTGCACGGCCACGATCTACGGCGTGCCGCAGGAACGCTGGGAAGCCATGGGCGAGCAGGAACGGATCGCGGCGATGGAGGCGTACCAGGCCCGCCAGGCGGTCCTGTTGCAGCAGAGGCAGGAGCGTGCCAGGCTGAAGGAGATCGAAAGAGAGCGTCAGTTCGCCATCGAAGCCGAAGACGCCCCCCAGCGACAGCTGCGGGTCGATGCCGTCTACCGGGGAGAGGGGGTCTACGGCGACCTGCTGCGGGTGACCCTTCGGGAGGGGCGGCTGAAGTTCCAGGGAGCCCACCGGGCCTACCAGCCGGTCGCCTTCAAAATCGCCGCCGGCGAGACCAAACGGGTCGAGATCGTCGATGGCGACGGCCGGAGGGCGACCATGGTCGCCAGCTACGACGGCAGCATCCTTCTGCTCGACGACAGTCCGGGCGCCAAGCGATCCCGTGCCGCCCGGCTGGTTTATGAGGAGCTCTGGGAGGAGGGGAAAACCTATGCCAACCTCGGCGCCAAGGGGCCCCTGGAGCTGCGTGGCGTGAACGTCACGGTACAGGTTCTGGGGGATCCGCCCCGCGACCGCCAGGCCCGGAGGCCTCCGCCGGTCATCGTCGTCCGGCCGCGGGCGCCGCAGCCCGAAAAACCAGCGGTCGTCATCGTCGAGAGACCGCGCCCCGAGAGACCGCAGGTGGTCGTGCCTCCGGCGGTCTCAACGCCGCCGGTCCGGATCAAAATCACCTTCCTCAAGGGGATTGTCCGGATAAAGGGCAAGAGCTACCCGATCGCCTCCCAGTCGCTCGATTTGCGTGAAGGTGAGTTCCGCACCATCGTCCTGAAGGCCCAGTCAGGCAAGGTCAAGGTCCGGGTCGGCTACCAGGGGGGAGAGGTGGCTATCGACGACCAGCCGGGGAGGGGAAAGTCGGCCATCCGTCTGGGTTTCGGCCAGGGGTGGCGGGACGGCTCGACCTACCGCATCGAGGCGACCGCGAACCGCCTTGTCGAGGAGCTGGACGTCTCCGTCCTGGCGATGTAGGGACGGCCGCTGCCGCCTCGACGGTCCTGCTTCGGTTTTCCCCGTGACAGGAAGAAGAAAAAGGGCCAAACCGCGTGGCCTGACCCTTCTGCCCCTCTCCGGTGAGTCTCCAGCTACCGGGTAGGCGTTCCTTCCTTGAATCCCTTGCGCAGCTCATCCCTGAATGCGGGCGAGTCCTCGATCCCGTGGACCGTCACGGCGTGCTGCACGGCCGCTTCGAGGAGTTCCTCCTCGGTGTCCGCCGCCAAGGCCACCGTGCATTTGCTCTCGCTGGGCTGCTCCCTGCAGTCGATGTATTTGCGTCCCATGACTTGCCTCCTTTCCCGACAGGGGTCTCTCCGGGAGAGACGCCTTGTCTGTCTTTTCCTGTCTCTATTTTACACCGGCAGGAGATCCGATTCCCGTGGTTGCAAATCGGAAAAGTAGCTGGTCCCCTTTGTCTTGCCTTGATTCTCCCCTTTGTTCGGCGATCCGGCCGATGATCTTACTTTTCCGGACCGCTTGCCACCGAGCACGTGCCGTTTCGGGCGTCGAACTTGTGACAAAGGGCGCACTCCCCCTGGAAAAGGGAAGGGCGGAGTCGGAAGGCGGCTGAGGAGGAACCGTCCTTGCCCGGCCGACTCCAGACGTACCACGAACAGTTTCCGGACTTGCAGGTGCGTAGCGAGGGCGTATAGTTGACAAGAAAAGCCCCATCTCGAATCGTTCTTGGGAGGCGACCTATATGTCCAGCGAAAATAGGTACAAGGGAAGTTGCTTTTGCGGTGGGGTGCAGTTTACGGTCACCGGTGAACCGGCTGCTATGGGCTATTGTCACTGCAGCGACTGCCGACTCTGGTCGGCGGGGCCGGTCAACGCCTTCACTCTGTGGAATCCCGAGGCGGTCAAGGTCCTCCAGGGGGAGGACGAAATCCGCACCTACAACAAGAGCCCGAAAAGCTTCCGCAAGTGGTGCGCGACCTGCGGGGGACACCTGTTCACCGACCATCCGGAATGGAAGCTCATTGACGTTTATGCCGCAACCATACCGGATTTTCCGTTCAACCCCGCTGTCCATGTCAACTATCAGGAAACGGTCCTGCCGATGAAGGACGGACTGCCGAAATTTAAGGATGTTCCCCAGGAAATGGGTGGTTCGGGCGAAGCGATGTCCGAATAGAAAGGCGCTTTCACCTTACGCCCTTGAATTGTCAGATCTCCAGGGCCATCAGTGGAGCATCGGGGCAGAGAAGGGGACATCTTCCTTGAAAAAGTTGCTGTCCCCTTTTTCTTTGGCAGGGTGGCGCACGAGCTAATTTTTCCTACTGTCGGCTGCCGGGGGAGGGGTCAGGGAAAATCAGGGCTCTCGTCCCGGGGATTGCCGCCGGCGACTCCAGCCCTGCTCCGGCGGAAAATCAGGTTGGTCAGGCAAAGCCTTTTGCCGCCGCCGTAGAGAACCAGCAGGATGGCGATCGCAACCAGGGGCAGATGTCCGGTCAGCTCCAGAAAGGCCTCATCGGTCTTGCCGACCAGGAAAAAGTAGAGGTTGCTGGAGACCAGAAACCCGGCCACGGCCAAAGTGTTGACCTTCGTGATCAGTCCCAGGGCGAAGATGATGGCGAAAATCAACTCGGTACAACCGGCGCAGAGGACAAAGATCCGGTCGGAAAAGAGGTCGATCCCGAGGGCCTTCATGAAATTGATCTGAGTTTTTTCCAGAAACCGGACCGCCAGATTCGGATCGATCAGTTTTTCGGTCCAGGCCAGCACTCCGAGGGCAATCCCGGTATGAATTCTAAGGACCGGCAGCGCGTAGGGTTTTAACCGGTGGGCCGGGCCGCTGGCGGAAAGCGAGGCAAGCAGCAAAAACAGGGCTATGCCCAGAAAATTGAAGTATTCCAGCGAGGAGACCCAACCGAACAGCGCGGTGCTCGCCAGAAACAGACCGACCATCAGGCAGGCTCCCAGCCGGACCCCCGTGTTGGCGATAAACAGAAGGCCTATACCCCCTTCGACAAACCGGAGCAGCAGGCCGATCCGGCCGGGCTCGGCGAGATGGGGGGCCAGGACAGCTCCCTTGAAAGCGGTCAGCAGAAGGGCCAGGCCGACCATCACCTGAAACAGATGGAGAACTTGCTGCCGTCTCTGCCAGAAAAAAGCCGACATCCTTTCGGGGGGGCGGGGGAGGTAGCGGTCCAGAAGGAGGGCAACCGTGATGCAGGCCAGGATGATGAGCACCCAGATCTGGACGGCCGGTTCGCTCAGGGAAAAGAGGCTGATGGCAACCGGGTGCTCGGAATCCTCCCGGACGAACCATTTGACGTGGGATGATGCCGGCAGGGGGCAAACCAGGATTGCAGCCAGCGCGAACGAGAGGGTAGCCAGGCGTGTCCGGAACTTCTTGAGCATGTCATCTCCCACCGTTCACCGGAAGCTGCTCCGGCAAATCATAAATGGACCAAGACCAGGAAAATCTATTCCATTTTCATCCTAGCGGGGGGAGCGTTCGAACTACAATGGGGGGCAACCCCCTATTTGAGATGGGGGAATCCCGCCTCCGGTCACAAACGGGGTCATGATTGCAAGATAAGCACTCTGATAGCCATCAGCTTCTCCCGAAGACCTGCATCGACCCGAGCGCGTTCGATCAGTCGGCGAACTGCTGAACTGGTCGTTGCAACCTCTCGCCCGGTTGCCTACGGCGTTGAGGCAGAAATTTTGATCTTCAGCACCAGAGGCAAGAAGGGAAGGTGTCCCCTTTTTCTGCTTTTCTCCGCCTGGTTCTGGACGGGCAGGGCCAGGGGGGGACCAGTCAGAACTGCCTAGCAGGGTTCCAAGCCTCGTCTGCACGGGGGTGTCTGAACGAACCGAACAGGCCGGCCGCCGGGAGTCTGTTCCGCCGCATCTCCATCAAACGGGCAGGGGCGCGATGCAGACGCTGGTACAGGACCTGGACGCACCCGAAGGGGTGGAAGAGGATTCCGAAGAGTATCCCGGATACGACCAGGACTAGCAAGAGGAAGAACGGCTTCATTCTCGGTCTCCTTGGCGAGAGAGGTTCATGTGTCCTAAAAACCGATCTAAAGGATACCAATCAACGGGCATAACTGCAAGAACTATGTGTGATATTTTACTATAAAGGGTATTTTTATAACAGGGTTAGGCGCCAGACTGTCCAGAATTCCAGATGGTTGAAACGTAGACAGAATGGGAAAAAATCGTTAAAAATCGCAGCCAAACGCTGTTTAGCGTTATCTCCCTGCCAGCTGGGCGAGTCTGCTGCTGGCCGAAGGAGAGGGTACGACTTCCCTGGGTTGCCCAGAAGAGAGGGCCAAAAAGGGGACAGGCCTACTTATCGAAAAAGTAGCCTGTCCCCTTTATCTTGCCGATCCCCGATCCCCCGCGCACCGCAATCTGCTATAATCCGTCTCCGAATCCGAAACTCACATCCAAAGAAGGGAACTCCGACACTCATGTTCAACAGGGAAAACGTCCTCTCCAGCGCCCCGGCAGGGGCCGTCGCCGCCAGCTTCTTTCCCCGCGTCTACGGCTGGATGACCGCCGGTCTCGGCCTCACCGCCCTGGTGGCGCTCTTCACCCTCTCCAGCCAGTCGATGCTCGACCTGATCTTCGGCAACAGGATGGTCTTCTACGGCCTGATCATCGCCGAACTCGGGCTGGTGATCGCCCTGTCGGCCGCCATACAGCGCATCAGCGCCGCCACCGCCACCCTGATGTTCCTGCTCTACTCGGCGCTCAGCGGGGTGACCTTCTCCGCCATCTTCATGGTCTACACCCGCGGGTCCATCGCCAGCACCTTCTTCGTCGCCGCCGGCACCTTTCCCGCCATGAGCCTCTACGGCATGGCCACCAAGCGCGACCTGACCGGCTGGGGCAGCTTCTTCTTCATGGGGCTGATCGGCATCGTCATCGCCTCGGTGGTCAACATCTTCCTCCAGAGCGAGATGATCTACTGGGTGACGAGCTACATCGGCGTCTTCGTCTTCGTCGGCCTGACCGCCTACGACACCCAGAAGCTCAAGATGATCGGCCAGGCCGGCTTCGCCGACGGCGAGTCGCGGCAGAAGGAGGCCATCCTCGGCGCCCTGCGCCTCTACCTCGACTTCATCAACCTCTTCCTGATGCTGCTGCGGGTGATGGGCAACCGCCGCTAGTCAGGGGCTGCTCGCAGGTCGAAAGAAAAAGGGCCAAATCCATCCGGGTTTGGCCCTTTCCGTTTATCAAGCTGAAAATCCAGCCTTACACCACCTGCTCCATCCCCCCAAAACCGCGCGAGGGAACTTGAGCTTTCGACCCTCTGCTCCCGACAAGAAAAGGGGACAGATCTAGCTTTTTTGTCTTTTTAAAAATAAAATCTGTCCCCTTTTTCCGTTCCTTTTTCCGTTTCGTCACGGAAAAAGGTCTCCTGTCGGCGGTTGCCGCGCTGGGTGACGTGATGGGGATAGCATGGGGCAATGACGCGTGCGATTCTGGCCATAAGGGGAAAGTAGGCAAACTGGCTTGGACTGTCCCCAGAACTCCCGTAATTAAATATACTGTCCCCAGAACTCCCACCTCCGCCATCTCCTCGGGAGCGAGGGTGGTGAGGGGGCCGTCGCCGAAGCGATCCAAATCCAGGGCGCGAGGCTGGTCGACGACGACCTGGCAGGGTTTGAGCAGGCGGTCGCGCGGGGCGATGGTGATGCGCCACCGCTTGAAGGAGGGATAAACGCGGGTGGTCAGCGGGAGGATGACGACCATCGGCGTGCCGCTGGACGTGAGGGCGTCGTCCTGGATGACGAGCACCGGCCGGATCTTGCCCACCTCCCGCCCGCGGCCGGGGTTCAGATTGGCCACCCAGATTTCGCCGCGGCGCTTCACTTCCACCACCTCTCTTCATCCCTCTCCGACTCACCCGGCTTGCGGCCCTCGGCCTTGTCCAGGGCTTCGTTGTCCGCCTCCTGAAAATCTTCGGCCATTTCGAGGGCCTCGCGACGCATGGCCTCGTCGGTGTAGGCGGCCCGGGCTTCGGCCACCAGTTCGGACATGAAGCGCTCGCGTTCGCGGCGGGCGAGATAATCGCTGATGGCCTGGCGGGCGACCTCGGAGCGGGGGAGGCCTTCGCGCCGGGCTTCCTCTTCGAGACGATGATCCAGATCTTCCGGCAGGCGCAGGCTGAGAGCGGGCATGAGAAACCTCCTTTGTCTGCATATTGTATTTCAAATTGTAATTCGATATGTCGACATTGTCAATGCTGTGCCTGTGGTGCCGTCTTCCGCGGCATGGGCACCGCGGGCTCATGTGAGGTCTGACGATGGTATAATGGAGCGATCGAAAAGGACTTTTAGAACGGGGAGGCAAATGCCAACCGAATCCGTCAAATCGAGCGGCAAGCGCCCGCCGTCCCTCGGCCGACTCGCCTGCCGCGGACTGCGCTTCCGCTGCCTGAAACTGACCGGCGCCGCCGCCCGGCCCCAGGCCCTGAGCCTGGAGCTCACCCGCCGCTGCATCGCCCGCTGTCTGATGTGCAACATCTGGCAGACGCCCCGCGACCTGCCCGAACTCTCCGCCGGCGAGTGGCTGGAGGTCTTCGCCTCGCCCATGCTCGGCGACCTGCGGGAGCTGGACGTCACCGGCGGCGAGCCGTTTCTGCGCCGGGATCTGGTCGAAATTTTCGAGGGCATCTGTTGCCTCAAGCCCGACCGCTTTCCCCGCCTCTCCTCCATCGCCGTCACGACCAACGGCTTCCTCACCGACCTCATCCTGACCGACGTGAAGGCGCTCCTCCCCGCCCTTGAGCGACAAGGGATCGGCCTGGTCTTCGCCTTCGGCCTCGACGCCGTCGGCCCTCTGCACGACCGCATCCGGGGCTTCCCGGGGGGGTGGGAAAAACTCGAGGCGACCATCCGGGGGCTTGCAGCCCTTCGGGAAGATCATCCGGGCCTGGTGCTCGGCGCCAAGACCACGGTCACCCGGCACAATGCGGGTGAACTGGAGGAGATCGCCCGCTTTGCCGACAGGCACCGGATGTTTACCATCGTCTCCCCCTACATCCTGACCCCCGCCCGCTACGCCAACCTCGACCTGGGCGAGACCCTGTCCCTCTCCCCCGAGGACCGGGAAGCCCTGCGCCGCTTCTATCAAAGCCCCCGGTTCCGATGGTCCTACTACCGCCGGGAGCTGCTGCACTACCTGGAGGAAGGCCGGATGAAGAAGCCCTGCACGGCCGGCTTCAACTATTACTTCCTGCGCAGCAATGGCGATCTCTCTCCCTGCCCCTTGCGGGAGGAGGTGGTGGGCAATGTCAGGACGATGCCACTGGAAACGCTGATGTCCAGCCACCGGGCGGCCCGTTTCCGTCGGGGCGTCGGGCGTTTCCCCGAGTGCGCCGCCTGCACCGAACCAGGCCTGGCGCGCTACGCGCTCCCCTTCGAGGGCTTTTATTACCTGCGGCTGTTTTTCCAGTTGGGTCCGAAGGACTTCCGGGAGTTGCATGGGCATCTGGGATTAGACAAGTATTTCTCGTAGAACTGGGGGTTAAGGCAAGCTGTTGCAATATTCGATAAAACACATCCTCTCCCCTGAGCGCCGCCGGCTGTATCTGCGCCGGCTTCTAGCGCTCACCGCGCTCTCGGTGTCTCTGCTCGGCGCCGCGCTCGCCCTGGTGTTCTGGACTCTTCCCGACGTTATCCCTCTCAAGGAGCGCCGGGCCACCCTGACAATCGAGGTCCGCGATTGGCAGGGCGGAGAGCACCCCTTCCTCCTCGGTCCGCGGAACCGTTACTGGACCCCTCTGGAGTCCATTCCGGAGGAGATGAAGTGGGCGGTCATCGTCGCAGAGGACGCCGGCTTCTACGAACACCAGGGGGTCGATGTCCCCGCCCTGCGCGAGGCGCTCAAGTACAACCTGGAGCAGAAGCGCATGGCGCGAGGCGCCTCGACCATCACCCAGCAGTTGGCCAAGAACGTTTTCCTTTCGCGGGAGAAATCCCTTTGGCGCAAGTTGCGGGAGTTCCTCCTCGCCCGCGAGATGGAACAGGAGCTGAGCAAGGGGCGGATACTGGAGCTTTACCTCAACGTGGTCGAACTGGGACCCATGGTCCACGGCGTGGGGCACGGGTCCCGCCACTTTTTCGGGAAAACCCCGGAGGAAATGAGTCCCGCCGAGTGCTCCCTGCTCGCCGCCATCCTCCCCGGGCCACGGGTCGCCTACAACCCCCAGCTCAAGCCGCAGAAGGTTCAGCGGCGCGCCGCCCGCCTGCTGAAATTGCTGGAGGGACGAAACATCCTCGATCAAAGCCAGTATGCCGGCGCGCTGGAGGAACTGCCCGTCCTGCTCGGCCTGGCCCCTCCGAGCCCCCCGCCCATGACGGAGGCAGAGGATGCGGCCTCTGGGGGCGGCGAAGATGAAGTATTCGAGGAGGGGACGTCCGAAATCGGGGTCGATCCGGCCGGGGAGACCATCGAGCCGATAGAGGAAGGGAGAATTGAAGAAGAGATCATAGAGGAAGAAGGGGGGAGAAGCGAACCGTCCGGGGAGGCCGCCCCCCCCGGGGATAGTTCCAGGGACCCCATACCGGAACCTATACCGGAACCGAGGCTGAAAAAGGGGCCAGCTACTTATCGGAAAAGTAGCTTGGCCCCTTTTTCTTATGCAGTTGCTCAACGTTTTAAGAACGTCCCCGTTTGTCCCCCTGTATTAGGTATGTTTCCCCCGAACTTGGTCCACGGCCTGTCCAACTATATATTGTGGATAGCCTGAGGGTCTTAGTACAACATCTAGTAATTTTTTTCTTGACACCTAAGGTGGTTTTGTTACCTTGGACTTAGTTAAGGTTCGAAAAATCTGGAGCCCAATGAATTATCACGGATAGAAACTGCCAAATCAAACTCTACACTTATAGTCTGGTGCCAAATGGAATCGAAGTATGACCTAGAAAAAAGAGCAAAAGATTTGATTGAATCAAACCCAACTGCTGCAGTTGCCATATATCGCAGGCTGTGGAATGAGTTTCCAAATGATTTCAACGAATGGGATGCCTTCTTTTCCATAAAGGCCTTGCGAGCAGCATCTTGCGACGATCTTGAGTGGGCAATGGAACTTGTTAATAGATATAATAACGAAAAAATAAATGGACTTTTTGCTTGGTTGGTTTATGACCTTTGTATTAAAAATCTCCCTAAAAGTGAAATACTAAGTCATGAAGAACTGATAGTTTCCTTAGTGAAATTGTCACCTCAAAAAAATTTGAAGCAAGATGCTTCATACCCGTGCCCAACGACAATATCAATTCTCAAATTAATAGATGCACATTCTGAGAATCAATTCAATGCAAACAGGATTAATGACCTACTTGATTCCTTGAATGTCAACTATCTATCTGACTTAAATCATAGCATTAATACTGAAGACCGAGGTTGGGTTGAGTTAGCTTCAGATTTAGAGAAATATTATGCGGTGAAAACGAAGGCTCTTCTAAAAATGGAGCATTATTCATCCTGTAAGCTCTTATGTGAAGAGGCTTTGAATAGATTAAATAAATTCCATTATGACAACGATTTGTGGTTCCATATGAGGATAGCTATATGTAATGAAAGATTAGGCAATTTTGAAGAGAGCAAAGACCAGTTTGAAAGTATTTTGTCTACGAAAAAAGGAAGCGATAAATGGTTCATTTATAAGGATTTGTCAGAACTGTATTGTGATCAAGGAGATTATGTTAAAGCATGGGAATATGCGGTAAGTGCAACTTTTAGCAGCAATGAACCACAATATATGATTAATCTTTATATCTTGCAAATAAAAATACTTAATAAGCTTGAACGGATTGATGAGGGAAGAATCCTGGCTGAATTGATAGCTGCAACAATCAAAGACCAGCAATGGCGCGTAAAAGATTCCTATGCCAGAATGTTTATACACTACGGTATCGATCTAGATCTTATAGGAAACACCGGTAAATATTTAAGGGAGGCAAAGACCTTTTGGGCAAATGAGAGATACAGAGGCGTCCCTAAAATTTGTGGAGAGATAGTTTTTGTTCACAATAATGGGAAAGTTGGGAAAATCAAAGATACGCAGGAAAGAATCATTAGTTTTCATCGAAAAAACTTCATGAATAAATCCAGGAATATTGCTGAGTTGATGGGCGCTACTGTCGAATTTTACGCTATGACAGGTTTTGATGGAAATCTTGCGGCTGAAAACATAACTGTCACATCAGTTAGGCAGCGTATTGCAGATGAAGGTGTGGGCCAGACTTACGTTGGTACTGTTAAAAATGTCGTTGATTTTGGCATATTCGTACGGATTGGGAAACAAACGGACGGCTTGCTTCACAAAAGCAAACTCCCCCATGACATCAGGGGGAGTTTTCGTGAAAGATTCAGGCAGGGAGACAGCATCAAGGTCGAAGTGACTGCAGTAACAGAAAAGGGTATACAATTAGGGCTTCTTCAATAATGAAGTGCACAGTCCGCTATCTTGTAACCCTTTAAATTCTGGGTCTCTTTTTTTGTTCACATGGATTTTGACTGAGGTTAATATGGATTCGGCTGTTGGGAAAAAATGGAGCAAGTAAAAGAGGAGACTTGTTATTCTAAACAGAGGTTAGGATGTCTGTCAGACCCTTGATTAACTAACCTGGCTTAATGACAAAGAGAGGTGCGTGCCTAAAAAAAGGGCCTTCTGCAATTTGGAGAAAGCAAGTCGCTAGGCGACGGTGAGTCCAAGAATGTCTTATTACCGGTTTATTGTGTAGACAATTCCCTTCGAATCAGAAACTTTTGGGTTCGAGAAAGAATACTTCTTTCTAGGTATTCAGGTTTCTTTATATAGAAATTCGAAGATAACTTTACGATCTTATCATCAACTTTGTCCAGTGGTTGCATAGTTTGCAATAAAAATTTATTGCCATCGAAGTGTGCCTTTACATACCGATCAGAGCTGAGCCCATTGCTTAAAAGTAAGTCGAAGATAACAAGACCAGAAAATGACTTGCTTGTAAGTTCCTTTGCAAGGTCAGTAATGTAGTCCTCTATTCGATGATAATCAATAGAGAAAACAATATATTTACACTCAGGATCGGAAATCTTTTTTAAGTTGTATGCCTTGCTCATGTTAAATCTCTTTATGATTTAATAGAAGTGTAGGTTTCTTCTATCAGAGCGAGCGAATCATTAATGATCTGATCTGCTTCAAGGCGGTTCTTGATTATCCGGGTAGTTGCAGGAGTTCCATCAACATGAAAGAGGCCATGTCGCTGTTTCCTAAAGTAATCATACACCTTCTCAATGGCTCGGCAAGTTTTGTCGCAGCTAATAATTTGCTGAGTATCCGGCACCAGTTGGGATGGATCGCCCCTAAAGCGGTCACCAAATCCCTCTCTGGATATTGTGATATTATGCTCGAGAAACAACAGTTTGAGATAGCCCTCCAGCCCCTTAAGTGCAGGAAAAGTCATAGATGTATAATCGGAAAATTCAATAGCAACCCTCTGGTATGCTAAGGCTGGGGCGAGAATTGCCTTTACCTTGCTGCCGAGAAATGGGTGTGCATTAGGTATCTTTGCCTCAAGTTCGTCAGTAACTTCAGCCTCGGAAATATCTGTGTCGATAACCCGCAGTTGGGAGGCAACAATGTCTTTATATGGCAACAGCTCGCACAGAATTTCGATTACTTCAGTATAAATAAGGAGGGGCTTTCCTTGAATAGAGAGTGAACCATTATTAAAGTAGTTAATGGAAAGAACGTCGTTTTGTCTGCCCCGAATTTTGAACTGTTGACCATGTGCCAAATCTATTATTGATTCTATTTTTGCCTCACATTCGTCTTTGACGAAATCGAGCATAATATTAAAATTGTCTTTAGAGACGTTTTTTAGGGAAAGGTTACCCCTATTTGTTTCTCTAACGGAACACTTTTCTTTAATTAGGTCTGCTAATTCATGTGATGTTTTTTGGTTCTTTCCGACCTTGGGATTTATCGTGGTGGCACCATCTTTGAGAAAATATATATGCAGTAGCGCGTCTGGCTGACCGGGGGTTTTTATTATGTACTCCTCAAACTTCCCTGTGGACCTGGGCCCAGTGATGGTGGCAAATTCAGAATAGCCTTCCAGCGTAGGTTTGATCCGGTCTCGGTTTATTGCAAGACTTTTGTGACTCACGACTTCCCCCATTTTTTCAATCCAGACTTAAATCGCGTAAAAAAAATGAAATTCTAGCAAGAGACACTGACCATGTAAAGAAAAACCTCAATCAGGAGATTTTCCCTCCGAAATTGCTATTTTTTGAGGGGCGAGGGCAATGAGGGGTGAAAAGGGGACAGATCTAAGGAAGCGCTACGCCCATGGTGATCTCACTCCTCCTGCGCAACATCTTAATATCGCGTTCAATCGCAGTTTAGCCTATCCCTGCGTGGAACTCCAGAGTGAAAATCGAAAGCATGTCGATGACGGAAGACTGGGGACAGAATTGCTGCTCTCTTTGAGAGGGCAATCCTCACCAACAGAAAAAGGGCCAAACCCTCCCCCAAACCCCGCAAGGACAAATCCCCGCGCAGACGCCGCACCCGATGCAGAGATGGTCGTCGGAGACGTACTCGCAGGCGCCGTTCTCGAATTCACGGCAACATGTGGGCCGGATAGAGGTCGGGGAACAGGTAAGGCGAGATGTGGGTTGGGAAATTGATCCTTACCGGTCCCTTGGGCATGCTGGAAACCAGCAATCCTTCTTCCAAGAGTTGGGCCAGAACATCACGGCCCGATCGGCCCAGGCCTGAGGCGCTCGCGGCATCTCCTCTGGTCATTTCACCCCGCAAGAGAGCCTCCTGGAGAACCTTTCCCGCTTCGACTTTCATGCCCGTGTGCTTGGCTGTTGGCGCCTGTATGATCTTTTCGGCCCTCATCCGGACATAGCCGGTAATCCTATGGAACGTATCGAGTGCCAGCAATTGATGCATGTAGTCGATCTGATCGAGGCAGATTTCCAGAAAGAATTTGCAAAAATCAACCAGGCCTTTGTGGGTTGTAGCTAAAAACGGGGGCCGCCAACATGCTCGGGCGGGGAGTGGTGGAGTGTTGCCCAACTTGCTGGTTTGGTGTAAAAAAATCATTGAGGCGTTTGGATTGGTGAGTCTAGCGTCAATATTAACGTCAATCTAAGTTTTAGTTAAGCCTTGAGAATAACTGAAACTTTTCCAGATAAATCCAATTTCTCCGTCAATAGGATTGTCAATCTTTAGCCGATTCCATCCAACCTGTCCACTCGGAAGGGACATTCCTCTTAAATGAAAAAGGGCCAAACCCATCAAGGTTTGGCCCTTTCCACTCATCAAGCAAAAAAACCAGCTTAAACCACCTGCTCCATCCCCCAAACCCCACAAGGACAAATCCCCGCGCAGATCCCGCAGCCGATGCAGAGATGGTCGTCGGAGACGTACTCGTAGGCGCCGTTCGCCTTCTCGATGCGGCGGATCGCCCCCTCGGGGCAGGCCTCCAGGCACATGGAGCAGTCCCGGCAGGTGCCGCAGGAGAGGCAGCGGTTGGCTTCGTCCTTGGCGTCGGTGACGCAGAAGCGGCCGCGGTTCTTCGGGCGGAAGAGCTCCTTGCTGAGGCACTTCTGGGGAATCATCTCCAGCTTCTTCTTCGCCACCAGCTCGCCGCCAGAGAGGAAGGTGTCGATGTACTCGGCGGCTTCGCGGCCGTGGCCGATGGCGTGGGTGAGGAGCCCGGGGGCGATGGCGTCGCCGATGGCGAAGACGCCGGGGGCGTGGGCCGACTGCCAGCAGCCGTCCACGTCCATCATGCCGCGGTCGGTGAGCCACTCGCGGGGGACGTAGGAGAGGTCGGGGCGCTCGCCGATGGAGATGATCACGGTGTCGGCCTCGATGAAGCGGCCGTCCTTGCCGTGCACCCCTTTTTCGTCGATCTTCTCGGTGAAGAAGGGCCAGATGACCTCGCCGCCCAGGGCCTTGTGATGGTCGATCTCCTTCTGGAAGGCGGCCGGCCGCTGCACGTCGATGGCGGTGACCTTCTTCGCTCCCATGGCGTAGGCGCCGAGGCACACGTCCATGCCGGCGTTGCCGGCGCCGATGACGACGACCCTTTCGCCGACCTTCGGGTTTTTGCCGGCGTTGACCTCCTTGAGGAAGTCGAGCCCCTTGACCAGGCGCTCGTGCCCCTGGAAGGGGATGACCACCGGGTTGTGGGCGCCGCTGGCGATGACCACGGCGTGGTTGGCCTCGCGGATGGTGCTGAATTCGCGGGCGGTCACCTTGTGCCCCGCCTCGATCCGGACGCCGAGCTCCTTGATCCGGTCGATCTCCGTGTGGAGGATCTGCCGGGGGAGGCGCTCGTCGGGGATGACCTGGGTGAGCTTGCCGCCCACCTCGTCGTCGGCCTCGTAGACGGTGACCTTGTGCCCCATCAGCTGCAGCTGCCAGGCGGCGGAGAGGCCGCCGGGGCCGCCGCCGATGACCGCCACCTTCTTGCCGGTCGCGGCTTTGGGCTGCGGGGAGCCGGCCTCCAGGGAGAGGCGGCCGAGTTCCTTCATCGCCACCGGATGGTCGAGGAACTGGCGGGTGCAGGCGTCCATGCACAGGTTGGGGCAGACCTCGCCGCAGACCGAGCCGGGGAAGGGGGAGTATTTAAGGACCAGCTCCAGGGCCTCCTTGACCTTTCCCTGGCGCAGCAGGTTGATGCGGTCCTGGGTCGGGATGGCCGAGGGGCAGGCCGACTCGCAGGGGGCGGCGTAGCGCTTGTCCTGCCAGTGGGGGACCTTGAGGCGGTCGTCGCCGGCGTTGACCAGGCCCGCGACGGCGTTGTAGTCGTCCCTGACCAATTCGCCGAAGATCCCCCCTTCGACCCACTTGTTCAGGCGGAACTCGCGCATGGTGGGGCGGCTGTGGACCTGGCGCTCCCTCATGGTCTTGGCGACGATCTTGCGCCACCGGGAGAAGTCGGTGAGCTCGCCCAGCAGATGCGGCCGCTCGATCTTGTCCAGGAAGACGGGCATTCCCTCCTGCAGAAAGAGCCGGTCGGCCTCGTCGAGATCCAGCAGCCAGACGTCTTCGGAGAGGCCCTGCACCGGACCGCGCACGTAGATGGTTCCGCCGACCATGCCGGCGCAGCCCCGGTCGCCGAGGATCGAGTCGAGACCGTCGCAGCCGACGCCGCAGACGACGCCGATGCCGCCGCCCATGAACTCGAAGGAGAAGGAGCCGGTATTCTTCAGGATCCAGAACTCCGGCGGCTCGTAGGCGGGGTCGTGCTTCATCAGCGATCCGCTGCGGGTGCCGACCCGTCCGGCCACGTAGATCTTCCCCGCCGCCGCGCAGTGGGCGGTGGTGTCGCCGCCGTCCCCCTTGATCACCAGGGTGGCGCCGGCGTTGAGCCATCCGGCGTCGGCCGGGGCGCTCCCCTCGACGATGATTTCGGTGCCGTCGAGGGCGAAGGAGCCGACGCGCTGGCCGGGGTTCTTGACCCTGAAGCGCAGGGGTGCGCCCGTTTCGGTCCACAGGGGGCCGCCGATGTTGTGGTGCCCGGAGGAGAGGACCTCGAATTCCGTCTCTCCGGCTTCCAGCGCCGCATAGATCTTCTGCAGGAGCTGCTGGGTGGAGATGCGCTTATTATTGTCGTCAAAGCCGATGATTTGAGCTGGCATATTAACTCCTGTGAGGAGTGAGGGGTGAGGGGTGAGGAGCAAGGGCCTTTACGCCTCACTCCTCACTCCTGACACCTCACCGCCTTTTAACATACGTACTGAATCTGCAACCTCTCGGCAACCGACTTGTCGACGGAGACCAGGGCGTCGGAGCGGCCGACGGGAAGGGAGGAGTTCCCGATCGGGGCCATGAGCTTCTTGAACTCGGTGTCCATGGCCAGGAAGTAGTTGACGATGTTCTGGGCCACCTTCTCGGGATCGAGGCGGTGCACCAGCGGGGGCTCCTGGGTGGTGATCCCCACCGGACACAGGCCGGTGTTGCAGGCGTTGCAGCGGCCGTTGTCGTTGCCGACGCAGCCGGCCATCTGCAGGATCAGCTTGCCG